>DATGGI010000225.1:0-18479 GCA_035308545.1 Usitatibacter sp.
ACAAGGGTTGCGTGGTCACCCACCGTGAAGTGGGTGTCGACACCGATTCCTGGGATGCCGCTCTCAAGAACACGCTGCGCCAGGCGCCCGACGTGATCCTCATCGGCGAGATCCGCGAGCGCGAGACGATGGAGTACGGCATCGCCTTCGCGGAAACCGGCCACCTCTGCATGTCCACGCTGCACGCGAACTCCACGAACCAGGCGCTGGACCGCATCATCAACTTCTTCCCCGAGGAGCGCCGCGCCCAGCTGCTGATGGACCTGTCGCTCAACCTGAAGGCGATCATCTCCCAGCGCCTCATCCCGAAGAAGGGGGCGAAGGGGCGCGCCGCGGCCATCGAGATCATGCTGAACTCGCCGCTCATGTCGGACCTCATCTTCAAGGGCGAGGTGCACGAGATGAAGGCGCTCATCAGCCGTTCGCGCGAGCTCGGAATGCAGACGTTCGACCAGGCGCTCTTCGACCTCTTCGAGGCCGACATGATCACCTACGAGGATGCGTTGCGAAGCGCCGACTCGGTGAACGATCTGCGCCTGAAGATCAAGCTCGAATCGAAGAACGCGAAGAACCGCGACCTGGGCTCGGGTCTCGAGCACCTCGAGATCGTGAAGTGATTGTCATCCCGGCGTAAGGCCGGGATCCGATCACCTAAGCCGCGTTGCGTAACAACTGGTCGAGGCGTTCCCGGCCCGCGCCGCCGTCGGCGAGCGCGGCCTGGGGCACCGCGAAGAACATCCCTTGCAGGAAATCGGCCTTGGCCTCGACGGCGAGCATCGCCTCGGCGCGTGTCTCGAGGCCTTCCACGGCCACCTTGGTGTGCGCTTCGTGCAGCAGCGCGACCATGGCGGGGAGCATGCGCCGCGCCCTTTCGTTTCCCACGGCGCCGGCGAGCAGCGCCCGGTCGATCTTCACCACGTCGGGGGACAGGGCCATGACGCGATCGAAGTTGGAGCATCCCGTTCCGAAATCGCCCATGGCGATCGACACGCCCAGGCCGCGATAGCCCTCGACGGCTTCCCTGAGCTTCGCTTCGCTCGAGCATCCCGACTGGAGGATCTCGACGCAGACGCGCTTCGGCGTCAAGCCGTAGTAACGAATGAGTCCGGCGAATTCCTTGGCCCGCCCCGCGTCGCGCACGGCCGCTTCGGGATGGACGTTGATGAAGAGGGTGAGGTCGCCCGGATCCACCATGGCGTAGTTGCGAAGGTGCATCGCGCGGCAGGTCCAGTCGAGCAGCACGCGCGCCGACTCGGTCGTGCGTCCGAGCAGGTCGTCCCAGGAGACGGCGCCGTCGTCGTCCACGGCCCGCACCAGCGCCTCGAACCCGAAGCATCTCTGGCGGCGGACGTTGAAGATGGGCTGGAAGTGCGTGACGAGGCTGGCGCCCCGCCAATCGACGGACGAGCCGGGTCCCGCGCGGACGATCTCCTCCGCGGCGTGCGCAAGCGTGAACGCCGAATACCCGCTTTCTTCCATCCAGCGACTTTGGCGGGCGGGAGTTACTGCGGGGTTACACGGAGTGGACCGAAAGTTTCGTTTGTAGGCTTACGAGGGCTTGGAGAAGAAGCCCGACAGGGTCTCGGCGATCTCGTGCATCCGGTAGGGCTTGCGAAGCACCCGGTTCACGCCCGCCTGCAGGGCCCGTGCCTCGAAACCCGCGCCGCCGTAGCCGCTCGCGATCACGATGGGCAACGAGGGATTCAGCTTGCGAAGCTCCGTCGCGAGCTTGGTGCCGATGAGCTCGGGCATCACCTCGTCGCTCACGACGGCGTCGAAGCGGCGGGGATTCGCGCGCGCGGCCGCCAGGGCCTCGCGGCTGTCGTTGAAGCCCACGGGCTCGTATCCCAGCTGCGCGAGCATCTCCTCGAGGGCATGGAGCACGTCGACCTCGTCGTCCACGGCCAGGATCACCTGGCCCCGGCCCGCGCTGGGCTCGGGCGGCTCCTCGATCATCCCTTCGGTGACCTGCACGCGGGGAATCCACACGGTGAAGGTGGTCCCGCGGCCGAGATCGCTCGCGACTTCGATGAACGCCTTGTGCTCGCTCACCACGGAATGCACGAGCGCGAGGCCGAGCCCCGTGCCCCGGCCCGCGGGCTTCGTCGTGAAGAAAGGCTCGAAGATGCGGTCGATCACCTCGGGCGCGATGCCGTGGCCCGTGTCGCTCACGGAGATTCGAACGTACTCGCCGGGAGGAACCTCGCCGCTTCGCACCTTGCGCGACTGCTCGAGGATCTCGGTGGTGACCGACAGCGTGAGCGTCCCGCCCTCGCCCATCGCCTGGACCGCGTTGGTGCAAAGGTTCATGAGCAGCTGGTGCAGACGCGTCGGGTCTCCCATCACCACGACGTCGTCGGGCGCGCCCGCGAAGCTCACCTCGATCGCCGCGGGCGTGGAGCCACGCACGAGGTCGCACACTTCCTGCGCGATCGGGCCGACGATCACCGGGATGCGCTCGGTGCCTTCCGCCCGACTGTACGACAGGATCTGCGTCACGAGCGACTTGGCGCGATTGCCCGCGCCCATGATCGTGTCGATGTAGCGCTTCATGTCCGGATCGCCCTCGGCGCGGCGCTGTGCGAGCTCGCCGTACCCGAGGATCGCCCCGAGGATGTTGTTGAAGTCGTGCGCGATGCCGCCGGCGAGCTGGCCGACCGCCTGCATCTTCTCCGCCTGCTTCAGCTGCGCCTCGAGGCGGACGCGCTCTTCCTCGGCGCGCACTTTCTCCGAGACGTCCTTCACGAAGCCGATGATGCGGCGCGATGCCGGATCGTCGCCGGCCGGGTCCCCGATGCGATACGCGTTCACGCCGAGCATCGTGTATTCGCCATCGTCCTTCTGGAACCGGTACTCGATCGCGATGTGGGGGATCTCGCCCGTCATGAGCATGCGGCGAAGCCCCTTGAGGCGAATCCGGTCGTCGGCGTGCACGCGTTCCATCCACATGCGCGCCGTGGAGATGCGGTCCGGCGTGAGTCCCAGCACGGAGCGCGTGTCGCCGTCCCAGAGGACGCTGCCGTCGTAGGGGTTCAATTCGTAGAGCAGGTTGCTGCTCGCGCGGATCACCGCCTCGTGGCGCAGGCGCCACGCCTCGCTCTCGCGCACCGCTTCCTCGCGCTCGACCACCAGCGCCGCCGAAAACAGCGTCGTCACCACGATCGTGGCGAGGTAGCTTTGCAGGTGAAGCGTCGCGCGCGCATCGGAAAAGCCTTCGTTGGCGAAGGGCCCGAAGCCGTGGGCCGTCTGCCAATAGCAGATGAACGTGAACACCGCGAGCGCGAGCGTCGTGGTGCGCATGCCGAAGCGAAGCGCCGCCCAGATGAGGAACGGCGCGCAGAGATAGATCAGCTGCGGCAGGTAGTTCTGGGAATCGGGCCGCGAGCCGAACACGTAGTAGGTCGCGATGATGAGGCCGACGTACAGCACGATGAGCTCGGGCATCTTCGAGCGCGTGAGCTCGAGCGCCTCACCGATGCCGCGCCGGCTCCAGGCGAGCACGAGCGGCGCCGTGGAAAGGACCGCGAGCATCGTGGAAGCGAACGTGACGGCCCATTGGTCGCGCATCGAGCCGCCCGACTGCAGGTACGAATACCCCGCCGCCGCGATCGCGATGGCCGCCACGAGCGGAGCCATGCCCACGAGGAACGAGGCCACACCCTTCACCGTGAGGATCTGGACGCCGGGCCCGGCGAGGCGCTGCAAGCCGACAGCGACCGCGAGCGGCAACGCCAGGTTCACGCCGATGCCAACCAGGTCGTCGCGCCAGCCTGCGTGCAGGTCGAGGGCGATCGCGAGCGTTGCCACGGCGATGAGCGCGAGGAAAGCCGGCCAGCGCCGCGGGGGCGTGATCAGGAAAACGCCCAGCGCGAGCCCATGGGCGGGCCAGATCGCGAGGGGAAAACGGGCCTGGGCCGGCAGGCTCACCGCATAAGCGGCGAGCACGTAGTAGACGACGCCGAAGGTCACCAGGGCGAGCGTCCGGCGTGCCGAGCCGGCATTCCCTACGGATGGTATGGAGGGTATTTCGGCGGTCATCGGGCTCCCGCTTCGGATTCTACGGTCTCCGGCGTTAAAATGCGTTCCGACCCCTACTTTTCGACGAGACCGTGGAAGCACACATCCTGGTTGTCGATGACGACGTAGCAATCCGAGACCTGATCCGTGAATACCTCACGGAGCACGATTTCAAGGTCTCGCTCGCGGAGACCGGCGCCGACATGGACAAGGTCCTGTCGGTCGAGATCGTGGATCTCGTGATCCTCGACCTCAAGCTCCCGGATGAGGACGGGCTCGCGATCGCGCGCAGGCTGCGCGAATCGCTGGACCTGCCCATCATCATCCTCACGGGGCGCAAGGAGGAGGCCGACCGCATCATGGGCCTCGAGCTCGGCGCCGACGACTACGTCACCAAGCCCTTCAGCCAGCGCGAGCTCCTCGCGCGCATCAAGGCGGTCCTTCGACGCACCGAAGGCAAGCGCGCGACGCGCCGCGGCGAGACCGTCCGGGCATTCAAGTTCGCCGGCTGGGAACTCAATACAGGCACGCGCAAGCTCAAGGCCCCCGACGGCCGCAACGTGGAGCTCACCAACAGCGAGTACGCGCTGCTGGTCGCTTTCCTGCGCGCACCGGGCCGGATCCTCACGCGGGACCAGCTCCTCGAATCGAGCCGCCTGCACGACGACATCTACGACCGGTCCATCGACGTGCAGATCCTCAGGCTGCGCCGCAAGATCGAGGAAAGCCCCAACACGCCCCAACTGATACGCACCGAGCGCGGCGCCGGCTACTACCTCAACTCCGCGGTGGAAACCGTCTAGTTGTCGGGACTGCCCTTTCCCTTCTCGTTTCGTCCGCGGCTCTGGACGAGCCTGAAGGGATACGGGCGCAGCGATTTTCTCGCCGACCTCGGCGCGGGCGTCACGGTCGCCCTCGTGGCGCTGCCGCTCGCCATGGCCTTCGCGATCGCCTCGGGCGTGCGGCCCGAGCAGGGCATCGTCACAGCGATCGTCGGCGGCACCGTGGTCTCGCTCCTGGGCGGATCGCGCGTGCAGATCGCGGGCCCCGCGGGCGCCTTCGTGGGACTCCTCTATGCGATCGCGGAGCGCTACGGGGTCGCGAACCTCCTCATCGCCACGATGATGGCCGGCGTCCTGCTCTTCGCCATGGGCGCGTTCCGCCTCGGCACCCTCGTGCGCTTCGTCCCGGTGTCGATCGTGATCGGATTCACGACGGGCATCGCGGTCATCATCGCCCTGTCGCAGGTTCGCGACTTCCTCGGCCTCCAGGTCGCGAAGATGCCGTCGAACTCGCTCTCCCAGATCGCGCTCCTTTGGGCGAGCCTCGACACTCTCAACGGGGTCGCCTGTGCGATCGGGCTCTCGTGCCTGCTCGTGATCGTCCTGTGGCCATCCCAGAACGCCTCGCCGGGCAACTGGCGTTTCGTCACCGCGAAGCTGCCCAGCACCATCGTGGTCCTCGTGCTCTCGGCGTTCGCGGTGTGGGCGCTCGACCTGCGCGTGGAAACGATCGGCACGCGATTCGGGTCGCTTCCCCGCGGGCTTCCCGCGCCGGAGCTCCCGCATTTCGACTGGGCCACGGCGCAGAACCTGCTCATGCCGGCAATCGCCATCGCGTTGCTGGGCGCCATCGAGTCGCTGCTGTGCGCGCGCGTGGCCGACGGCATGATCGCCGACCGCCACGACCCCAACCAGGAGCTGATGGCCCAGGGCGCGGCGAATTTCGTGTCGCCGCTTTTCGGCGGCATCGCGGTGACGGGCACCATCGCGCGCACGATGACCAACGTGCGAAGCGGCGCGCGCACGCCGGTCGCGGGCCTGGTGCACTCGGTGACGCTGATGCTGGTGCTCCTCGCCCTCGCGCCTGCGGCGGGCTTCATCCCGCTCTCGGCGCTCGCCGCGGTGCTGGTCTGGGTCGCGTTCAACATGGTCGCGTGGAAGGAGCTTCGCGAGCTGCCGCACTACTCGGGCTTCTACCGCACGATCCTGCTCACGACGCTCGCGCTCACCGTCGTCTTCGACCTCACTGTCGCGGTCGAGGTGGGACTCGCGATGGCGAGCCTCTTCTTCATCTATCGCATCTCCTCGCTCACGCGCGTCGAACCCGTCGACCTGCCGCCGGGGAAATCGACGCTCGCCGACGGGCGCCGCGTCGGCGCGTGGGAGCTCTTCGGATCGATCTTCTTCGGCTCCGTCGTGAAGCTGGAAGCCCTCGCGGATCCGGCGCGCAAGATGCCCGACGTCGTGATCCTCGAGATGCGCAAGGTGATCAACTTCGACACCACCGGCCTCGATGCGCTCGAAGCGCTGCATGCGTCGCTCGCGCGCCGCGGCGGAAGGCTCATCCTCGCGGACCTCAACGAGCAGCCGTTGTCGCTCATCTCGCGTTCCGGCTTCATCGAGGTCCTGGGACGCGAGAACATCGTGAAGGACCTCGACGCCGCGCTGGAGGGATTGAAATGATCACGGTCTTCCACCTCTCGACCTCGCGCTCGGAGCGGATCGTGTGGCTCCTCGAGGAGCTGGGCCTTCCCTACGAGCTGGAGTGGCACCAGCGCGAAGCCACTGGCGCGGCGCCCGCGGCGATGCGGGACATCCATCCAATCGGCAAGGCGCCGATCATTCGCGACGGCGACCTCGTGCTCGCGGAGTCCGGCGCCATCGTCGAATACATCGTTCAGCGCCACGGAAAGGGCCGCCTCGCGGTGCCGCCCGAATCTCCCGCGTACGCGCAGTACCTCTACTGGGTGCATTTCGCCGAAGGCAGCCTCATGACGCTGATGCTGATCGCGCTCGTGCTCTCGCGCGTGGCCGAGGCGAAGGAAAGCCCCGTGAAGGAGCGCATCGGCAAGCGGCTGCACCAGATGCTCGCGTTCGTGGATGGGGAGCTGGCGGGCCGCGACTATTTCGCCGGGGCCGAATTCACGGCGGCCGACGTGATGATGGTGTTTCCCTTCACGACGATGCGGCGCTACCTGGACTACGACATCGCGCCCTACGCGAACATCACCCGCTATATGAAGCGAATCGAAGACCGCCCCGCCTACGCGAAGGCCATGCGCATCGCCGGCCCGGACGTGAAGCGATAGGTACAATGTCGCCCAGATGACAATGCTGCGGGATCTCTTCGAACGCAATCGCGACTGGGCCAACCGCATCACGGCCCGGGACCCGCAGTTCTTCAAGAAGCTCTCCAAGCTCCAGGCGCCCGACTACCTCTGGATCGGCTGCGCCGACAGCCGCGTGCCTGCCAACGAGATCGTCGGGCTTCTCCCGGGCGAGATGTTCGTGCATCGCAACGTCGCCAACATGGTCGTGCACACGGACCTGAACTGCCTCTCGGTGATGCAGTACGCCGTGGACGTGCTGAGGGTCCACCACATCATCGTCGTGGGGCACTACGGCTGCGGCGGCGTGCGCGCCGCGCTGCAGAAGAAGCGCCTGGGCCTCATCGACAACTGGCTCCGCCACATCCAGGACGTCCAGTCGAAACACGAGCGCTTGCTTGCGCCGCTGAAGGAACTCTCGGAGAAGATCGACCGCCTCTGCGAAGTCAACGTGATCGAGCAGGTCGGCAACGTGTGCAAGACCTCGATCGTGCTCGATGCCTGGGACCGCGGCCAGAACGTCACGGTGCACGGATGGGTCTATGGCCTGAATGACGGGCTGATCCGCGACCTCGGGGTTTCTGTCGAGGGCCCGCGGGGCATCGACGCGATCCTCGAGCAGGCGATCGCCAAGCTGTAGCCGCCGTGCGGCTGAGCCATGAAAGCGCCCGCATACGGCGCGCCGTGCTGGCCGCCGCGTGGATGCTCGTCGCGATCCTTCTCGCGTGGCACGTCGCAACGGTTCGCGACTACCTCGATCTCGCCGGCCGGCTGGGATTGCGCGGGGCGGCCGAGTCGCCCACGCCGCTCAGGCAGGTCTTCCCTGAATTCGCCGCGGATGCGCAGACGTGGGTGCGCCATTCGATCTCGCTGCTCGAAGGCGATTCGCTTCGCCTCCGCCACACGGACATCGACAACGCTCCCGACGGACGCGAAGTCCACTGGAACTCGGCCTGGGCGTGGACCATCGCGGGCGCGGGCCGGGTCCAGCAGGCGCTGGCCGGCGGCGCGCTTCCGAACGCCGTCGAGAAGGCCGCGCTCTGGATCGGCCCGCTCGCGCTCTTCGTGCTGGTCGTGCTTCTTTCGACGTGGACCGCGCGCCGCGCGGGCGTCCTCGCGGGAACTTTCCTCGCGGCCGCGATGGTGCTGCAGGAGCGCCTCTTCGAAGGATTCTTCGCGAGCTACTGCGATCACCATGGGCTCCTCACCGTTTCCGTGCTCGGCCTCGTGCTCGGCGCGGTGATGATGGGAGCGGGTTGGTGGCGCGAGGGCGGCGATGCGCAGGCCGGGCTCCTTCCCGCATCGCGCGCGGCCGTGCGTTCGGGCGCGATCCTCTCGGCGGCGAGCGGAGCGCTGGGCGTCTGGGTGAGCGCCGCCTCGGTGATCCCCGCCATCGCGATCACGGGACTCGCGGGACTCGCGGCCACGGGACTCCTTGGGCGCGACGCGACGGCACGCGGCGAATCCTTCGACGGTGGCGCGTGGATCCTCTGGGGACGCGTCGGCGCCATCGCGAGCCTCGCGTTCTATCTCCTCGAGTACTTCCCGCAGTACCTGGGCTGGCGCCTCGAGGTGAACCATCCGCTCTATGCCGCGGCATGGTGGGGTGGAGGCCACCTGGTGGCGGACCTGGGCGAGCGCATGTTGCGGCCACCCTCCCAAAGGATGTCGCGACCGGGAACGCTGGCCCTTCCGCTCGTCGCGGTCGCGGCCGCGCCGCTGGCCGTCGCGATCTTCGGTGCCCGCGTGATGTCGCTCGCAGACCCGTTCCTGCGGCAGCTTCACCAGCTCTTCATCGGCGAGTTCGTTCCGCTCATCGAGCGGCTGCGCGGCATGGATGCCTGGCATCTCTACCGGGCGATCCTCGTGGACGCGCTTCCCATCGTGGCCGCGATCGCCACGATCGTCCGCCTGCGCCGCGCCACGCCCGTGGTGCTCCTTGCCGCGACCTTCATCGCCGCGGCATTGCTCGAGATGGCCTGGTGGCAGTCGCGGTGGGACCTCAACGCGAGCGCTGGCGCGGTCGTGCTCACGATGGTCCTCATGGCCCATTGGACGCAGCGCCGGTCGCCGGTCGTGCGCTGGGCGATTGCCGGGACGCTCGTGCTTTCGCTCTACGTGCCGGGCGCATTGAACACCTTCACTGTCGCGCCCGCCGCGGTCGCCGTGGGCGAGGTGCGACGCCACGACGCCCAGGTCGTCTTCGCGCGCGACATGGCCGCCGCCCTTCGCGCCACGCAACCCGCGGGCGACATCGTGGTGCTCTCGAGCCCGGTCACGTCGACGCCCCTCGGCTACTACGGGCGCTTTCGCACGCTCGGCACGTTCTATTGGGAAAACCGGGCGGGCCTGGTGGCGGCCGCGTCGATCTGGACGTCGCGCAGCGATTCCGACGCGGCGCGCCTGCTTCTCGAGCACGGCGTCACGCACATCGCGCTCATCCGCGGCGAGGAATTCATCTGGCAGTACTACGTGTTATTGCATCCGGACCTGTCGAGGCGAGAGTTCGACGCGACCTTCGGCGGGCGCATGCTCACGGGCGGCGCGCTGCCCTCGTGGCTGCGCCCGGTCGCGTATGCGCCGGCGCCCGACCTCGCGCGCTTCGGCTTTACCGCAGTGCTCTATCAGGTCGACCGCCAGGCGCTGTCGCGCTGACCGGCGGCCGCGGGCCGAGGGTGGAGGCGTCGACTGTCATGACGCGCGCCGATCCGACGGTGGAGACCGGCGTGATGCACGAGCGCACCAGAACCCCGTCGACCCGGACCTTGCATGCGTCGCACAAGCCTTGCGCGCAGCCGTAGGCGGCCTCGGTGAGCTTCACGTGGCTTCGCAGGGCCCAGAGGAGTGGCAGGTCGGGATCGACGTCGACTTCGACAATCCGGGAATTGACGTTCAGCGTGAATTTCATGATCACGATTGGAGCCCGCGCCCTCTTCGGGGTTCCCGCTCCTCACATGCCTTGTCAGTAAATTTCGATTGCGGGCGGGGACGCTGCAATCTTACGATTGGCGATATGTATACCCTCCACATAGGCAACAAGAACTACTCGTCGTGGTCCGTCCGCCCATGGGTTCTTCTCACGGAGCTCGGAATCCCGTTCCACGAACGCCTGCACGTCTTCGGACCCAACTTCACCGCGAAGACCGAAGGCATCTCGCCCACCGGCAAGGTGCCCTGCCTCCAGGACGGCGACCGCACCATCTGGGATTCGCTCGCGATCGCTGAGTACGTAGCCGAGAAGCGACCCGGCGTATGGCCGAAGGACGACACGGCGCGGGCCTGGGCGCGCAGCGCCGCGGCCGAGATGCACAGCTCCTTCGGAATGCTCCGCGAAGTCTGCTCGATGTTCTGCGGCCTGCGCATCCAGCTTCACTCGTTCGACCCGGTGAAGTCCGACCTCGCGCGCCTCGTGGGATTGTGGGATGACGGATTCAGGCGCTTCGGCGGGCCGTTCCTCGCGGGCAAGTCCTTCGGGGCCGTCGATGCGTTCTTCTGCCCCGTCGCCTTCCGGGTCCAGACCTACGGACTCCCGCTGCCCGCTCCTTCGATGGCTTACGTCGAGCGGCTGCTCGCGCTCGATTCCATGAAGAAGTGGTACGACGCCGCGCTCAAGGAGCCCTGGCGCGACGATCCGCACGAGACGGGCATTCCGCAGTGGGGAAGGATCGTGCGCGACCTTCGCGCGGCGGCGACCGCGACGGCCTGAGCTAGGCCGACTCCAGCAACGCCACCGTCCCCAATCCGCCATCCGCGCAGATCGAGACGATCGCGCGCTTGCCGGGTCCCATCGAGGCCAGTTCCTTCGTCGCCTGCGAGAGGATGCGCGCGCCCGTGGCGCCGAACGGGTGGCCGATCGCTGTGCTGCCCCCGTTGGGGTTCCAGCGGTCCCAGGGAAGCTTCCCGAAGGTCGCGTTCGTCTTCACCTTCTCGCGCAGGAACGATTCGCTCTCGAGCGCCGCGACGTTGCAAAGCACCTGGGCCGCGAACGCTTCGTGGATCTCCCAGAGGTCGATCGCGTCGTAGGTGAGCCCGTGGCGCCCGAGAAGGCGCGGGATCGCATAGGCGGGCGCCATCAGCAAGCCTTCGTGGAAAATGTCCACGGCGGCGACTTCCCAGTCCACGAGCTTCACGCGGGGCCGATTCGACGGAACGCGCGCGAGGCCGGCATCATTCGCGACCCAGATGGCCGCGGCGCCATCGGTGAGCGGCGACGAGTTGCCCGCGGTGAGCGTGCCCTGCCCGCTCGCGCGATCGAACGCGGGCTTGAGCGTGGCGAGCTTCTCCGCGGAAGTGTCGGCGCGCGGAATTCCATCCTTCACCATTCCCTCGACCGGAATCACGAGGTCGTCGAAGAACCCCGAGGCCATCGCCTTCACGGCGCGTTGGTGCGAGGCGAGCGCGATGCGGTCCTGGTCCGAGCGCGCGATGTGCCATTGTTTGGCCATCTCCTCGCAGTGCTCGCCCATGCTCTTGCCCGTCGCGCGGTTCGCGACCGCCGGGATGTGCAGACCGAAATCCTTCCAGCGGAAATCCGTGACCTTGTCGATGCGGTCGCCGAAGCTGCGCGCCGTGCCGAGCCTGCGAATCCAGTCGGACATGCCCTGCGTGAGCCCGATCTGCACGCGGCTCATGCTCTCGACGCCTCCGCACAACGCGAGATCGATATCGTTGCCGAGCATCCCCGCCGCTTCGAACACGGCGACCATGCTGGTGGAGCACGCGAGCACGGTGCTGAAGGCGGGCGTCGCCTGGTCGATGCCCGCGTCGATCACGAGCTCGCGCGCGATGTTGCTCCAGCCGAGGTTCGGCGCGACCGTTCCCCACACGACGAGATCGGGACGCGAGCCCGCGGGCAGTTGCGCCGCCATCGCCTTCGCCACGGGAACGGAGAGCGCGAGCGCGTCGAGCTTGCGCAGCGGGCCGTCGACCCGCGCGAAGGGCGAGCGAACTCCGGATACCAGCCAGGTCGTCATGTCGATCTCCTCATTTCCATCCCCCGCCGCCGTGCCCGCGCTCGAAGCGCTCGCGGTCGCGCGCGAATTGCTTCTCCAGCTCCTCGCGGCCCTGCTTCGCGTAGGACATGCGCCGCCCCTCGTCCGTATAGAACTCGAGCGTCGCGTCGACGCTCGCGATGTTATGGCGCCGGAAAGCGTCCGCGAGTTCCTTGGCGCGAAAACGGTCGACGCCCAGCCGCTCCAGCGTCGAGCGGCCGACCCTGAGCGCCGCCTCGAAAGTCTCGCGCTCGACGATCTTCACCCCGCGCAGCTTCAGCTCGAAATAGTGGCTCACGTTGCGCGCCCGGGAGATGATTTCCAGCGACGGGAAGTTCACGCGCACCCGGTCGACGAGCGCGAGGCTCTGCTCGACGTCGTCGATGGCGTTCACGAGCAGCCTCGCCTTCTTCGCGCCGGCGGCCTCGAGGAGGTCGAGCCGCGTCGCATCGCCGTAGAACACGGTGAAGCCGAACTTGCGCAGCGACTCGACCTGGTCGGGATCGTGATCCACGATGACCGGGTGCACGTCGCTCGCCAGCAGCAGGCGCCCGATGATCTGGCCGAAGCGCCCGAAGCCCGCGATGATCACGGGGCCCTCCTCGGTGATCGCATCGGGCTCGCGCTCGGCTTCGGCCTGCGCGCAGATGAACCGGTCGTGGGCGAGGAGGAGGAGCGGCGTGGTCGCCATCGAGAGCGCCACGGTGATCGTGAGGAGCCCTTCCCACTCGGCGGTGAAAAGCGTGGCTTCGCGCGCGGTTCCGAACACGACGAACGCGAATTCCCCGCCCTGCGACAGGAGGAACGCGAAAAGCCAGCGCTGCCGGCAGATCTCGATCGCCTGCGCAACGCCCCAAAGCGAAAAGATCTTGAGCGCGAGGAACCCGATGAGCAGCAACGCGACGGTCGCGGGATGCGAGCCCAGCAGGCCGAAGTCGATCGTCATCCCCACCGAGATGAAGAAAAGGCCGAGCAACAATCCCTTGAAGGGCTCGATGTCGCCCACCAGCGCGTGGCGGAACTCGCTGCCCGCGAGCAGCACGCCGGCGAGGAAGGCCCCCAGCGCCATCGACATGCCCACCAGGGACATGAGCTCTGCGATGCCGAGCACGAGCAGGAGCGCGAACGCCGTGAAGACTTCGCGAAGCTCCGTCTTCGCGATGAGCCGCAGCACGGGCCTCAGGAGGTAGCGTCCCACGACGATGACCGCCGCGATCGCCGCGGCGGCAAGTCCCACCCTCATCCAGAGCGGATTCGCGCCCGGAACCTCGACGTGCCCCAGGAACGGGATGAGCGCGATCAGCGGGATCGCCGCGATGTCCTGGAAGAGAAGGATGCCGAAGGACGCGCGGCCCGTGGGCGTGTTGAGCTCGTTCCTCTCGGCGAGCTGCTGCATCGCGATCGCCGTGGACGAGAGCGCGAGCGACAGGCCGCCGATGAGCGCGCCCTGCCAGGCGAGCCCCGCGAAGTAGAGCGCAAGGCCCAGCACGAGGCCGCTCGCCGCAAGCTGCAGCGCTCCGCCGCCGAAGACTACGCCACGCATCGCGAGGAAGCGCTTGGGATCGAGCTCGAGCCCGATCACGAAGAGCATGAGCACCACGCCCAGCTCCGCAAGGTTGCGCGTCGCGTCCGTCTCGCTCACCAGGCGCAATCCCCAGGGGCCGATGAGGGCGCCCGCGATGAGGTAGCCCAGCACGGATCCCAGGCCGATGCGCTTGGCGACCGGCACGCAGACCACGGCGGCGGCGAGGAAGATCAGCGCTTCACTCATTGCTTGTCACCCCGGCGAAGGCCGGGGGCAATTTTCTCCACATGTCCTTCCACGCGCTTGCGGAACTTCCCCGCCTGCTCCGCGAGCGCTTCATCGGTGAGCTCGTGCGAGTCGTGCGCCACGAAAGGCTCGAGCCACTTCATGTGGCAATAACGCGCCGTCTGCTCGATCACCGGCACGAACGCCTCGAAGGGATGCGCATGGGCGCCCGTCAACGCGTACTTCTCCACGTCACCCGTCGTGGTGGCCCACAGGACTTCCTTGCCCTTCAACGCGACGCCGCCCTCGCCATGCGCCCAGCCGCCCAGCAGCACCACGTCGAACCAGTGCTTCATCATCGCGGGCGCCGTGTACCAGTAGAGCGGGTGCAGCCACACGATGAGGCTCGCGCGCTCGAGCGCCGCCTGCTCGCCCTGCACGTCGATGTCGAAGTCGGGATAGAGGTCGTAGAGGGTGCGCACCTCGACGTCCGGCAGGTCGCGGATGGCGGCGAGCAGCGCCGCGCACGCGCGCGATCGCCGCGGATACGGATGCCCGTGGATCACGAGAACCATGAGTGCGGGATCCAGCGCTGCAGCGTGAGCCACGGATGGTTGTCGGCGACGATGCCCACGAATACCGCGAGGCCGATCCAGTTGTTGTGCATGAACGCCCTGAAGCATCCTTCGCGCGTGCGGCCCCGGATCATCGGGTAGTGCGTGGCGGCGAGTCCCGCGGCAACCACGAGGCCCGCGTAGTACCACATCCCGTATTCCTGCCACCGGCCGATGACCCCGAGGATCACGATGAAGAGCCAGTGGCACGCCATCACGATGGCCACGTCGTTGCGGCCGAAGAGGATCGCGGAGGTCTTAAGCCCCAGCCTCGCGTCGTCGTCGCGATCGACCATGGCGTACTCGGTATCGTAGGCGATGGTCCAGACGATGTTCGCCGCGAGAAGCGCCCACGCGAGCGGCGGGACCGTGCTCCTCAGCGCGGCGAAAGCCATCGGGATGCCGAAGCCGAACGCGATGCCGAGCCATGCCTGGGGCATCCAGAAGAATCGCTTGAGGAACGGATAGATCACGGCGACGGCGAGCGCGACGAAGGAAAGCTCCACGGTGAGGCTGTTCAGCCGAACGACGACCGCGAACGCGAGAAGCACGCAGACGGCGCCCACGACCAGGGCCTCCCAGGGCGCGATCGCCTTGCGCGCCAGCGGACGGTCGCGCGTGCGCTCGACCTTGTCGTCGAAGTTGCGGTCCGCGAAGTCGTTGATCGCGCAGCCGCCCGAGCGCATCAGCACCGTGCCCGTGAAGAAGAGCAGCACCACCATCGGGTTGGGAACGCCGCGCTGCGCGAGCCACAGCGCCCAGAGCGTGGGCCAGAGCAGCAGCAGGATGCCGATGGGGCGATGCAGCCGCATCAGCTTTTCGTATGCGTCGATTCGCGCGAGGACCTTGTTCATGCCTTGAGGTAGAACTGGCGCGATCCCAGCCAGCGGTCGAGGTGCCGGGTCACGGATCGTGATTTTGCCCTGAGAAGCGCCTCGGCCGCATCCCGCGCCGCCGCGACGAGGTCCCCGTCGCGCTCGATGTCCGCGAATCGCAGCAGGGGCGCGCCGCTCTGTCGCGCGCCGAGGTATTCGCCCGGCCCGCGCAACAGCAGGTCCTGCCGCGCGATCTCGAAGCCGTCGTTGCTCTCGTAGATCGCCTTCAGCCTCGCGCGCGCCATCTCCGAAAGCGGCTGGTAGTAGAGCAGGATCGCGATGCTTTCCTTCGCGCCGCGGCCGACGCGGCCCCGCAGCTGGTGAAGCTGCGCGAGGCCCATGCGCTCCGCGTGCTCGATCACCATGAGCGTCGCGTTGGGGACATCCACGCCCACCTCGATCACCGTCGTCGCGACGAGGAGCTGGATGCGCTTCGCCTTGAAGTCGGCCATCACCTGGGCCTTTTCCGCGGGCTTCAGGCGCCCGTGCACGAGGCCCACCGCGAGGTCGGGGAACGTGGCCTTCATGGTCTCGAAGGTCTCGATGGCCGTCTGCAGCTGCAGCGCTTCCGATTCCTCGATGAGCGGGCACACCCAGTAGGCCTGGGCGCCGTCCCTGCAGCTTTCGCGGACCCGCTCGACCACGTCGTCGCGCTTGTCCTCGGAGAAGAGCTTCGTGAGGACGGGCGTGCGGCCCGGCGGCATCTCGTCGATCACGGTGACGTCGAGGTCGGCGTAGTAGCTCATCGAGAGCGTTCGCGGGATCGGCGTGGCGCTCATCATGAGCTGGTGCGGCTCGACGGGCTCGCGGCCCTTGCCCGAGAGCGCGAGGCGCTGCTCCACGCCGAAGCGGTGCTGCTCGTCGACGATGGCGAGGCCGAGCCTGGCGAATTTCACGTCCTCCTGGAAGAGCGCGTGGGTGCCGATCGCGAGCTGCGTCTCGCCCGTGGCGATCGCCTGCGCCGAATCCTTCCTCGCCTTGGCTTTCTGGCCGCCCGACAGCCACGCGATCTTCACGCCGATGGGTTCCAGCCAATGGGTGAGCTTCAGGTAGTGCTGCTCGGCAAGGATCTCCGTGGGCGCCATCAGGGCCGCCTGCCAGCCGTTCTCGATCGCCTGGAGCGCGGCGAGCGCCGCCACGAGCGTCTTGCCGCTGCCCACGTCGCCCTGCAGCAGTCGGCGCATCGGGTGCGGTTGCGCGAGGTCCTTCGAGATGGCCGCCTGCGCGTGGCGCTGCGCGCGCGTAAGCGGGAACGGCAACGATTTCGCGAGCGCGTTCGTGAGCGTGTGATCGTCGGGAAGCTGGGGCGCGTTGCGGGCGCGCCGCTCGCGGTAGGCGATGCGCATCGCGAGCTGCTGCGCGAGGAGCTCGTCGAATTTCAGGCGCCGCCATGCGGGATGCGTGCGATCCTCGAGAGCGGCTGCGTTCGCCTCGGGCGAGGGGCGGTGGAGCGCGAGCACGGCCTCGCGAAAGGGCATGAGGTCGAGGTCGTGGAGCAGCTTCGCGTCCAGCGTGTCGTCGAGCGAGAGCGTGTCCAGCGCGCCGTTGATCTTGTCCCGGAGGAGGTTTTGCGACAGTCCCGCCGTCGTGGGATAGACGGGCGTGAGCGCCTTGGGAAGGGGCGCGCCTTTCGCGACGATGCGATACCGCGGGTGCACCATCTCGTCGCCGAAGAATCCGGGCCGGACCTCGCCGAAGAGGCGCACGTGCTTGCCTTCGACGAACTGCTTCACCTGGCTCGGGTAGAAATGCAGGAAGCGCACCCAGAGGTCGCGCTCGCCGTCACTCAGCTTCACGACGAGGGTGCGCCGCCCGCGATACTCGACCTTCGACTCGACCACGTCCGCTTCCACGAGCACGGGCTCGCCGGCGCGCGCGTCCTTCAGCGAAGTAAGCCGGGTCTCGTCCTCGTAGCGAAGCGGCAGGTGCAGGATGAGGTCGCGGCTGCCGTGGATGCCGAGCTTCGCGAGTTTCGCGGCAGTCGTGTCGGCGGACGCCAAGCTAGCCCAGGTACATCACCGCGTCGACCTCGACCAGCGAGCCGCGCGGCAGCGACGCCACGCCGATGGCGGCGCGCGCCGGAAAGGGCTCCTTGAAGCATTGCGACATCACTTCGTTCACCTTGGCGAAATTCGCGAGGTCCGTGAGGTAGACGGTCACGCGCACGACGCGGTCGAAGTCGCCGCCCGCGGCCCTGCACACCGCTTTCAGGTTATCGAAGACGCGCCGCGCCTGCGCCTCGAAATCCCCTTCGACGATCTTCATGGTTTTCGGGTCGAGGGGGATCTGCCCGGAGAGATACACGGTGTCGCCCGCGCGCACCGCCTGCGAGTAGGTGCCGATGGCGGCGGGAGCGTCGGGCGTGGAGATCGGTTTCATTGTTTTCGTTTCAGCCGCGAAAGGCGCACGACTTCGGGAATGCGGCGAAGGCGGCGGAAGACGCCGGCGAGGTGCATCCGGTCGCGCACCTGGATCGTGAAGACAACCGTCGTGTAGGCGGGACTCGCGCGCTGCTCGGTCTCGATGTGGTCGATGTTGGAATCGGCTTCGGAGACTTCCGCCGCGAGGCGCGCGAGCACGCCGCGGTGGTTCTGCGCGATGAGGCGCACGTTCACGTCGAAGAGCCGGTCGGCGGCCGCGTCCCACTGCACGTCGACCCATTTCTCCGGATCGAAATGGAACGGATGGATCGCCGGGCAATCGTGCGTGTGCACGACGAGGCCCTGGCCCTTCTTGATCTGCGCGATGATCGGATCGCCCGGGATCGGCCGGCAACAGGGCGCGAACTGGACGGCCAGTCCCTCGGTCCCGCGGATCGTGATCGAGTCGAGGTGCGGCTCGCCGTCGGTCGTTTCCGCGATGGACAGCAGCTTCTTCGCCACGACGACCGCGAGGCGCTTGCCCAGGCCGATGTCCGCGAGCACTTCTTCGCGCGTCTTGGCGGCGTCACCCTTGAAGAATCGCGTCCAGTGCGGCTCGCCGATCTCGTCGGGACTCGCCTTCAACGAACGCAGCGCCTGCACCAGCAGCAGCTCGCCCACTTCGGCGCTCTCCTGCAGCTGCATCGTCTTCAGGTAGTGGCGGATGTGCGAACGCGCCTTGCCGGTCGCGACGTACGAGAGC
>DATGGI010000226.1:0-19728 GCA_035308545.1 Usitatibacter sp.
CGTCGCGTGGCGCAACGGCGCCGCGGTGCGCCTGGGCGACCTGGGCGACGTGGTCGACGGCGTGACGGACCTTCGCAACTACGGCATGGCGAACGGCAAGCCCGCCGTGCTGCTCATCATCAACAGGCAACCGAACGCCAACATCATCGAAGTGGTCGACGGCATCACGGCGCTCATGCCGGAACTGCAATCCACGCTGCCCGCGACGGTCGAGCTGAAGACGATGATCGAGCGCACGAGCACGATCCGCGCGGCGCTCCGCGACGTGGAGCGCACGCTCCTCATCTCCGTGGGCCTGGTGATCCTCGTGGTGTACCTCTTCCTGCGCAACGCCCGCGCCACGCTGATCCCGGCCGTGGCGATCCCCATCTCGCTCATCGGCACGTTCGCGGCGATGTACATGCTCGGGTTCAGCCTGAACAACCTCTCGCTGATGGCCCTCATCGTCGCGACCGGGTTCGTCGTGGACGACGCCATCGTGGTCCTGGAGAACGTGACGCGGCACATCGAAGCGGGGATGAAGCCCTTCGAAGCGGCGCTCACGGGTGCGCGCGAAGTCGCCTTCACCGTCGTGTCCATGAGCATCTCGCTCGTCGCCGTCTTCATCCCCATCCTCTTCATGGGCGGGATCGTGGGACGCCTCTTCCGCGAATTCGCCGTGACGCTTTCCGTCGCGATCGGAATCTCGCTCATCGTGTCGCTGAGCACGACCCCGATGATGTGCTCGCGCCTGCTCAGGGACGCCTCGCACCAGAGCCAGACCTGGCTCGCGCGCTGGAGCGAGCGCGCCTTCAATGCGATGCATCGGGGCTACGAGCGCAGCCTCGACTGGAGCCTCAAGGTGCCGTGGCTCATGGTGCTGGTGTTCATCGCGACGGTCCTGCTGAACATCTACATGTACGCGGAGATCCCCAAGGGTTTCTTCCCGCAGCAGGACACCGGGCGCCTGATCGGCTTCGTGCGCGCCGACCAGTCGATCTCGTTCCAGGCGATGCGCCAGAAGCTGGATCGCCTCGCCGCCATCGTGATGGCCGATCCCGCCGTCGAGAACGTGACGGCGTTCACGGGCGGCGGCCAGCGCAATTCCGCGCAGATGTTCATCGCGCTGAAGCCGCTGAAGCAGCGTCACGCCACGCTCGACCAGATCCTGTCCCGGCTGCGTCCCCAGCTCATGAACGAGCCGGGCGCGAACCTGTTCCTCAATCCCATCCAGGACATCCGCGCCGGAGGCCGTTCGTCGGACGCGAGCAACCAGTTCACGTTGCGCGCCGACGATCTCACGGAGCTTCGCACGTGGGCGCCGAAGCTCGAGGCCGCCTTGCGCGACGTGCCGGAACTCACCGACGTGAGCTCCGACCAGCAGGACAAGGGCCTGCAGATGACTCTCACGATCGACCGGCCGACGGCCGCGCGCATGGGCATCACGCCGCGCTCCATCGACACGGCGCTCAATCTCGCCTTCGGCCAGGCGCAGGTTTCGGTGATCTACCAGGACGCGAACCAGTATCGCGTCGTGGAGGAAGCCGCCCCCGAGTGGTGGCAGAACCCGAACACGCTCGACCAGATCTTCGTCCTCTCGCCGACCAAGGGACAGGTGCCGCTCTCGGCCTTTTCGCACTACGAGCCCACGCTGGCGGCGCTCGCGGTCAACCACCAGGGGCAATTCGCCGCGGCGACGATCTCGTTCAACCTGCCCGAGGGCGTCTCGATGTCGACGGCCTCCGCGGCGATCAAGGACACGATGGCGCGCATCGGCGTGCCGAAGGACGTCTACGCGTCATTCGAGGGAACCGCGAAACTCTTCCAGCAGGGCCTCGACAACCAGCCCTACCTCATCCTCGCGGCGCTGATCACCGTGTACATCGTGCTGGGGATCCTCTACGAGAGTGTCGTGCATCCGATCACGATCCTCTCGACGCTGCCCTCGGCGGGCGTGGGCGCGCTGCTCGCGCTGCGCCTGTTCAATACCGAGTTCACGCTGATCGCGCTGATCGGCGTGATCCTGCTGATCGGCATCGTGAAGAAGAACGCGATCCTGATGATCGACTTCGCGCTGCAGCGCGAGCGCGAGGGGCACCTCGACACGAATGCCGCGATACGCGAGGCGGCGCTGCTGCGCTTCCGCCCGATCATGATGACCACGATGGCCGCCGCGCTCGGCGCGATCCCGCTCGCGCTCGGCAGCGGCGATGGCGCGGAGCTGCGCACGCCGCTCGGCATCTCGATCGTTGGCGGCCTCGCCGTGAGCCAGCTCCTCACGCTGTACACGACGCCCGCCATCTACATCTACCTCGACCGCTTCCGCCTGTGGACGCGGCGCAGGATGCATCTTGGGGAAGAGCACGTCGACGCCAGCGGCGCCGCCGCACCTGAAGCATGAACCACAGATGAACACGGATGAACACAGATGGGCTTGCCGATGAATAACGCAGTGCGCCACTCATGCGATGCGTCGACCCGGCGCTTGCGTTCCGCGAGAGTCATCTGTGTTCATCTGTATTCATCCGTGGTTGCCATGCTGTGGCTCGCCGGTTGCGCCGTCGGCCCCGACTACAAGAAGCCCGAGATCTCCACGCCCGAGAAATTCAAGGAGGCGGGCGACTGGGTCGTGGCGAAGCCGAGCGACTCGGTGCCGAAGGGCAAGTGGTGGGAAGCGTTCCGCGATCCCGTGCTGAACGGGTACGTGGAGCAGGTGGAAGTCTCGAACCAATCGCTCGCCGCGGCCATGGCGCGCTATCGCCAGGCGCAGGCGGCGACGATCTCGGCGCGCTCCGCGTTGTTCCCCGTCATCGGCTACGACGTGAGCGCGCAGCGTTCCGGACAGGGCACGGGCGTCGTCACGGGCTCGGGCGTGGGCAACCGCTACCAGGCGGAGCTCAACGCGCAGTGGGAGATCGACCTCTGGGGCAAGGTGCGCCGGCAAGTCGAGGCCGCCAACGCGGCCGAGCAGGCGAGCGCGGCGGATCTCGTGAACGTGAGGCTGTCGCTCCAGGCGCAGCTCGCCACCAACTACTTCCTGCTCCGCGTGGCCGACGTCCAGGGCGCGCTCCTCGAAGACACGGTGAAGGCGTTCGAGACGTCGTACACGATGACGAAGAACCGCTATGACGGCGGCGTCGCGGCGAGGGTGGACGTGGTGCAGGCGGAGGCGCAACTGCTCAGCACGCGCGCGAGCATCGTGGACCTCAAGGCCACGCGCGCGACGCTGGAGCACTCGATCGCGGTACTGATCGGCAAGTCGCCCGCGGAAGTCACGATCGAGCCCGTGAAGTTCGACCCGCACCTGCCCGACATTCCGCCCGGGCTGCCCTCGACACTGCTCGAGCGCCGCCCCGACATCGCCGAAGCCGAACGCAACATGGCGGCCGCGAACGCGCGCATCGGCGTCGCGCAAGCAGCGTACTTCCCGTCGCTCAGCCTCTCCGGCTTCTACGGGGCCGCGAGCAGCTCGACCGGCAACCTCCTCAAGGCGCCCTTCCGCATCTGGGGTTTAGGCGCGGACCTCGCCGGAACGATAATCGATTTCGGCGCGCGCTCTTCGCAGGTGGATCTCGCCCGGGCGCAATACGACGAAGCCGTCGCCAACTATCGCCAGACCGTCCTCGCCGGATTCCAGGAAGTCGAG
This sequence comes from Usitatibacter sp., assembly GCA_035308545.1. Taxonomy (GTDB): domain Bacteria; phylum Pseudomonadota; class Gammaproteobacteria; order Burkholderiales; family Usitatibacteraceae; genus Usitatibacter. Next base: position 3,626 of record DATGGI010000226.1, read on the forward strand.
GACAACCTCGCGAACGTGCATTGGCTCTCCGAGGAAACCACGATCGAGCGCGAGGCCGCGCGCGCTGCGCGCGAAAGCGTCGTGCTCACGCTGAACCAGTACAAGGCGGGGACCGTGAGCTACCTCAACGTGGTGACGGTGCAGGCCACGCAATTGAACGAAGAGGCGAAGCTCGTGACGCTGCTGGGCCGCAGGCTCTCGGCGACCGTGGTCCTGATGCGGGGGCTCGGCGGCTCATGGGAGTAAGCGGCCTTTCCGAATGGATCGGCCGCACGGAGGAACGGGAAGACATCGCGAGCCTCGCTCCGGTCGCGTCGCTCTCGGCGCTGCTCGATCGCGACGATCCGCCGCCCCGCGCGGGCGATGCCGCGCCGCCCCTCGCGCATTGGCTCTACTTCCTGCCCCACTATCGCGAATCCGAAGTGGGCCTCGATGGCCACGCGGTGAAGGGCTCCTTCCTTCCGCCGATCGCCCTGCCGCGGCGCATGTGGGCCGGAAGCCGCCTGGAATTCCTGCGGCCGCTCGTGCTCGGCTCGGCGATCCGCAAGCGCTCCACGATCCGCGACGTGAGCGCCAAGGAGGGACGCAGCGGTGAGCTCGTCTTCGTGACGGTGCGCCACGAGGTGAGCGACGCCGGCGGCCTCGTCCTCACCGACGAGCACGATATCGTCTTCCGCGGCGAGACCACGCTCGCGCCGAAGGACGATCGCGCGCCCGCGGGCGAGACCTGGCGCCGCGAGATCCGTCCCGATCCCGTCCTGCTCTTCCGCTATTCGGCGGTCACGTTCAACAGCCACCGCATCCACTACGACAATCCCTACGCAACGCAGGTCGAGGGCTATCCGGGCCTCGTCGTGCATGGCCCGCTCATCGCCACGCTCCTGGTGGACCTCCTGCGCAGAAACCGTCCCGACACGATCCTTCGGCAATATCGCTTCCGCGCGCTGAAACCGCTATACGATACGGCGAGCTTCCACACCTGCGGCCTGCCCGACGAGGGCGCGCGCGCCGCCAGGCTGTGGACACGAGATGCCTCCGGGGCCATGACCTTCGAGGCGGCGGCAAGCTGGTAGCTGGAGGAGAACAGGGAAAATGCTGATCAATTGCGTCGCGTACCAGGACGGCCGCAGGCTCGCCGAAATCCCCAAGGAGCAGATCAGCGACTACGTGAAGCGTCCCGAATGCTTCGTGTGGGTCGCGATGAAGGATCCGTCTCCCGACGAGCTCGAGGAGATGGCGCGCGAATTCGACCTGCACCCCCTCGCCGTGGAAGACGCGCGGCACGGCCACCAGCGCCCCAAGATCGACGAGTACGGCAACTCGCTTTTCTGCGTGCTGCAGGTGCCCGAGCTCTACGGCGACGAGGCGAGCATCGGCGAGGTCGACGTCTTCGTGGGACCCAACTACATCCTCTCGGTGCGCCAGCGCACCGAGCACGGGTTCGGCGAGGTGCGCGCGCGCGCCGAAAGCGAGCCGGAGCTGCTCAAGTTCGGCTCGGGCTTCGTCTTCTACGCGCTCCTCGACAACGTCGTGGACCGCTACTTCCCGCTCGTGGACGCCCTCGAAGTCGAGCTCGAGAAGATCGAGGAGAACATCTTCAAGGGCGACGCGGTAAGGGCCAACATCCAGGCCCTCTACGCGCTCAAGCACAAGGGGATGGTCGTGCGGCACGCCGTCGAGCCCCTCATCGAGGGCGTGCACAAGCTCTACGGCGGGCGCGTGCCGCAGGTGTGCTCGGGAACGCAGGAGTATTTTCGCGACGTCTACGACCACCTGCTGCGCGTGAGCCAGCAGCTCGACGGGCTGCGCGACATGGTGATCACCGCCATGCAGGTGAACCTCTCGATGATCTCGCTCGCCGAGACCGTGGTGACGAAGAGGCTCGCCGCCTACGCCGCGCTGGTCGCGGTTCCCACGATGATCGCCGGCATCTACGGAATGAACTTCAAGAACATGCCCGAGCTCGACTGGGCGTGGGGCTATCCCGCGTCCGTCGTGATCATGATCGCGATCGACGCCTACCTGTGGGTGAAGTTCAAGCGCACCAACTGGCTATGAGCGCCGTTCGCGCGCGGCCTCTGCCAGGAGCCACGAGCGGAAGGAGCTCACCTCGGCGTTCTCCGCCCCGGTCTCCGGCGTGACCAGGTAGTACGAATAGCCCGTGGGCGCCGCGATGTCGAAGGGCACCGCGAGGCGCCGCGCCTCGATCTCGGCGGCCAGCAGCGACCTGATCGCGAGCGTGACGCCCATGCCCTCGATCGCGGCATCCATCGCGAGCGCCGCGTCGCTGAAGTGCGGCCCGCGTGTCGCGTCGATGTCCGTCACGCCGACCGATTGGAGCCAGTTGCCCCAGCTCGGGCGCGCGCCCTCGTCCACTACCGTATCGTCGTGCAGGAGCGTGTGGTGGCGCAGGTCCTCGGGGCGGCGCAGCGCGTGCTCGCCCTTCAGCAGGCGCGGGCTGCACACCGGCACGTAGACAGCCGAAAGCACTTCGTCCACCCGCGCGCCGGGATAGTGGCCGGATCCGAAGCGCACCATCGCGAGCGGCGGCTCGATGGCGCCGTCGTTCGCGGCCTCGTGGCTCGCGCCCGTGTCCACCATCGACTGGCGGCTCGCGAGGTGCAGCTCGATCTCCGGATGCGAATCCGTGAAGCGCGAAAGGCGCGGCATGAGCCAGCGCGTGGCGAAATTGGGCGGCGAAACGACGGTGAGGGGCCGCATGCTGTCGCGGGCGCGCACGCGCTGCACCGCAACATGGAGGGCATCGAGCCCCTCGCGCACCTTGGGCAGCATCGCAAGCGCCGCCGGCGTGAGCTCGAGCGCGCGCGTGAGGCGCCTGAAGAGCGGCGCGCCCACATGCTCCTCGAGCAGCTTCACCTGGTGGCTCACCGCTCCCGGAGTGACGTGGAGCTCGTGCGCCGCGAGCTTGAAGCTCAGGTGGCGCGCGGCCGCCTCGAAGGCCCGCAGCGCGTTGAGGGGCGGCTGGCGCCCATTTGACCGTGCCATGACGTAAAGAATCTCGCCTGTCGCCTGAAAACAAATCGGTTGTTGCACCGCAACATGAACACTATATTTTGTCCACGGCACCCATTTCAAGCCCCAACCCCTGCATCCGGTGCCGCAATCTTCCACAAGGAGGTTGCAAATGGAATTCGAAAAACGCCATCCGGAGTACGCTTCCGTGGCCGAGCTGGTCCGCAAGGCGAACGCCGAGCGCAGCATTTATCTCGCGCACCTCATCGCGGAACTGGTCGATCGCGTCGGCAACGCCTTCAAGGGACTTGGCCGCGCGGTGCTCGATACCGAGCGCGAGTGGCACGAGCTGCAAACCGAATCCTTCGCGAAGCACGCCGCCAAGCGGTATTGACTCGAACCGGCGGACGGGCCGCAGCCGCGGCACCGCGCCATCGCGCTTCCCGGGATCGCGGGACCGCGCGCGCTCCACTACACGGACTGGGGACGGCGCAATCGCAAGCGCGCGGTGTTCTGCGTCCATGGCTATAGCGGCAATGCGCGCGACTTCGACGCGCTGGCCGCGGCGCTCGCGCCCGATGCACGCGTGATCTGCATCGACGTGGCGGGCCGCGGCGAAAGCGGCTGGCTCGCCTCGCCGCTCGAATATCACTTCGGCCGCTTCCTCACGGACATCGACGCGTTGATCGCGCACCTCGGCGTGCGCGAGATCGACTGGATCGGCACGTCGATGGGCGGCCTGCTCGGGCTGCTCATGGCGGCGCGTTCCAGGTCCCCCGTGCGAAGCCTCGTCATGAACGACATCGGCGCCTACGTGCCGCTGGACGGCCTCGCGCGAATCGCGCGCAACCTCGAGGCGCCGGATCGCTTCGCGAGCCTCGACGAGGTCGAGGCGTACCTTCGCCGCACGAGGAGCGAATGGGGCGAGATCACCGACGCGCAATGGAAGCAGATGGCGATCCACGCAACGCGCGCCGAGGGCGACGGATACCGGATGCACTACGATCCGCAGATCGCTCGCCTGATGCACCGGGTTCCGCTGGGGTCGGGACTTTTCTTCTGGGGACCGTGGTCGCAGGTGAGTTGCCCCGTGCTGCTGATGCGCGGCGAGGATTCACGCGTCCTGCCCCACGCCGTCGCGGCCTCGATGGTCGATTCCAAACGCGGCACGCGGCTCGAGGAGATCCCCGGCTGCGGCCACGCGCCGTCGTTGATGGCAGAATCCCACATCGCGATCGTGCGGGAGTTCATGCAGTGGCGCGTTCCCTCCTCTTCCTTCCCGGGCTCCTCGAAAATGCCGAGGGCTTCCAAGCCCAGGCCGAAGGGCTCCGCGAGCTCGCCTCCTGCAGCGTCGCCGACCTGACGGCGGACGACTCCATCGCCGCCATGGCGCGGGCGGCACTTTCCGGCGCGCCGCCAGGCCTCCTCTGCATCGCGGCACACTCGATGGGCGGATACGTCGCATTCGAGATGATCCGGCAAGCGCCGGAACGCATCGAGAAGCTGGCGCTCCTTTGCACGAACGCGCGGCCCGATCCCCCGGAGTCGACCGAGAATCGCAGGCGCCTCATGGCGCTCGCCGCGAATGACTTCGCCGCGGTGATCCACGCGTTGATGCCCAAGTTGCTTCTCGACACCCACGCGCGCGACGCAACGATGACCGGAACGGTCGAGCGCATGGCCATGGCGATCGGGGTCGAAGCCTTCATGCGCCAGCAACGCGCCATCATCGCGCGAATCGACAGCCGCCCTCACCTCGCGGCGATTCGATGCCCCACGCTGGTCATCGCCGCGCGGCACGACGCGATCATGCCGCTGCCGTGGCTCGAGGAAATGGCGGCGGGAATCGCCGGCGCGAAGCTCGCGATCGTCGAAGGCTCCGGGCACGTTCCCACGATCGAGCGGCCCGCCGAGACCACGCGGCTGCTGGCCGATTGGCTGGGCGGCTGACCCGATGCTTCCGATCCTCTCGCTGCTCGAAACGCGCGTGCTCGGCGTGCTGGTCGAGAAGCAGCACACCGTTCCCGACAGCTATCCCCTGACACTCAACGCGCTGGTCTCCGGCTGCAACCAGAAGACGAGCCGCGACCCCGTGATCGACGCTTCGGAAGCGGAGGTGCAGGCCGCGATCGACCGCCTGAAGTCCCTGTCGCTGGTGATGGAGTCGAGCGGCGGCCGCGTGATGCGCTACGCGCACAACGTGGGAAAGGTCCTGAACGTCCCGCCGCAATCGGTGGCGCTCGTCGCGGCGCTGTTCCTGCGCGGGCCGCAAACGGCGGGGGAGCTTCGCATCAACAGCGAGCGGCTCCACAAGTTCGGCGACATCCTCGCGGTCGAAGGCTTCCTGCGCGAGCTCGCCGAACGCCCCGAGGGCGCGCTCGTGCGCGAGCTGCCGCGCCAGCCCGGCTCGCGCGAAGCGCGCTGGACGCATCTCGTGTCCGGAGAGCCCGCGATCGAGACGCCGCCCGCGCGCGATGATGCCGCTGCCGTGGAAGCATTGAGCGTGAGCGAGATCGCCTCGATGAAGGCGCAGATCGGGCAACTGCAATCGGAGATCGGCGCGCTCAAGGAGACACTGGCACGCATCTGCAAGGAACTGGGGATAACGCCCTAGCTCCCCTTCACGCGCACCGGCAGCGGCAGGTTGCATACGCCGACGCGCCCCACCGGATCCTTGAACCACTCCTCGCGGCGGTTTGCCCGCGTCTCCACGACTGCCTTGAACGTGGCGCTGTCGGTGCGAAGCGCCTCCAGGTTCACGCGCTCGGCTGCGGGAATGTCCGCGGCCAGGCGTACCGAGCGGATGGGAACGTAGTCGGAGGCCTTCTCGTAGAAACCCATCACGCCGGGCCCGCGCGGAATCACCGAGAGCAACTCGATGCCGCGAACGACATGTCCCACGAGCGTGATGTTGCGATCGAGCCCGCGCGGCGATTGTCCGATGACCGCATAGAGCTCGCTGCCGTTGCCCGAGTCGGCGTCGTTGTCGCGGCCGACGCCCACGGTGCCGTAGCAATGCACGAGCCACGTCCTGCCGCGCCTGGCATCGCGGGCCACGGCGAACCCCTGCGAGAAGCCGACCTCCGGTGCGTAGGTATCCGGATACGCGAGCTTCGTGAACTCGACCTTCCGGTCGATGGGGCGGTCGAACTCGGCCTTCACCTTCACGTCGGCCATTGCCTTCTGGCGCCCGTCGCCTTCGGGGCGTGCCCATTGCACGACGTAGTTGTCCTGGGAGCGGATCACGAAGCTCCCGTCGAAATACTTCTCGCGCACGAGCTTGCGGATCGCCTCGACGTTCGCCGGCGCGTACCCGGGCGACATCTCGATCACGACGCGGCCCGCGGGCAGCTCCATGTACATCGTGGCTTCGGGATCCAGGTCGCGCCACTCGGAGGCTTTCGAAGCCTGCAGCAGATCCGCGAGCGAGACCGGTTTCACCGGTGGATCCACTGCCCACGCAAACGCCGGCGCCATCGCGACCGCGAGCCATCGAATCATGCGTCCTCCTTCGTCCATTCACGCCATCCCTTGAGCAGCGGGAAATAAAGTCCGCGCCGCGCGCCCGCATTGTCCGTCGCCGCCGCGTAACGCTCAAGCTGCGGGTGGTAGCGCTTCTTCTCCTCGTCGAGGAAGCGCTCCCTGTCGGCGCCCTCGTGCGTGCTCGTCTTGTAGTCGACGATCCAGGTGTCGCCCACGTCGTCTTCGAAGAGGCGGTCGATCACGAGCGTTCGCCGCGCGCCACCAGCGACCGTGGAGAGGCGGTATTCGTTGCGGGCCTTGCGCTGCGGGCCGAGGAGCCATTGGCCGCGCTTGTCGGTGACCGCTCCCACCAGGGCCGCCGTGACGCGAGCGCATGCCGCGTCCATTTCCGCCTCGGCGATGCCGCGCGCGGCGAGCGCTGCGCGGATCGCGCCCTTCTCGCCCTCGATGCGCTTCTTCGTCCAGTCCCTGGCTTCTTCCTCGGCGATGCGTTGGAGATAGCGGTGCACCACGCTTCCGACGCGGCGCGCCGTGTCGCCCACCCACGAAAACTCGATCTCCGCCTGGGCGCGATCGTCGATCGACGCGGCCCACGCGACGGGAGGCGGCATCTCGACCCTCGACATGTCGATCGCGAGTCGGCGAAGCTTGCCTTGCTGGTCACCGGCCACCGGGGGTCCGTAAGTCCTGGCAGAACGATCCTTCGGCGCGACGAACCGGTCCTGCACCACGCTCCACATCTTCCGCAGCAGCGTGCCGCGATTGGGTTCCTTCACCTCGCCCTGCGACAGGCCCGCGTCGCCCATCAGGTGCAACCGGTGCTTGGCTCGCGTCGCCGCGACGTAGAGCAGGCGGGCGGTCTCGTGGTCTGCCTTGTCCTTGTCGAGGTCGCGGATGAATTCGTAGGTCCTGTCGCCCTTGGTGCCCGTGGGATTGATCGGCGCGAGGAGGAGCGATCCTCCGGGCGTCTCCATCCACATGAAGAGCTTGCGCTCGTCGCGTCCGCCGCCCGAGGCGAGCCCGGGAACGATGACGGTGTCGAACTCGAGGCCCTTCGCCTTGTGGATCGTCATCACCTGGAGGCGATCGGGCGCGGCGAGGTCCGGCAGCGCGAAGAGATCGTCGAGGGAATCGAGGAAGGCGCCGAACTCGCCCAGCGTGCCCGCGTGCTCGGCTTCCTCGAGATGGTCGAGATAGACCTCCGCATCCTCGAGGTCCATGTCGCCGTCGACGCACGCGGGGCCGCCGAAGGAAAGCCACAAGCCCTCGACCGCGTCGCGAAGCCCCGAGCGGCGCCGGTTCTCGACGACTGGCGAGAGGATCGCGAGCGTTTTCGCGATGCGCGAGCGCCCGTCTTCCGAAAGCGCCGCGAGGCGCGCCTCGTCGTGCATCGATTCCCAGATCGTCGGCGCCTCCTCGCCGCCGGCGAGCGCGAGGAGATCCGCGAGCGCCAGGCCGCACCAGGGCGCGCGCAACACGCCGAGCCACGCGATGCGATCGGCCGGATGCAGGAGCGCCCGCGTGATCGCGAGGAGATCCTGCACCACCGGACGATTGCGAAGCGGCTCGATCTCGATCGCGCGGAACGCAATCTTCGCCTTGCGCAGGCGCGGGATCACCTCCAGCAGGTGGCTGCGGTTGCGCACGAGGATCGCCGCGTTGGATGGCTTCGAGGCATCGAGACCGGGCGAATCGAGCGCCTCCTTCACGACCCGCGCGACGCCCTCTCCCTCCCCCGCGCCGTCGTTCTCGAAGAACGGGTGCACCGTGACCGGGGCGGGCTGCTCGTCGTGCACGGGCTCGGAGCGCGAGTAGCGCACGGCGCCGCGATGCATGTCGTCGTGGCCCGGCATGATGGCCTCGAACGCGTTGTTCACCCACGACACGATGCCCGCCTGCGAGCGGAAATTCGACGACAACGTGAGCGTATCCAGCGGCACCGAACCGATGCCTTCGCGCCACGCCTTCAGGAAGAGCGCCACCTCCGCCTCGCGGAAGCGGTAGATCGACTGCATCGGATCGCCCACGAGAAAGAGCGTGCGCCCGTCGCCGGGCTCCCATCCCGAGGTGAGCTTCACGAGCAACTCGTATTGCGAATGCGAGGTGTCCTGGAATTCGTCGACGAGCACGTGGCGGATGCGATAGTCGAGCGACAGCAGCAGGTCCGTGGGATCGTCCTCGCTGCCCAATGCGCGCACCGCGCCCTGCGCGATCTCGATGAAATCCGCCTGCCCGTGCGCGGCGAAGACGTACTGCAGCTCGGCCACCGCGCGCGGCGCGAGCTTCACGATGGCGTCGAGCGCCGCCCATTGCTCGTCCGTGTACGCGGCGTCCGGGATCGAGCGGATCTCGTGCAGCGCTTCGCGAACATCGTCCAGCGGTTCCAGCGTGGGCGGAACGCCCCTCGCCCGCCATTGCCCTTCCTTGGTGAGGAACCCGCTCGCGAGGCCGCTCCAACCCTCGATGTCGTCCGGTGCCATGAGGGCAAGCGCTTCGGGCCAGAGTTCGACCAGGCGCGTCACCGCCGCTCCGCGGACCTCGACGAGCGCGCGCTCGAGCAATTCACGGTCCGGCGCTTTCACGGCGCGAATCCAGTGGTCGCGTTGCGAGAGCATCATCGCCAGGAGCTTCTGCGCGAGCGCGACGTTGTTGTCGATGTGCTCAAGTAGTGTCGCGACCAGCGCGCCCGTCTCGCTGCGCAGATCCTCGAGCGTGGCGAGCACGTTGCGCGCGGCCTGCGCGTAGAGATGGCCCGCCTCCTCGATCGGCTCGGGCTGCGCGCCGAAGCGGGACAGGACCGGCATCTGCCGCGTAAGCGAAGCGCAGAGCGCATCAATGGTCTGCACGTGGAGGCGGTCCGCGCTTTCGTCGAGCTTCCAGCCCAGCGAATCGTTGCGTTCGATGGCGGCGCGCGCGAGGTCCCACGTGCGGGCGCTGTGATGGGCCTGCGGTCGCGGAGTCTCGCGGGCGGCACGAAGGGCGTCGAACACGCGCTTGCGCATCTCCGCGGCCGCCTTGATCGTGAACGTGATCGCCGCGATCTCCTCGGGCCGCTCGACGCGCCCGAGCAGCGCGAGATAACGCTGGATCAGCAGCTCGGTCTTCCCCGATCCCGCGGGCGCCTGGACGATGAACGAACGATTCGCATCGAGCGCCTCCTCGCGCTGCCGCCAGTCGGGTGTGCGCCGAAGCTCAGTCATCGTCTTCGGCCTTCTTCACCGCGCCGAACGCCGACTTCTCCGCGATGCGGCAGAAGGGCTGCTGCTCGCACTGCTTGCACGTCTCCGCGCCCCGCTTGGGATCGACGCGCGCATCGCCCGAGGCGAACGCAGTACCCAACGACTCCAGCTCGGCGCGCCACCGGGTCATCGCATCGTTCCACGAGGAGTAGAACCTGGCGACGTTCGTCGAACCCTTGCCCGCCTGCTCGACGCCCTTCGCGATCTTCTCGACCTTCGCGAGCCCGCGGAATTCCATCTCGCCCGTCCTCACCTGCGCGAATGCGACGGCCGCGACGTTCTCGCGCGAAAGCGCGTACATCGGAAGTTGCGGCTCGTCGGGGCGCGGCAACATCAGCCCCGAGGCGCTTGCCTTGCCCGTCTTGTAGTCGATGACGAAGTGGCCCGCGCCCGGCACGTCGTCCATTCGGTCGAGCTTCACGTTCACCGTGACGCCGCCGAACGTCGCCGGCTTCTTCTCCTCGGTGACGACGACGCTGAAATCCATGCGCCGGCGCTCGACGTCGAGCCACTCATAAGCGACGCGCACGAGGCGCGCGCGTTCGAGGCGGCCGAAGGCGCCCCCGAGGACATCGGCGCGGTACCGCTTCACGGACTCGATGGCCTTGTCCACGGAAGCCTCGACGATCGAGCGTAATTCGCCGGGGCTTGCTTCGTCGAGGCGCCGCTTGCTTTCCAGCGCGCGCCACAGCTCCTTCAACATCTCGTGGACGATGGTGCCCCGGTCCCTGGGGTCGAGGCCGGGCTGCGGCGATTCCGGCGGATCGCTGCATGCGATCCTGTATTTCGCGAACGCACGAAACGGGCACGCGCCCTGGTCGCGGAAGAGACCCGTTCCGCCCGAGATCACTCCCGCGGGCGAAGGCGGCGCGCGCGCGTCGTCGATCGACTCGATCGTGCCGGCGCGGCGAATCGCGTCCCGGAGCGACATGGCCGGAGCGATCGAGAGGTCTTCGAGATCCACGCGCGGCAACGCCGCGATGAGCGGGCTCGGCGAGAGCTCGCTTTCGCCGCGCATCTTCGAATGGCTGAAGACGACTTCGCCGGCCGCCCGCGACCAACCCTGCGTGATGCGGCGATCGAGCTCGAGCGAGGACGAGGGATCGGCCTGCGGCACTCCCGCCGCGCGCTGCATCGCGACGGGCACGAAGGGATTGGGCCGCGCGGGCAAGGGCCACGCGTCGTCGGTGAGGCCCATGACCCACAGGTGATCGAACTCGAGGCCCGCCGATTCGAGGATGCCCGCCACGAGGATCGGCGCATCGGCGCCCTCGGGCTGGAAGATCGTATCGCGCGCGAGCTGCTCGATTCGGCGAAGCGCCCCGTCGCAATCCATGTTGGCGACAACGCGCTCGACGGTCGCGAGCTCGCCCAGGGCCTCGTGCCATTTCGCGAGCGCCTGGCTCTCGGCGGAATCCAGCGTGCGCTCACCCGGGAATCCCATGATCCGCAGCGCCTCGGAGAAACCCTTGGCCCACTCCGAGAGGCCCTTCCTGCCGGACAGGCCCGCGTCGTGGAACTTCGCAAGCCCATCCAGTGCGGCCACGAGCGCCGCGGCGCGTGGCGCGTTGGGCGAGTTGCATTGCCTCGCGAGCGCGGTGAGCGACACATACGGGCCGCATCGCCTGCGAAGCCTCTCGTCGAGCCGCGCGCGGACGCCCAGCTCGCTATCCGCGCCCGCGATGAACGGCGAGCGCACCACGCGGCTCGCATGCTCGAAGGGCGCGCCGCCCGACGCGAGCTCCAGCACGAGAAGCGCATCGGCGACGATCGGGAAATCCGCGAGCGCCTGCCCCAGCGAAATCTCGAATGGGGGCGCGGCGGCGCCACCGGTGACGAGGTGGTCGGGACGCATCGTGCGCGCGAAGATGCGCTGCACGCGGGCGCGTGAACGCGCGAGTTCCGGAACGACCACGCCGATGCGCGCATGCGGATTCGCTTCGAGCCGCGCACGCGCCCATCGCGCCGCCGCATCGATCTCGTCCTTGGCTTCCGTGAGTTCGATGCGCCGCGCGCGCGACGCGCGCGAGGCGGCGGCCACTTCGACGACTTCGATCCCACGCGAAGCGAGCGCCGCGATGAATTCGCCCGCTTGCGGGGTCATCTGGTCGAACCCGTGGAGCGCCACGATCCGCGGCAACCGTATGCCCGGATTCGCAAGCAGGGGCGCGATCACATCCGGCAAGCGCGCTGCATCGGTCTGCCCCTTCTCGCGCGTGGCTCGTTCGTATCGCGACGACCAATCGGCGAAAGCGCGCGTGTCCACGCTCTGGGCATCGCGAAGCTTCGACGCGATCCGCCACCCATGAGCGAGCTTCCACGCATCGCGGCATTGCGCCGCGGCCGGCGCCAACGCGACCAGGCGCTCCGCGGCATCCGCGGCGCGCAGCGTTTCTTCCCACAAGGCCTGTTCCTGGGCTGGCGTCAGCAGCAGGGGAACCGCCGCTCCCTGGGCCGAGTAGACGGCATCCTCCCAAGCCCGCTGGACGAAGGCTCCGAAGGTCAGGATATCGGCCGATTCCCAGGTCGAGAGCCCCCGGCCGGCCTGTTCCCGGTCGAATTCCCGGGCCAGCGCCCGGGCGAGGCGCAGGTTCGGGGTGAGCACTGCCAAACCGGCACCGTGACCCAGCCTAAGTCGCGCAAACAAATCGGTTTTTTCGAGACGGGCGTGGCCGGAGGGCATGGGTCGAATGATAGCGGTCCGCTGGCTCAGGACATGAGCCCGGGTCGCTTTCTTACGCCTGTAATCGAGCCCCTTACACCTGTAAGGCTGGGGCCCCCGATCCTGTGAGAAAAGTCACAGGGAGATCGGGATGTGCGGAATAGAGTCGGCCGAGAAGTGCAGCAGTTCACAGCGCACGGAGGTCCGAATGTCCAAAACACCCAAAACCATCGACCGCTTCACGACGGGAAGGCCTTTCGGGCGGCTTGCAGCCGCGCTCCTCGCCATTTCGCTGTTTGCGGCGGGCCCTGCGCTCGCGCAGTCCAATTCGTCCAATTCGAGCCGCGGCAACGGCAGTGTCACGGCAGGCAACGGCCCGCTCGCCACCATCGCGGCCAACAATGCCTCCCGCATTTCGTCGCTGCTCGCGACGGCCGGCCGTGGTGGAAACCGCGCCGACGACGGGCGCAACAAGATTTCGGCCGACCTCGCGCAAGTGCTGGCGGGCCACGGCACGGGCCGCGAGCGTTGGGTGAAACCGGGCGCGCGCGGACAGGGCAACCTGGTCGACGTCCTGATCATGGCCAACGCGGGCACGGCCGACCCGAGGTTCAACGGCCTTCGCCTCGCGCTCACGGCGGCGGGCGGCACCTACGGCCGCAATTTCCGCTCGGTCCCCGGCATCTCCGCGAAGCTGCCCCCTGCGATCATCGCCAAGCTCGCGCAGCGCCCGGACGTCTGGCGCATCGTGCCCAACCGCACGGTGGTGCAGGCGAGCAGCGCGGTCGAGCTCATCACGGGCACCGACGCGGTTCGCAACATGAGCATCGGCAGCGCGCCGCAGCTCGACGGCACCGGAGTCGGAATCGCGTTCGTGGACTCGGGAATCATGTCGGCGCACGGCGCCTTCGTGGGCAACGACGGCTCCTCGCGCATCAAGATGAGCGTCGACTTCACGTCGCCCCAGGCCACGCCCACCAACCCGGTCGACAGCAGCGGCTACCCGTTCCAGGATCCGTACGGCCACGGAACGCTTGTGGCATCGGTCGCCGCGGGACGCTCGGTCGGCGGTTCGCTGGATTCGACCGGCGTCGCGCCCAACGCCTCCCTTTATGACGTTCGCGTGCTCGACAACAGCGGCTACGGCGACGTCGCCACGACGCTCGCGGGCATCGACTGGGTCATCAACAACGCGGCGGCCAACAACATCAAGGTGCTCAACATCAGCCTAGGCTCCACCTCCACCGACTCTTATCTTACGGACCCGCTGTGCGTAGCCGTGCGCAACGCGGTCGCCGCCGGCATCACGGTCGTGGTGGCGGCGGGCAACTACGGCCAGGACGCGACGGGCGCCCAGGTCTACGGATCGATCAGCTCGCCCGGCGACGAGCCCTCGGCCATCACAGTGGGTTCGGCCAATGCGCACGACACCTCGGCGCGCAGCGGCGACACGATCAACAACTTCAGCGGCCGTGGCCCCACGCGCGGCAGCTACGTCGACGCGAACGGCAACACGCAGTACGACAACTTCCTGAAGCCGGATCTCGTCGCGCCGGGCAATCGCGTGATCGGCGGCGTCTCGACGGACCTGCCGGGCCTCGCCACGAGCGTCCTCGCCAGCGCCTTCCCGCAGCTCGTCGTGCAGCAGAGCCTCGACAAGGGCCTCATGCAGGCGAGCGGCACGTCGTTCGCCACGCCGGTGATCACGGGCGCGGTGGCGCTCCTGCTGCAAGCCAACCCGGGCCTTACGCCGCCCATCATCAAGGCGATCCTCCAATACACCGCCGAACCGCTGCCCGGCGCGAACCTGCTGCAACAGGGTTCGGGCCTCGTCAACGTCCCCGGCGCGCTCACGGTCGCGCAGGCGCTCGATCCGGCCCTTGCGTCGCGCATCGCTGCCGGCACGATCAACGTCGGCGACTCGATGCTCGCCGCCGGCAAGACCCTGCCGTCCGACTCCACCGTGATCGACGGCCACGTCGCGACGTGGAGCCAGTTCGTGTACATGGGTGGCCGCTACGTCCTCAGCGGCGACGACCTCCTCACGCAATACCAGGCGGCGTACAACCCGCAGCTCTCGTGGGTCGGCCCGCAGGTCACCTACGTGGCCGAGAACGCGCCGACGTTCTCCGGCTCGCTCGTGAGCCCCGGCGTGATCTCGGTCACCGACGCCCTCGGGGCGAGCGATCCGGTCCTGGGCACGGGCGCGTTCACGCCCAGCGCCTCGGTGCTCACGCAGGCCAACATGGGCATGACGCTCCTGCAGGGACTGTCGGTCACGACCCAGGGCCTCGTGCTCTCCGAAGGGCTCGTGCTCTCCGAAGGCCTCGTGCTTTCCGAAGGCCTCGTCCTTTCCGAAGGCCTCGTCCTTTCCGAAGGCCTGGTGCTCTCCGAAGGCCTCGTGCTCTCCGAATACGGTCCGATGCCGGGCGAATAGTGGACAACAAGACAAACAATCCAGAGACGACCATGAACCTCATCGACATGCAGGACTACACCCCGTCCGCGCGCATCTACTGGTGGACCGTGGTGGTGCTCGGAGTCTGGGCACTCGTCTTCAGCATCGCCATCGTCGGCGAGTTGCAGGGCGCCACGCTGCTCCAGGTGCTCGCGGGCGCGACTGTCGCCGCGATCGTGGGATTCTTTCCCGTCCGCATCCCCGGCGCGAAGATCTCGATCGCCGGCGGCGAGATCTTCATCTTCCTCGTGATGTTGGTGTACGGCGCGCCCGCCGCGGTGCTCGCCGCCGCCGTCGAGGGCGCGGTCGCCTCGTGGCGCAGCTCCCAGCGCTGGACGAGCCGCATCGGAACGCCGGCCATGGCGTCCATCGCGATGCTCGTGTGCGCCTCGGTCTTCGAGGCGGCGCGCTCGCTCATCATCGCCAACGGGTTCAACGGCGGGGCGATCATCGCCGCCGTGATGGCGTTCGCAGGCCTCTACTGGGTCGCCAACACGCTGCTCATGTCGACGCTGATCGCCTTGAAGCGCGGCCTTCCCTTCACGCCGAAGAAGTGGCTGAAGGACATGGGCTGGGTCGGCCTCGCGTACGCCGCCGGAGCGTCGATCTCCGGCGTGCTCTTCATCGGCTTCGAGCAGTTCGGGCTGCCGGCGCTCCTGATCGCGGTGCCGGTCATCGCCATGTTCCTCTCGACGCTGCACTACTACTTCGAGCGCAAGGAAGACGACCAGCGCCACATGGAGGAGCTCAAGGAGAGCGAGAGCCGCTTCCACAGCGCCTTCTCGCACGCCGCCATCGGCATGGCGCTCGTCACGACCGAAGGCAAGTTCATCCAGGCCAACAAGGCGTTCTCCGACATGCTCGGGCGCAGCCCCGCCGAGATCCTCGGCGCGAAGCTCGTCGAGCTCGTGCACTCCGAGGACATCGAGGCGCTCCAGGCGCCGGTCGAAAAGCTCGTGAAGAACGAGCTCACCACCGTGCACACGGAGATCCGCGGCAAGCACCGCGACGGCAGCGACGTGTGGATGTCGATCAACGTCTCGCTCGCGCGCGACTGGCAGTTCCGGACGCACAACCTCATCGTGCAGGCGCAGGACGTGAGCGCGCGCCGCCGCGCGGAGGCCGAGCTCTACCACAACGCCTACCACGACAACCTCACGCAACTTTCCAACCGCGTGCACTTCGACGAGCAGCTGAATCGCGCGATCGCGCGCGTGCAGCGCCACCCGGACCAGCGCTTCGCGGTGATGTACCTCGACTTCGACCGCTTCAAGGTCGTGAACGACTC
>DATGGI010000227.1:0-4083 GCA_035308545.1 Usitatibacter sp.
ACCTTCGCGACGCGTCCCTCGCGCTCGAGGACCGGCGTGGATTCGGCGAACTTCTTCGCCGCGGACGCGGGCGGCGCCGTGAGAAGCCGCTCGACGTCGGCCTTCGCTCGCGCGAACGCATCCGTCACGGCTTCCGAGTCCACGCCCGTCGGAATCGCCCCGAGTCCCAGGTCGTAGACGAAGGCCTCGGCGCGTCCCGGCCCGTCGTAGCGAATGACGATGCCCATCCGCGGATCGGGATACACCTGCCACCCCGTGCGGCGGAACTTTCCGACCTGCACGGGAAACGTGAGTCCCGTCTTCTTTTCGACGAGGGGCTCGTCGTCCGTTTCGGCGAGCGCGGGTGCGGAAAGCAAGCCGCAGAGGACGAGGCATGCGAACACGAGCGAACGAGCGAGTAGCTTCGGCATTCAGTTGGCCTTTTTCTCTTCGAGGATGAACGCGCCCCGCTCCTTCGGATTCGCCTCGAGGAAGGCGAGCACGAATTCCTTCAGGTCGGCCTGGCTCGATGTTGCGTCGGGCGATGGCGCGGTGAAGAGCAATTTCACGATCTTGTTCTTCGCGCCGGTGACGAGAATGCAGCTTGCCATCGGTCCGCTGCGACCGTCGGATCCGGTGAACGTCCAGGTATAGAGGGCCGCCAGCAGCTTGGCGTGCTCACCGCCTTCGATGTTGACCACGGGGCTTGCATCAAGCGCTTTCGCCGGATTGGAGGCCGGCGGGTGCGTAAGCAAGCGCTCCATTCCAACCTTCGAGTCGGCGAACGCCTTTTTCACCGCGGCCGAATCGATCCCCGTGGAGATCTCCGTAAAGCCGAAGTCATACACGAACACCTCCGCGCGGCCTCGCCCTTCATATCGAATCTTGATGCCGAGGCGCTTGTCCGGATACTCCACGACTTCCTCGCGGTGGAATTTTCCGATCTGCGCCGGAAAGACGAAGCCCGTCGACTTTTCAACGTAGGGTTCGGCCGATTGGGCCAGTGCCGCCCCGTGCATGAGGCAGGCAACGACGATTCCGATGGCGCCGCGCCGCGTCATGTCATGTCACTCCACCTTGATGTCGAGCGCCCTGGCCACGCGCGAATATATCGCGATTTCCGCGGCGAGTTGGCTTGCGAACGCCGCGCCGCAAGTGAGGACCGGTTCGATGCCCGCGGCGACGAGGCGATCGCGCGCCGCCGAATCCTTCGAGAACCCGTCGGCCTCCTTCTCCAGCGCGGCGACTACCGCGTCGGGCGTTCCCGCGGGCGCGAGCAATCCATACCAGACCTCGGCGCTGAATCCCTTGACGCCGCCTTCGGCGAACGTCGGCACGTCGGGCAACAAGCGCGAACGCTCCGGCGCGGCGACCGCGATCGCCACGAGCTTTCCCGCCCTGACCTGCGCCATCACGGAGCCGGCGGTCGCGATGTACGCGTCGACTTCTCCCGTGAGCAGCGCCGTCGCCGCGGGCGGAGCGCCCTTGTACGGGACGTGCGTCATCGAAAGCTTCGTGATGTTGAGGAAATTCTCGGTGGCGAGATGCACCGCGCTGCCGATGCCGACCGACGCGTACGTGTACTT
Source organism: Usitatibacter sp. (assembly GCA_035308545.1). GTDB lineage: Bacteria > Pseudomonadota > Gammaproteobacteria > Burkholderiales > Usitatibacteraceae > Usitatibacter. The sequence goes on from DATGGI010000227.1 coordinate 1,566, forward strand.
TCCCGGCCGCTCTCGAACCTTCTGCATGAACTCGGCGAGCGTCTTCACGCCGAGAGCGGGATTCACCACGAGCACGGTCGGGCTCTTCGCGACGATGCAGACCGGCGCGAAGGATTTCGCCGGGTCGAACTTCACGCGGTCGGCGTAGAGCGCGGGGATCATCGCGTGGTTCTGCGCGGCGGCAAGCAGCGTGTAACCGTCAGGCTTCGCCGTGGCCACGGCGTCGGTCGCGATGATCGAGTTGGCACCCGGCTTGTTCTCGACGACGAAGGATTGCCTGAGGTCGCCGCCCGCGCGCTCGGCGAACAGGCGCGCCACGATGTCGGTGGGCCCTCCGGCGGGAAATCCCACGACGATCTTCACGGGATGGTCGGGATAGGGTTGCGCGAACACGGGCGCGCTCGCGACGGCGAGCAGCAGGAGAAAACGCCTCATTTGCGCCGCGCCTTGTCGACGCGCTCGATGAGGTTGTCGGCGATCGCGTTCGACGAGAACGGATTGAGGCTCATCGGCTTCACCGGAATGAAGGAGACTTCCTTGCCGAACCTCCCCGGCGTCACGAGCCGCAGGGTGATGCGCGGCGGGTTCACCATGAGCGTCGCGCTGACATTCATGATGTTCGAAAGCGGGATCCGCTCTTCCTTCCCGCCCTTCTTCACCAGGAGGTAGTCGCCGCCGTCGTACACGTCGTCCGCGAGATCCCACACGAGCTTGCGCATGATGACGAAGAGCACCGGCAGCATCACGAGCGGCGCGATGAACATCGGGGGCGGCATCCCGCCCGGGATGTTGTGCCCGATCACGAACGGGACCGCCATGATCACGAGAAAGAGGACCGGGAAGACCCTCTTCATGAAGAAGGTCCTCCCGGAAGAGATGCGCGTCATGGCTATAGTTTACGCGGCCTTCTTGTGGCCGTTGCCGTCGCGGATCATGGTCGCGAGCAGGACGTCCACGAGGGTGCCTCCGCCGCCCGAGCCCTGCGATCCGCCCGCGATGATCTCCGGCACGAGGCGCTGCCCCGAACCCGAGAGCGCCTGCGCCACCTGCACCATCGCGTAGTTGCCGGACTCCATCGAGCCGATCTTCTGCTTGATGACGTCGGCCTCGGCGCTTCCCACGGCCTGCGTCTTCGCCGCTTCCGCGTCACCGACCATGCGCAGGACCGTGGCGTCGGCGTCGGCATTGATCGTCTTGGAGCGCGCCGAGCCTTCCGCGGATTTCACCGTGGCCTGCGCGGTGAAATCGGCGATCGCGACCTGGCGCTCTGCATCCACGACCTTTTTTTGCGTTTCTGCGAGCGCCGTGGCCTGCTCGAGCTCCTGGCGGACCACCTGCGCCTGGCGTTGCGTCTCGAAGGTCACGCGCTCCTGCTCCGCGAGCTTGCGATCGGTGAGCGTCTTCATGAGCTCCTCCGGCGGCACGATGTCGCCGATCAGCGTGTCGACCGCGCCCACGTTGTATTCCTGCAGGGCGGCGGCGATCGCGCGGCGCGCTTCGTCCTGGCGCGCGGAACGATGCGTGAGGAAGTCGATGATGTCGGATCCCTGCGCGGCGTTGCGGAAGTAGTTGCCGATCGTGGGCTCGAGGACCTGCGTCACGAGCGCCGACATGTCGCCGAAGCGCGCGATCACCTTCGGCGCGTCGTTGCGCGGGATGTGGATGATCTGCGACACGTCCAGGTTGAACTTGAATCCGTCCGCCGACCGCACCGTGATCGTCGAGAGGTTCGCGTCGAGCTTGTGCGACTCGGTCTTGCCCGTGGCCCAGTTGAGCACCACGTTCGCCGTCGGAACCCACGTCACCTTGTGCGTGTACGGATTGATCGGATACTTGCCCGGATCGAGCGGCTCGACCCACACGCCGCGCTCGCCCTTGCTCACGAGGTTGCCATGCTTGAAGGCATCGCCCGTGACGTCCTTGCCTTCGCGGCCCACGTAGGCGATCACCACGCCCACGTGCGCGATCGGCACGTCGATCATGTCCACGACCTCGATCGTCGCGAAGCGCGGGTTGATGAAGTAGCGGCCCGCGAGCAGCACCTGCTCCTGCAAGCCCTTGCAACCGCCCTTGGCCACGAACGCGTCCGGATCCTGGAACATGTTGTGGTCCGGCACCGAGGGGCCCGCGATCTCGCCGGCGGGCAATGCCCGCCCTTCGCGCGTCGTGACGATTCCCACCTTGTTCTCGGGGATGTCGACGACGGGCGCGAGCTTCACGTCGAAGAGGTTCGTGTTGATGCGATAGGTGCCCGGCGCGACAAGCCCCATCTGCGGGCCGCGTTCGCCGCCGTGCGCGATGAAGGCGCTGCCGTCCTGGAACGAATCGCAATCGACGCGTCGCGCGATCACGTGGCCATGGTCGAGCGGCTTGCCGTCGCGCGCTTCCACGACGCCGACGCTGCCCGGCGGAATGTTGATGGCGTTAGCCAGCTTGACCGAAAAAAGCAGCGGGTTCACGCGATAGGAGCCCGGCGGGATCACGGCCATCTGCGGGCCGCGCTCGCCGCCGCCATTCA
>DATGGI010000228.1:0-11436 GCA_035308545.1 Usitatibacter sp.
GCCGCGCTCGCCGTGGCCGCCCTCGCCGGAGCCGCCTGGTACGCGTTCGGTGCGATCTCCTCGCAGCCGATCGAACGCGTCACCTTCGCGGGCGACATGAGCCGGATCGCGCCGGGCGATCTCGAAACCTTCGCCCATGCCGTGACCGGTGGCAGCGCGGGCACTTCCCTGGATGCCGTGCGCGATGCGGCGCGGAAGATTCCCTGGGTGCGCGACGCCTCGGTGCGCCGCCGTTTTCCGGATGCGGTCGAGGTCACTTTCCAGGTGCACGAGCCGCTCGCGCGCTGGAACGACGCCGCGCTCGTGAGCACGCGCGGCGAGGTGTTCTCCGCCGCATTCGAAGGCACGCTGCCCCGCTTTCGCGGGCGCGACAGTTCCGCCGCGCTCATGGCCAGCGAGTACCCCGCGATCGCGAGGAGCGTGGCGCCGCTTTCGGCCCAGGTCGTCGAGCTCTCGCTGTCGCCGCGCGGCGCGTGGGAGGTCGTGCTCGACTCGGGGCTCGTGCTCGAGGTGGGACGCGACGACATCGAGTCGCGCCTCGCGCGCTTCGCGCAGGCGTGGCCGCTGGTGTCGGCCCGCGCCCTCGAATCGAAGCACGCCGACCTTCGCTACGCCAACGGCTTCGCCCTCACGCGCGTGGCCGAACTGAAAAATCCCGAAAAGAAGAAGGCGCCACGATGATCGCCACCCGTCCCCGCGATGCCCGCAACCTCCTCGTCGCCCTCGACATCGGGACTTCGAAGATCGTCACGCTCGTCGCCGAGATCACGCCCGAGGACACGCTTTCGCTCATCGGCATGGGCAGCCACCCCTCGCGCGGCCTCAAGAAGGGCGTGGTCGTGAACATCGAGTCCACGGTGAACGCCATCCAGCGCTCCCTCGAGGAAGCCGAGCTCATGGCCGACGCCAAGATCAAGGACGTGATCACGGGCATCGCCGGGAGCCACATCAAGAGCTTCAACTCGCACGGAATGGTCGCGATCAAGGACAAGGAGGTCCAGCAGTACGACATCGACCGCGTGATCGAGACCGCGCGCGCGGTGAACATCCCGATGGAGCAGCAGGTGCTCCACATCCTCGAGCAGGAATTCGTGATCGACGGCCAGGGCGGCGTGCGCCAGCCCCTGGGCATGAGCGGCATGCGCCTCGAGGTGAAGGTGCACATCGTGACCGGCGCCGTCTCGGCCGCGCAGAACATCATGAAGTGCATTCGCCGCTGCGGCCTCGAGGTGACCGATCTCATGCTGCAGCCGCTCGCTTCGGCCGACGCCGTGCTCCTCGACGACGAGCGCGACCTCGGCGTGTGCCTCGTCGACATCGGCGGCGGCACGACGGACATCGCGGTCTTCACGGACGGCGCGATCAAGCACACGTCGGTGATACCCATCGCCGGCGACCAGATCACCAACGACATCGCGATGGCGCTTCGCACGCCGACCAAGGACGCGGAGGAACTGAAGGTCTCGCACGGCGTGGCGTTGCGCCAGCTCGCGAGCCCCTCCGACATGATCGAGGTGCCCGGCGTGGGAGAGCGCGGGCCGCGCGAGCTCTCGCGCCAGACGCTCGCCGAGGTGATCGAGCCTCGCATCGAGGAGCTCTATTCGCTCGTGCAGCGCGAGCTCCGCTCCTCGGGCCTCGAGGAGCTGCTGTCGTCGGGAATCGTGATCACGGGCGGCTCGGCGCTCATGAAGGGCATGGTCGAGCTCGGCGAAGAGGTCTTCCACATGCCGGTGCGCGTGGGCATGCCGCAATACAACGGAGCGCTGTCGGAGGTGGTGCGAAACCCGCGCTACTCCACGGGAATGGGTTTGCTGATGGCGGGACTGGAAGAGGTGAAGCGCGACCGGCACGCAAAGATGCAGGGCGCGGGCTTCAAGGAAGTGTTCGAGAAGATGAAGGGTTGGTTCAAGGGGAATTTCTAGACGAGGGCAGCGATGAAGCACACAACAAAGGAGACGAAGATGATCGAGCTGTTGGAAACCACGACACCGGACGCGGTGATCAAGGTAGTGGGCGTGGGCGGCTGCGGCGGCAACGCGGTCGACCACATGATCAACAACGGGGTCTCGGGCGTGGAGTTCATCACGATGAACACCGACGCGCAGGCCCTCAAGCGCACGTTGTCCAAGTCCCAGCTGCAGCTGGGAAGCGGCGTGACGAAGGGCCTTGGCGCGGGCGCCAATCCCGAGGTGGGCAGGCTCGCCGCCGAGGAAGACCGCGAGCGCATCACCGACATGATCACGGGCGCGGACATGCTCTTCATCACGGCGGGCATGGGCGGCGGCACGGGCACCGGAGCCGCGCCGGTGGTGGCGGAGATCGCGCGTTCGATGGGCATCCTCACTGTCGCCGTCGTGACGAAGCCATTCGCCTTCGAGGGCAAGCGCCAGAAGGTTGCGGCGGTGGGCATCGACCAGCTCAAGCAGCACGTCGATTCGCTCATCATCATCCCCAACGACCGCCTCATGCAGGTCCTCGGGGAGGATGTGACCTACGAAGACGCATTCCGCGCCTCGAACGACGTGCTGAACGGCGCCGTCGCGGGCATCGCCGAGGTGATCAACTGCCCCGGCATGGTGAACGTGGACTTCGCCGACGTGCGCACCGTGATGAGCGAGAACGGCGTCGCGATGATGGGTTCGGCGACCGCGTCGGGACCGGAACGCGCGCAGATGGCGGCGGAGCAGGCCGTGCATTCGCCGCTGCTCGAGGACATCCATCTTTCGGGCGCGCGCGGCGTGCTTGTGAACATCACCGCGAGCCGCACCATGAAGCTGAAGGAGGTGCACGAGGTGATGAACACGATCCGCTCGTTCACCGCGGAAGACGCGACGGTCATCTACGGCAGCGTGGTGGACGACGCGATCGGCGACGCGCTGCGCGTCACGATCGTTGCCACGGGCCTGGGCGGCGCGGCCGCGCAGCGCCAGCCGGTGATGCAGGTCGTCACGCGCACGGGCACCGACGATGCCGTCGGCGGCTCGGGCGTGAACTACGAGGAACTGGACCAGCCGACCGCGTTGCGGCGTCGGCGTGACACCACGGTGGAAGCCATGCGTCATTCGGGAGTCGAGATGCTCGACATCCCGGCGTTCCTGAGGAAACAGGCGGACTAGGTCTCGTCCGCTGCATCGACGCCCGCCGGCGAGTCTCCCGCCGGCAGGACGGATACACTCGCGCGGGCCCGATCGGGCCCGCTTTTTATTTCAGGGGGCGACCAGCCGGCCTTCTTCGACCTTCACGCGGTCGCCCTTTGCGTAGTCGGGCTGCGAGTCGAGCACCACGACGCGATAGCGGCCATCGTCGAGGCGCACGACGACTTCCCAGCTCTGGCTCACGGAAGGAACGTCGCGGCCGATCTTCGTCGACGAACCCACCTGCGGAGATCCTCCACCGAACGGAATCGTGGCGACGAGGCCCGAGGGCTTGGATTCGTTGGCAACGACCGGCGGCGCCTTCTTCGTGACGGAGCGCACCGAGGTGATGACGCCGCAGTCGGCGCAGGTCGTCGCGGCCGGCGGGGGCGGCTTGCTGGGATCGGGCAGCGGCTGCGCCCACGCCACGGGCGCGGCGGACACTATTAGTACGGTCAGCCAGGATCTCATCTCCCCTCCCAGGTGTTAACGCGTACGAAAGCGATTATCCCATGTCCCTTTCTCAACAACAGCAAGGGTCGCGCAAGACAATGGTCAATCGAGATCTTTTTCGGCGCAGAATGCCGTGATGGGCACGGCATTGCCGGGCGGGGAATCGTCACTCGTCATCCCGGGCTATTTCGTCTGCGCGGGCATCCTCCTCTATACCGCCATCATCGCGGCGGTCATGGGGATGTACCGCACCAGGGCGCCGCTCTACATCGCGTTCGCGTCGATCTGTTTATGGTCCGGCGCGTTCTGCGTCGCGACGGCGCTTCTCTACGAGTCGGGCAGCCTCGCCCCGGCGCTCGAGGCGCTGCGCTGGCAGTTCGCCTTCAGCGCCCTGCTCGTGTACTCGACCTTCATCTTCATCGCGCACTACACCGAGGCGCCGCGGATGGGCCGCTGGTTCGCGGTGGGCGCCGTCATCACGATCGTCTACGTGGTTCTCGACTTCGCCCTGCCGCTCGGCATGCGCTTCTCGGCGATCACCTCGGCGCGCTGGATCCACCTGCCGTGGGGAGAAGCGATCTTCCACGTCGAGGGAAAGCTGAGCGCGTGGAACATCGCCTATCGCGCGCTGCTGATCCTTCTCGTCTTCTGGACGATGCGGCGACTGATCGTGCAGTACCGCGCGCAGCGCGAACGCGAGGCGGTCTTCCTGGCCGTGTACATCCTGGGGTTGTTCGGCGCGTCGATCCAGAGCGCGCTCATCGATTGGGGAATGATCGAGTCGTTCAACTGGATCGGGTTCGCGTTCACCGGTTTCGCGGTGATCATGGTGATCAACCTCCTCATGAGCCTTCGCGGGCACAACCTCGAGCTCGCGCGAACCGCCCGGGAGCTCGAGCTCGAGAACGGGCGGCGCCGCGCCGCGGAGGCCGAGACCTGGCGCCGCGCCTACCGTGATCCGCTCACCGGCTTGCCCAACCGCATGCTCATCCTCGAGCAACTGGGCCTCATGTGCGACGGCAGCGAGGACGCGTACGGCGCCGTGCTGCAGATGAACCTCGACCACTTCAAGGTGCTGAACGATGGTTTGAGCCATGGCGTGGGCGACGCGGTGCTGAAGGAAGTGGCGCGGCGCGTCGTCGAGGCGGCCAGCGGCAGGGCGCTCGTCGCGCGCGTCGGAGGCGACGAGTTCGTGGCGGTGCTGCATCCGATGGTCGCGAGCGAGAGCGCCGCGCGCGAGGCCATCGAGCGGCTCGCCTCCGATCTCACGCGCGACCTCGCGGCTCCGCTCGAGCTCGACGCGACCGTGCTCACCGTCTCGGCGAGCGTGGGGATTGCGACGTTTTCGGCGGCCGAGACTTCATCGCAGGACCTCCTGTCCTTCGCGAACATGGCGCTCCACGAGGCCAAGCGCCGTGGACGCAACACGGTGCAGTCCTTCGTGCCGCGCCTGCGCGAGAACGCCGAAGCGCGCTATCGCATGGTCGAGGGATTGCGGCGCGCCATCGACCAGGGCGAGCTCGCGCTGCACTACCAGCCCCAGATCGGCCCGGAAGGCCAGATCGTGGGCGCGGAGGCGCTGGCCCGGTGGCATTCGCCCCAGGCAGGCGACGTGCTGCCGGCCGCCTTCATTCCGCTCGCGGAGGAGACGGGGCTCATCCACCCGCTGGGTGAATGGACGTTGCGCCACGGCTGCGAACAGCTCGCCGCATGGGAGCGCGAGGGCGTTCCGTTTCGCGGACACTTGTCCATCAACGTGAGCCCGTGGCAGCTTGCGCGGCCCGACTTCGTCTCGCGCCTGCGCGACATCATCGCCGCGAGCGGCGTCGACGCGCATCGCGTGATGCTCGAGATCACCGAAAGCGCGGTGCTCTACGACGTGGGCGAGACGGTGGCGAAGCTGAAGGAGATCCGGCCTCTCGGCGTACGCATCGCCCTCGACGATTTCGGCACGGGCTACTCGTCGCTCTCGATCATCAAGGACCTGCCCCTCGACGCGATCAAGATCGACCAGTCCTTCGTGCACAACATGGGCGACGGCGCGACCAAGCACCTGATCCGCGTGATCGTCGCGATCGGCGAGGAGCTGGGACTCGACGTGGTCGCCGAGGGCGTCGAGACGGAGAGCGATCTCGCGGAGCTTCGCAGCCTGGGTTGCCGGATTCTCCAGGGTTACCTTTTCTGCCGGCCCGTCGCCGCCGCGCAGTTCTCGACGTGGATCCGCTCCCGCGAAGAAAGCCCTGCCACGGCTTCGGCTCGCCGCAGCTCGTCGGCGTCCGGCGGAGGATCCTAGGTACAAGGGCCGACTTTCCGCCGCCGCCTCCCGCGTCTAGCATTGGGGCGAGTTCACCCAGGGGATCACCGAATGAACGGCTCGAAGAAGCGCCACACCGCTCTCGCCCTGGCTGCGCTACTCACGGCCGTTCCCCTGCCCGATGCCGGCGCCCAACAGGCGTCTGCCCATCGCCCGAAGATCGGCCTCGTGCTCGGAGGAGGCGGCGCGCGCGGCGGTGCGCATATCGGCGTCCTCGAAGTGCTAGAGCAACTCCACGTGCCGTTCGATTGCATCGCCGGCACCAGCATGGGCGCGCTCATGAGCGGTGCTTACCTGTCGGGCGTTTCACCGGAACAGATGCGCACCCGGATCAAGGCGACCGACTGGAGCGGAATGTTCGACGATACCGCGGGCCGCGCGCAGATCAGCAAGCGCAACAAGGAATACGACGACCGGTTTTTCTCGGCGCTGGAATTCGGCGTGAGCTCCGAAGGACTCAAGTTCCGCGAAGGCGCGGTGGCGGGGACCAAGATCAAGCTCTTCTTCAACTCGCTCGTGGGCGCCGATGCGGGGCAACTCATGATCGAGGACATGCCGCTGCCGCTTACACTGATGGCGACCGACATCGGCACGGGCGAGCGCGTCGCGATGCGCGCGGGCGATCTCACCACCGCGATGCGCGCCAGCATGTCGGTGCCGGGTGCGGTCGCGCCGGTGCTGCGCGAGGGACACAAGCTCGTCGATGGCGGCCTGGTGGACAACGTCCCGATCCAGGAAGTGAAGGACCGGTGCGGCGCCGAAGTGGTCATCGCCGTGAACGTGGGCTCGCCGCTCACGAAGCCCGAGGACGTCACGGGCCTCGTGTCCGTCGTAGGACAGATGGTGAACCTGCTGACCGAGCAGAACGTATCGCGCTCGCTCGCGCTCCTGACTCCGAAAGACGTGTACATGCGCCCGGAGCTGGGCGACATCACGGCCGGGAGCTTCGACCGGCAGCTCGAAGCCGCCGAGATCGGCCGCAAGACCGCGCTCGCCGCGGCCGATTCGTTGCGCCGCTATTCGGTGTCCGAGGCCGAGTACGATCAATGGCTCGCGCAACTGCGGAGCGGCAAGCGTGTTCCGCACAGGATCGACGAGGTCCAGATCGCCCCGATGCGTTACGTGAACCCGCAGACCCTGCGGGCCGGGCTCAGCCAGAAGGAGGGCGAGCCGCTCGACACGCAGAAGCTCGACGAGGACCTCATCAGGATCCGCAGCGCCGGAGACCTGCAGACCATCGACTACAGTGTCGTGAACGAGCGCGACAAGACGATCCTGCGCGTGACACCCGTGGAGAAATCACTCGGTCCCGACTATCTGCGCTTCGGGATGAACCTCTACTCGGACTTTCGCGGGGACTCGAGCTTCAACATCCGCGCCCTGCATCGAAGGACGTGGATCAATCCGCTCGGCGGCGAATTCGTCGTGGCGGGGCAGGTCGGCACGACCCAGGCGCTGTACGCCGAGTTCTACCAGCCGCTCGAAGCGACGCAGACCTGGTTCGCGAGGGTGGCCACCAATGCCAAGTCCAGCAACGCGCCACTCTTCTCGGGTGGCCAGGAACTGGCGGTATACCGCACCTATTCCTCCGTGGCGGGCGTCGAGGCCGGAGCGAACCTGGGCACCTGGGGACAGGCGAGCTTGGGGTATCGCGCCGAGAACGCGCGGGCATCCGTCGTGACGGGGCCATCGCTGCTGCCCGGCGTGAGGGAGCGGATCGGTGGCCTGCAAGCGGAGGTCAGCGTCGATACCCTCGACTACGCGTTCTTTCCCACGAAGGGCGTGAAGCTCGACGCGAACGCGTTCGAAGCGACCAACGTCGCCGACGACGTGGTGAAGTTCGGCACCGCCGAAATGAAGCTCAACGGGGCGCTCTCCGTCGGGGACTTCATCTTCCTCGGAGCGCTGGAGCATGGGCAATCGACCCACGGCGTGCTTCCGCTCGCCGATCTCTACTCGCTCGGAGGACCTCGCCATCTCGCCGGTTTCGCACAGGGCCAGATCCTCGGTGACGACTATTCGTACGGGAGCCTCGAAGCGCAATACAAGCTCACGCGCCCGATTCCGCTGCTCGGGCTCTCGTTGATCGCCGGCGTGCAGGCCGAGAGCGGGAAGATGAACAAGCTCGCCACGGAGCAGAACCTCACCGGCTGGCAGAACTCGTTCGGTGCATATCTCGCGGCCAACAGCGCGTTCGGCCCGTTCTATTTCGGCTACGCCAAGGCGAAGAACGGCGGCAGCGGACGGTGGTACTTCTTCCTCGGCACGCCCTGAGGCTGGACGTGATCGCAAGTCCCTGATATAATGGGCGAATTATGATTCGCCAAAGAACGCTCAAGACGGTGGTCCGCGCCACCGGAGTCGGGGTCCACACCGGCAGCAAGGTCGCGATGGTCCTGCGGCCGGCGCCGATCGACACCGGCATCGTGTTCTGCCGCAGCGACCTGCCCGGCAATCCCGCGATTCCCGCGCGCGCGACCAACGTGACCAACACGACGATGGCCACCGTGATCGAGAAGGATGGCGCTCGCGTCTCGACAGTGGAGCACTTGATGTCCGCATTCGCGGGTCTCGGAATCGACAACGCATTCGTCGACGTGTCCGCCGAGGAAGTCCCGATCATGGACGGCAGCGCGGGGACCTTCGTGTTCCTCATCCAGCAGGCGGGAATCGAGGAACAGGCCGCGCCCAAGCGTTACATCCGCGTGCTGAAGCGAGTCGAAGTCGAGCAGGGCGACAAGAAGGTCTGGCTCGAGCCGTTCGACGGATTCAAGATCGCGTTCTCGATCGAGTTCAACCATCCGGTGTTCGACGCGCAGGCGTCCGAAGTCGAGATCGACTTCGCCGACGTCTCGTTCGTGCGCGAGGTCTCGCGCGCCCGCACGTTCGGCTTCACGCAGGACGTGGAAGCGATGCGCGCGAAAGGCCTCGGCCGCGGCGGCTCGCTCGACAACGTCGTCGTGATCGACGATTTCCGCGTGCTGAACGCCGAGGGCTTGCGCATGAACGACGAGTTCGTGAAGCACAAGGCGCTCGACGCGGTGGGCGACCTGTACATGCTGGGGCGTCCCGTCATCGGCGCGTTCCATGGCCGCAAGTCGGGACATGCGCTGAACAACGTGCTCGCGCGCAAGCTCCTCGCCGACGCGAGCGCCTGGGAAGAGGTCACGTTCGATACCGTCGAGGCGCTCCCGCAGGCCTTCGCGAAGCTCCAGCTCCAGTAGCCGGGCTAGGTTTTCGGGCGCGCCTTGCGGATCGTTTCTCGCGCGGCGATTTCCTCGAGCGCCTTCTTCAGCGGCGAATCCCCCAGTTTCCCGGCGACTTCCGAAAGCTTGGCCACGGGCAGCTCGGCGCGCGCGCGAACCGGCGCGATCTTGCGTGTGACAGAAACTTGAACTTCAACTCGAATTGAAGTAAGCTCCTGATCCCTCGAATGTTTTAAGGATTTCCGCGCGGCTTCGCGCAACCCCTCTAGCATTCGGGGCGCAAGATGGCGGAGTACCGATGCAACGGTTCCGTTATCGGCGCAGATCACGACTGTCGTTCCGTCAATGGCGCACACCCGGCTTACTTCGGCGAGCTCGTGGGGTGCGAGACTTCGGTAGCGGCGCTGCAGGCGCCGGATGCGTGCGAGCTGCGATGCCAGCGGCTTGAGCTCGACGTGTTCGTCGAGTAATCGTTTCAGGGTTTCAGGAGGCATGGTGAACATTATTCTCGTTTCGGACAGCCTCGCGAAGAGCCGCTCGCTTTCGCTCTCGCAGACGCAGGTCCTGCTCATCGCCTTCGGCATCCTCGTGTCCGGTTTCATGCTCGCGATGGCGACCTACGTGGTCACGATGAAATTCGCCGTGGACCTTCGCAATCCCTACCTTCGCACGCTGCTCGCGACGCTGCACGAAGACGACCAGAAGCGCAACGAAGCCGAGATGCGGGAGAACCTGAACGCCCTCGCCGTGAAGGTGGGAGAGCTGCAGGCGCGGATCCTTCGCCTCGACGCATTCGGCGAACGCCTGGGCAAGGCCGCGGGCGTGAAGACCGACGATTTCCGCTTCGACCAGAAGCCCGGCCAGGGCGGCCCCGCTCCCGCCGGCGGAGGACGCGAGCTCAGCATGTCCGAGTTCAACGACATGCTCGCCGAGATCTCCCGCGTGCTCGACGACCGCAGCGACAAGCTGGGCGTGCTCGATTCGCTCCTCATGGACGACCGGCTCGCGCGCAAGACGATGCCCACCGCGATGCCCGTGGAAGGCGGCTACTACACGTCCAACTACGGCTACCGCATCGATCCGATCAACGGGCACTCGGCGTTCCACACGGGCGTCGACATCATCGCGAACCCGGGCACGCCCGTGGTGGCCGCGGCGGGCGGTGTCGTTGCAGCGGTGGAGTACCTCGCCGAGTACGGCAACATCGTCGAGGTGGACCACGACAACGGGCTCACCACCCGGTATGCGCACCTCAGCCGATCGCTCGTGAAAGTGGGCGACGTGGTCATGAAGGGCCAGAAGATCGCGCTCACCGGGGCGACCGGACGGGTCACCGGGCCGCACCTGCATTTCGAAGTCCGCGAGAAGGGCGTCCCGCTGAATCCGAACAAATTCCTCTCCATGGGTACCAACGACGTCCTGCGCAACACCATGGCGCCGCTGCACCCGCTGCACTGATTGATCAGGGGGCCCGCACCCCACGAGGGCTTGACCCCTCCAGGTGCGGCCCCATATCTCCCGTATAATTGACGGTTGCCGGCCCTCAAGGGGCCGGTTTTCGCATTCGGAATCCAGGTCCCGTGCTTACCTCCGCCCTCAAGGCCATCTTCGGCAGTCGCAACGATCGCCTCCTCAAGCAATACCGCAAGTCGGTCGAGCAGATCAACGCGCTCGAGCCGGCCATGGAGAAGCTCTCCGACGAGCAGCTCGCGGCCAAGACGCCGGAACTGAAGAAGCGGGTCGCCGAAGGCGCCGCGCTCGATTCCATCCTTCCCGAAGCGTTCGCCGTCGTGCGCGAAGCGTCGAAGCGCGTGCTCGGCATGCGCCACTTCGACGTGCAGATGGTGGGCGGCATCGCGCTGCACCAGGGAAAGATCGCGGAGATGCGCACGGGCGAGGGCAAGACGCTCGTCGCGACGCTGCCGTCGTACCTGAACGCGCTCTCGGGCAAGGGAGTCCACGTCGTCACCGTGAACGACTACCTCGCCCGCCGGGACGCGGAGTGGATGGGCCGCATCCACCGATTCCTCGGCCTCACCGTGGGCGTCGTCGTGCCGCAGATGGATCCGGCCGAGAAGCAGCAGTCCTACCAGGCCGACATCACCTACGGCACCAACAACGAATTCGGATTCGACTACCTGCGCGACAACATGGCGACCGCGCTCGGCGATCGCTTCCAGCGCGGGCTGAACTTCGCGATCGTGGACGAGGTGGACTCGATCCTCATCGACGAGGCGCGCACGCCGCTCATCATCTCGGGTCCTGCGGAAGAGGGCACCGAGATCTACGTCCGCGTGAACCAGCTCGTGCCGCGCCTGAAGCGCCAGGA
>DATGGI010000229.1:0-16150 GCA_035308545.1 Usitatibacter sp.
TCTCCTCGGGCGTGGCGCCGCGCTGCTCGGCGAAATTACGGTTCACGAACCTGAAGCGCCGTTCGCGATCCAGGTACGCCACGGAATCGGGAATGTTGTCCGTGTAGAGGCGCATCTGCGCCTCCTTCGCGACGAGCTCGCGGCGCATCTGGAAATCGTCCTCGATGTCCAGCAGGACGATGTAGAGGCCGAGGACGGTGCCCGACGCGTCGCGATCCGGGATCAGGTGCCCGCGGATGTGGCGCGTCTCGCGTCCCGGCCACAGGGCCTCGCGCTCGTAGGTGATGGGCTCGCCGCCCAGCGCGCGAAGGAAGAGCGGCATCGCCGCCACCTTCACCTCGGGCGTCATCACGTCGAGGATGGACCTGCCGATCATCGTCTCGGGCGTGCGCCCCGACCACTCGCAGCTCGGCTGGTTGGCGAAGCGGATTACCTGGTGGCGGTCCACGTACGTGATGGGGAAGCCGACCGAATCGACGATGAGCGAGAGCTGGCGCTCGCGGTCCGCGAGCGCGGCCTGGGCTTCCTTGAGGGCGCTCACGTCGACCTGGACGACCAGCGCGCCCACGACTTCGTTCGCCTCGTCGCGCAACGGGATGTAGTGCGCGCGCACCCACCGCCCCGCGCCCGGGCCTTCGGCGAGCTCGCGGTTGTAGGCGGAGGCTTCGCCGGCGAGCGCGCGCGACAGGTACCGGCGGCGATCGTCGCGCGGCGTGCGGCCGAAGACTTCCTCGGGGGTGCGGCCGATGCATTCGCCGCGCGTCCTGCCGGAAAGGGCCTCGTAGGCCGCGTTCACGAACCGGTAGCGCCGTTGGTGGTCGAGGATGCACGCCGGCAGGCTGAGGACCTCCAGTCCCGGTGCAAGCGCGAGTACCCGCGCGGACAGGTGGGCGCGGTCAGCAGTGTCCATTCCGGACATGATGCATTGTGCGTCGCCGGGGCGGTACACTGCTAGCCCGTCTGTCGGCATTTCCCTACCGTATGAACCTCCACCGCCTGCTGGAAGCCAGGGCCGCGGAAAAGCGCCCCGTCCGCGTCGTGCTCATCGGCGCTGGGAAGTTCGGCTCGATGTATCTCGCGCAGGCGCGCCGCACGCCCGGGCTGCACGTGCTCGCGGTGGCGGACCTCGCGCCGGATCGCGCCCGCGCCTCGCTCGCCCGCGTGGGCTGGGAGCCGCAGCGTTTCGCCGCGGGCTCCCTCGACGCGGCCGTTCGCGAAGGGACCACGTTCGTGACGGACCACGCGCTCGCGTGCATCGAGCATCCCGCCACCGAAGTGGTGATCGACTGCACCGGGCATCCGGCGGCGGGAATATCGCACGTCCTCGCCTGTTGCACGAACCGCAAGCACGTCGTGATGGTGAACGTCGAGGCCGATGCGTTGGCCGGGCCCTTGCTCGCGCGCCGCGCGCAGGAGGCCGGCATCGTCTACTCGCTCGCCTATGGGGACCAGCCGGCGCTCATCTGCGAGCTGGTCGACTGGGCGCGCGCGGCGGGATTCACAGTCGTGGCCGCGGGCAAGGGCACCAAGTACCTGCCCGAATATCACGCGGCCACGCCGAAGACCGTGTGGGGCCACTACGGCTTCAGTGATGAAATGGTCGCCAAGGGCGATTTCAACGCGCAGATGTTCAATTCCTTCCTCGACGGCACCAAGAGCGGCATCGAGATGGCCGCGGTCGCCAACGCGACGGGGCTCGCGCCCGCGCCTGATGGACTTTCGTTCCCGCCCTGTGGCGTGGACGATCTTCCGCGCGTGCTGCGCCCGAGGAGCGCGGGGGGCACGCTCCATCACTCCGGCCAGGTCGAGGTGATCTCGAGCCTCGAGCGCGACGGGCGCCCCGTGTTCCGCGACCTGCGGTGGGGCGTGTACGTGACCTTCGCCGCGCAGAGCGAATACGTGCGCAAGTGCTTCCACGAGTACGGCATCGTCACGGATCCATCCGGCGAGTACGCGGCGATGTACAAGCCGAGCCACCTGATCGGACTCGAGCTCGGCATCAGCGTCGCGAGCGTCGCGTTGCGCAAGGAGCCCACGGGTGCCGCCACCGGATGGCGGGGCGACTGCGTGGCCACGGCCAAGCGCGACCTCGCGGCGGGCGACACGCTCGACGGCGAGGGCGGCTACACGGTCTGGGGCAAGCTCATGAGCGCCGCCGACTCGTCCGCCCGTCGTGCATTGCCCATCGGACTCGCGCACAAGGTGAAGCTGAAACGCGCCGTCACCGCGGGAACCGCCGTGTCGTGGGACGATGTCGAATTCGATTCAGCGTCCCAGGCCGTGAAATTTCGGCGCGAGATGGAGAGTCTGTTCAAGTCATGAAGCTCAAACATCTGTGTTCATCTGTGTTCATCTGTGGTTGCCTCGCCTTTTGCCTCAACGCGGGAGCCGCGATTACGGCAACGGACGCTTGGGTTAGGGGCACGGTGCCCGCGCAGAAGACGACCGGCGCATTCCTCACGCTCGAGAGCAGCGAGGATGCGAAGCTCGTCGCCGTGAGCACGCCGGCCGCGAAGTCGGCCGAGATCCACGAATCCCAGCAGACGCAGGGAATGATGCAGATGCATGCGGTCGAGGCCGTGCCGCTTCCCGCCGGCAAGCGCGTCGAGCTGAAACCCGGCGGGTTCCACGTGATGCTCGTCGATCTCGCGAAGCCCCTCGGAGAAGGCGATAGCGTGCCGCTCACGCTCACGATCGAGAGCAAGGATGGCAAGCGCTCGAAAGTCGACGTGAGCGCGTCCGTGAGGCCGCTGGGCCGATGAAGCTCGGCACGCGCCTCGCGCAACGCGGGAGAAAGGCGAATTCGAATCCGGGAACGGTGAACCTCCCGGTCACGCGGGCTTCCACGGTCACGTTCTCCTCCATCGCGGAGATGGAGGAAGTCCAGCGGCGCTTCGATTCGGGCGAAGTCGTCCCGACCTATGGCCTGCTCAACATGCCGATCCGCGCGGCTTTCGAGGAGCTCATGGTAGAGCTCGAAGGCGGGCACGGCGCGGTCACGCTGCCGTCGGGTCTCGCGGCGGTCGCGGTCGCCCTCGCTTCATGCCTCGAGGCGGGCGACCACGTGCTCGTCACCGACAGCGTCTACGGGCCCACGAAGCGCTTCTGCACCAGGACCCTCAAGCGGTTCGGAGTGGAGACGACGTTCTATGATCCGCTCGTGGGCGAGGGCATCGAGGCGCTGATGCGGCCCAACACGCGCGCGGTCTACCTCGAAAGCCCCGGCTCGCTCACCTTCGAAGTGCAGGATTTTCCGGCGATCGCGCGCGTCGCCCATGCGCGCGGCGCCGCGGTGCTCCACGACAACACCTGGGCCACGGGCATGTACTTCCGCTCCTTCGATCACGGCGCCGACCTCGTGATCCAGGCGGCGACGAAATATCCGGGCGGCCACTCGGACGTGCTGATCGGCGCGGTCGTCGCCAACGAGAAATGGTGGCCGCGGCTTCGCGATACCTCGCGGGACTACGGCCAGTCGGCGAGTCCCGACGATCTCTTCCTTGCGATCCGCGGGATGCGCACGATGGAAACGCGCATCCGGAAGCACGAGGCGAGCGCGCTTGCGATCGCGTTGTGGCTCGAGAAACAGGCGGCCGTGAAGCGGGTGCTCCACCCCGCATTGCCGAGCGATCCGGGGCACGCGCTGTGGAAGAGGGACTTCCTCGGATCCACGGGGCTCATGGGCGTTGAGCTCGCGCCTTGCAGCAAGGAGCAGCTCGCCGCCTTCATCGACAAGCTCGAGCTTTTCGCGCTGGGCTATAGCTGGGGCGGATACGAAAGCCTCGTCACGCCCGCGAATCTGCGCGAGGCGCGAAGCGTCCGCCCGTGGACCGGCGGCCCGCTCATCCGCCTCCAGATCGGGCTCGAGGATCCGGCGGACCTGGTTGCGGATCTTGCCCGGGGATTCGATCGCATGAAGGGCGCGTGAACGCCGCGCTGGCCGCGGCCGCGGCGATCGCCGAGGCGACCGGAGAGCGATTCGATCTCATTGCGACGCAGCCGGTCGGTGGCGGGTGCATCCACACCGCCCTCCAGCTGACGGGGCGCGCGGCGCAGGGCGAACAACGATACTTCGCGAAGGTGAACGAGGCGGATCGCGCCGCGATGTTCTCGGCGGAGGCCGACGGGCTTGCGGCACTGCGCGGGGCGGGCGCCGTGTACGTTCCGCGCGTGATCACACAAGGCGCGAACGACGATGCTTCGTGGATCGTGCTCGAATGGCTCGAGCTCACGTCGCTCGCCCCGGCGAACGCCGCCGCTCTCGGCGCGTCACTCGCCGCCCAACACCGCATCGCGCAACGAGCTTTCGGATGGCCGCGCGACAATTTCATCGGGGCCACGCCCCAGCGAAACACGCAGTCGAACGATTGGCTCGGGTTCTGGCGCGACAGGCGCCTGAATGCGCAGTTGCGCCTCGCCGCGGCGAATCGCCTGCCGTCGCGCATGATCGATCGCGGTGAGCGCCTCGCGGCCGACTGCGAAGCGTTCTTCCGCAGCTACGCGCCCGCTCCTTCGCTCCTCCATGGCGACTTGTGGGGCGGCAATGCCGCGGCGCTCGTCGACGGCACGCCGGTCGTCTTCGATCCCGCCGTCTACGTGGGCGACCGCGAGGCCGATGTCGCGATGGCCGAGCTCTTCGGGGGATTTCCCCCCGATTTCCTTTCGGCTTATCGAGCGCACTATCCGCTGGACGGCGGCTACACTGTGCGCCGTGACTTCTACAACCTCTACCACGTGCTCAACCACGCGAACCTCTTCGCGGGCGGCTACGTGCGGCAATCGGCCGATGCGATCGAGAAACTGCTGGCCGAGATCGCCTGAGGCGCGCTGATGGAGATCGCATTCCGGCGCTTCGCGGTCGAGGACATGCAGCAGCTCTACCTGTGGCTCGCCCGGCCCCACGTCGCGAAGTGGTATGCGCCCAAGCCGTCGTCGTTCGCCGAAGTGGTCGCGAAGTACGCGCCGCGCACGGAGCCCTCGAACGTCGTGCAGTCGTACATCATGAAAGTCGACGGCGCCGACTGCGGCTACATCCAGACCTATCCCGTCGCGGCCTTCGACGACTATGCGCGCGCGTTGCAGTGCGACGGAGGCGCGGCGAGCGTCGACCTGTTCATCGCCGACGCATGGCGCACGGGCCGCGGCCTCGGCGCGCGCCTCGTGGAGCGCTTCGTCGCGGACGTCGTGTTCGGCACGAATCATGCATCGGAATGCATCGCCAGCCCCACCGAGGGAGACCTGGCGTCGATCCGCACATTCGAGAAGGCAGGGTTTTCGCGATGGAAGGTGATCCACATGGAGGGCTCGGAGCCCGAATGCGTGATGCGCAGGCTGCGGAGCGAGGCATGAGCCTTCGCCTGGCCGCCTCCACCGATGCGGGGCCGATCCAGGCGATCTACGCGCCCATCGTGCGCGACACGTTCATCTCCTTCGAGGTGGATCCGCCCGCGGTCGCCGAGATCGAGCGGCGCATCGGCAAGACGCTCGCGAAGCACCCGTGGCTCGTCTGCGAAGACGGCGACGGCATCGCCGGCTATGCGTACGCGTCGGAGCATCGCGATCGCCTCGCGTACCAATGGTCGGTGGACGTGTCCTGCTACGTGCACGAGCGGGCGCGCAGGCGCGGCATCGCCTCGCGCCTCTATCGAGCGCTCTTCCGCATCCTCGAGCGGCAGGGTTTCACCAACGCGTTCGCCGGCATCGCGCTGCCGAACGAGGCGAGCGTCGGAATGCATGCCTCGGTAGGCTTCGTCACCGTCGGCACTTATGTGAACGTGGGATTCAAATCCGGCGAGTGGCGGGACGTGGTGTGGATGCAGCGCCGCCTCGCAACGCCGGCCGCGATGCCGTCGACGCCGGTGCCGTTTCCTTCGCTCGGCGCGCGCGTCCTCGACGAGGCGCTCGCGGCAGGCTAGGGCTTGGGCGGCCTCGGGTATTCGACGATCTTGCCGGCCTTGCGTTCGAAGGAATCGCGCTTCGTGAGCAACCGCTCCTGGCGCCGCGAGATGAGCGGGAAGTGGCGCAGCTCCACGAGGCGATCGTGGGTCTTCCAGCAGGACTTGTCCGATGTCACCCACTCCGCGGGATCGATGCGCCGCATGTCGAAAGGCGACGAGTAGCTGCGCAGCGTCTTCTGGCCGCGCTTGTTCGAGTACTCGTGGAAATACGAAAGCGCGAGCTCGCGGAGCGTGCGGTAGATGGGATCGCGGTAGCGAAGCGGCGAGCCGTTGGTCTTCGAGATCGCGCCCCACGCGCCGGCGCGGCGGAACACCGCGATCACGTGCGGATAGTCGGAGAGGTCGCAATCGAGGTGCACGAGGAGCGGTGGATCGCCGTTCGCCCAGAGCGCGGCGGCGGCCACCATCGCGCCCTCGATGCAGTGCGCGCGGCGCTGCCGCAGGACCTCGCGCACCGAGAGCACCGTCTCGCCGCCGATCTCGTGGTTGATGGGGATCGCGTTCAGGAACGCCTGGATCTTCGCGGGCGAAGACAGGCGCTTCAGGGTGAGGTATTCGCGCGGCGTGAGTCCGAGGTCCTCGTGGCGGGCCGTGCGCCGCCACGAGGCGCGCTGGATGCCCGCTTCGGCAACGCTCGCTTTCTTCGCATTCCGGCTCGTGGCCGCCATCGCGCCCCCTCGTCGTCGATAGATTAGTGCATCGGCGGCAATTCGCGCGCCACGCACGTCCGGCGCCGCACCCCGTCCGGCGAGACTACCTCCGCCACGTCGATGGGCCGCCCGTATAACGCCGAAAGATTTTGCGAATTGATCGTGTCGCCCGCATGACCGGCGGCGAGGACCTTGCCGTCGCGGAGCATCACCACGCGGTCGGCGATGCGAAGGGCGTGGTCCGGGTGATGCGTCGAGAAAAGAACGGCCGCGCCCGAGGCCTTGAGGCGCGCCACCTCGTCGAGGATCAGCGCCTGGTTGCCGAAGTCGAGGTTCGCGGTGGGCTCGTCCATGAGGAGGTGCCTCGCCTCGCTGGCGAGCGCGCGTGCGATGAGGGCGAGCTGGCACTCGCCGCCGCTCACGCGGTGGATCGGCCGCTCGGCGAGCGCGGCGATGCGAAGCCGCGCGAGGCTCGCCAGGGCGAGCTCGCGATCGCGTTCGCCGGGCACGGCGAAGACTCCGCGATGGGCCGTGCGTCCCATCTGCACCATCTCGAGGACGCTGAAGTCGAAGTAGCTCTGCGCGGCTTGCGGGACGTAGGCGAGGCGCGTCGCGCGCTCGCGTCCCGGCCACGCCTCGAGGCTGCGTCCGTCGAGTGTCACGTCGCCCGCAAGCGGTGCGATGAGCCCCAGGAGTGTGCGAAGCAGCGTCGTCTTGCCGCTGCCGTTGGGTCCGAGCAGGCACACGATCTCGCCCGCGGGAAATTCGAGATCCACGCCGTGGCCGACGCGATGGCCGCGGAATCCGAAATCGAGGGCGCGCGCGGCGAGCGTCACGAGGCGCGCCTGAAGGCGACGGCGAGGAGGGCGATGAACACGGGCGTGCCGACGAACGCCGTCACGACGCCGGGCGGGATTTCGGTGGCGAACATCGTGCGGCACGCCGTATCGACCGCGAGCATGAATCCGGCGCCCAGGACGAGCGACAGCGGAAGCAGGCGCGCGAAGGCGGCGCCCGTGAGGAGCCGCGCCGCGTGGGGAACGAGAAGCCCGATCCAGCCGATGGTGCCCGCGAGCGATACCGCCGACGCCGTGGCGAGCGTGGCCGCCACGATGATCGCGATGCGAAGGTGCTTCACGTTCACGCCGAGGCTTCGCGCTTCGTCTTCGGAAAGCGCGAGCACGTCGATGCGCCAGCGCAACAGCCACAGCACGGCGACCGAGAGCGCGATCGGAACGATAGTCGCGGGAAGGTCGCGGGGCAGCGCGCCCGTGAAGCTTCCGAGCAGCCAGAAGGTGATCGCCGGCAGCTGGTTGTACGGATCGGCCACGTATTTCACGAGCGCGATGCCCGCTCCGAAGAGCGACCCGACGACGACGCCCGTGAGGACCAGCGTGAGGACCGGATCGCGCCCGCCGATCCAGGTGCCGATCGCGACCACGAGTCCCACCGCGATCAGTCCGCCGACGAACGCGAACGCCTGGATCGCGCCGATCGGCAGCGATGCGAGCACCGCGATTCCCGCGCCGAGCGCGCAGCCCGCGGATACGCCGAGGATGTCCGGCGACACGAGGGGATTGCGGAAGAGGTTCTGGTACGCGGCGCCGGCGGCTGCGAGGGCGGCGCCCACGGCGAGCGCCGCCACTACGCGAGGCGCGCGCACCTGGAGCACGATCGCATCGACGTTGCGCGCAAGTCCGCTCTCCTCGCCGAAGAGCGACGCCCACAGCACGCGAACCACATCGCCTGCCGCGACGGCGAAGCGTCCCACGGTGAAGCTCCAGGCGACCAGCAACACGAGCAGCGCGATCGCGACGAGGATTCCGGCCGGGAATCGGGAGCGCGGGAGGATCATCGCGGCGCCACGCCGGGCTCGGACAGCAGCGTGTCCACCTGCGCCGCCGTGGGTTCCTGCTGGTAGAAGAGGCGGTAGAACTGCGTGACCTCGCGCTTGAGGTCGTGGTGGAAGACATCCGGATACAGGATGTCGGAGAGCCACATGAGGCCGATGAGACGATTGGCGCCCGGCGGGAAATCGAACCATCCGAACGGAAGGTGCGGCGACAGGTACACGCGCTTCGCGCGCACGGCGGCGACTGAATTCCACACGGGCAGCGTCCAGACTCCGCGATAGAAATTCGGGTCGTTGGTGACGATCACCTGCGGATCCCAGAGGACGACCTGCTCGAGGCCCACGTTCGTGAGGCCGCCGCGCTCGCCGCCCGCGACGTTCTTCGCGCCGAGGAGCTCGATCATCTCCACGTTGATCGATCCCGCGAGGCCCGTCTGCAATCCCTGCGGGCCGCGCGCGTAATACACAGCCGGCCGCTTGTCCGCCGGAATCGTGGCGATCTTCTCGCGAAGCTCGCCCAGCACCCGAGTCGCGTACGCCGCAAGCTCCTTGCCGCGTTCGGGGACGCCGAGCACCGTGGCGAGCTTCTCGAGCTGGGCGGGCGTGGTATCGAGACGGCCGTCGAGCAGCACGTAGGGAATGCCGGTCTGCGATTGGACGCGCTCGGCGAGCGACGTGTAAGTCTCGCTCGTCGAGCCGACGTCGATGATGACGTCCGGCTTTTCCTTGAGGACGACTTCGACGTTCGCCGTGTTGCCCCGGCCCGTGAGGCGCCCGAGCTCGGGAAGGTCGGCGTATTTCTTCGGGACCCATTGCGATTCGTCCTCACGGAAGCGCCGCGTCCAGCCGATCAGCTTGTCGGGCGCGAGCGCGAGGACGAGGACGGACGCGGGCGGCCCCGAGGCGAAAACGCGCTCGACGCGGTCGGGAAGCATCACCTTGCGGCCGGCGTCGTCCGTGAATTCGCGCGACGCCGATGCGGGATTCGCCGCGAAGGCCACGATGAGGATGGCGAGGATCCGGAGCATGTCGGAATCATGCCAGCTTTGCTTGTCCGGCAAATGCACAGGTGACTTCATATTTGAGATCGCCCATGCGGGTGCTAGCTTCGCGGAAATCCTGGAGAAGAGAAATGAGCCGATCGCTCCGCGCCGCGTCGTTCGCTTTCCTTTGCGTTTCCACCTCGGCCCATTCGCAGGACGCCTCCGACAAGTCGAAGGACGCCAATGCCGTGCCGATGCCGAGGCTCGAGGTGACCGAGCAGCGCCCGGGTCCGCAAGGCAGCCAGGAAGAAGGCTATCGCGTGGGATCGATCAATTCCCTCGGGCCGTTGGGGACCTATCCGATCCTCGATACGCCGTACTCCGTGAGCGTGCTGCCGCGCGAGCTGATGGAGAACTCCCAGGCGAAGAACTTCAAGGAGGTGTCGAAGTATCTCCCGCTCGTCGCGTACCAGGAGCAGCAGGGCCCGCAGATCCTGAGGCCGCAGACGCGCGGCCTGCAGGGCGGCAACTTCCAGAACTCGCGCGCCGACGGCATGACGATGTTCATCACCGTCGCCAACGCCATGGAGCAGTTCGAGCAGATCGAGGTCGTGAACGGCGTGTCGGCCTCGCTCTACGGCCCCGCGAATCCTTCCGGCATGTTCAACTTCGTCTCGAAGCGCCCGACGCCCCGAAGCTTCGCCCGGTTGAACCTCGGATACGACAGCGACTCGATATTCACGGCGCACGCGGATTTCGGCGGCCCCATCGGAGACAGCGGAGTCGCCGCCTATCGCGTGAACGTGCTGGGGGCCGACGGCACCGGGTACGTCGACGGCAGCAAGCTCAAGCGCCGCCTTGGAGACCTCGCCGTGGATCTCCATCCGTCGAGGGACACGACGGTTGAAATGACGGTCAGCGACTACTACCTCTACCAGCACGGTTACCCGGGCTGGTTCACCTATGGCGAGGCCATCGTGCTGCCGAAGGCGCCCGATCCCACGCGGGTGGGTTACGGACAAAGCTATGCCGGCGTCGAGATGAGCACGCAGATGGGAATCGTGAAGCTGCGCCACGACTTCGGATCCAATTGGCATCTCGTCTTCGGCGTCCTCGGGCAGGACGCGACGCGCGACATCAACACGCCCGTGAACAATCTTCGCAACAATGCGGGCACCTACATCTCTTCGTTCGGCGCCGGCTTCGCCCCGCGATTCACGGTCGAGAGCGACATGGGCTATCTCAACGGCCAGCTCGTCACGGGCGGCGTCTCGCACGACCTCACGATAGGAACCGCGGGATATCGGGCGTCCACCTACTCGGTGAGGACTCCCGCTTCGGCGGCGAGCCTGCTGCTGGGCACCGCGTCGATCGACAGTCCCCAGGTGTTCCCGGAGCCCGCCAACGGGCCGCCCTACGTGCGCGACAACTTCAATTCGTCGATCAACTACCAGCAGGGCTTCAACGTGAGCGACACGATGAAATTCAGCGAGGCGTGGCTCGCGCGCGTGGGCGTGAGCGAAGACTGGTTCCACACCGTGAACTACAACGTATCCGGCGCGGTGCTGCCGGGCTACAACAACAACGGCGCGAGCCCGACCGCGAGCCTCATCTTCAAGCCGCGCACGGACATGACGACGTACGTGACGTATGCGTCGAGCCTGCAGGCGGGAGACACGGCGCCCGGGACGGCGGCCAACGCGGGGCAAAGCCTCGCGCCCTATCGCAGCAAGGAGATCGAGGCCGGATTCAAGATGACGCTTCGCGACCTCGACTTCTACGCGGCGCTCTTCCGCATCGACCGTCCGTTCGCCAACACCGACACGGCGGACAACGTCTTCAAGATCATGGGGACGCAGGTGAACAAGGGACTCGAGCTCTCGCTCGTCGGACATATCGTGCCGAGCCTTGTCGTGTATGGCGGATTCACGGTGCTCAACGCGAAGCTGGACGACACGGGCAACGCGGCGACCAACGGCAAGGATTTCGTGGGCCAGCCGAAGTACAAGGGCAACGTGCTCTTCGAATACAGCCCGCCGGCGCTCGCCGGATTCACCGCGATCGCCGACTGGTTCTACTCGAGCCAGCGCGCGGGCAACGACACCAACTCGTTCTACTCCCCGGGCTACAACGTGTTCGATGTGGGCGCGCGTTACGCCACGCGCATCGCGGGATCGCAGACGCTATGGCGACTCACGGTGAACAACGTGGGCGACGAGCGCTACTGGTCCACGATCGCGCCGAGCAACCTCACGGGCACGAACACGGGCAACCTCGTCGCGCATCTCGGCGCGCCGAGAACGATTTCCGCGTCGGTCTCGATCGACTTCTAGATGCGCGCGGTCCGTTTCGCTCGTGCGGGCCTGCTGGTCGCGGCCGCATCGCTCGCGAGCCTTGCCTGCGCACGCACGATCACCGACATCGCCGGCCGTGTAGTGGAGCTGCCCGAGACGGTGAGCCGCGTGGCCGACCCATGGCACGCGAACAACGCGATGGTGCTGATGCTCGGCGGCGCCGACCGGATCGTGGCGACCAGCAACCAGGCGGCGCGCCAGCCGTGGCTGCGGCGTCTCTATCCCCGCATCGCGGAAGTGCCCGTCGCGTTCAACGAAGCCGGCGACGCGAACATCGAGACGCTTGCGGCGGCGCACCCCGATGTCGTGCTCATGGCCTACGGGGGAGGCGCGCTGCCGCGCTGGCTCGCGAAGACCGATGCGCTCCACATCCCCGTCGTGCTGATGCCGAATACCTCGCTCGCGGATCTCAAGGTGACCGCGCTCTTGACCGGGGACGTGCTGGGCGGCGATTCCGCGAAGACCGCGCGCGAATTCGTCCGCTACTTCGATGCGAACATCGCCCGCGTCGAGCGCGTGACCTCCGCGATCCCGCCGGCGGACCGCGTGAAGGTGTTGCACACGGCTTCGAACGGCATCTTCAGCATCGATGGGCGCGAAACGCTGGTGGACGATTGGATTCGCGTGGCCGGTGGAGTGAACGCCGCGACGGTCACCGGCAACGTCCGTACCGTGGGCATCGAGCAGATCCTCGCGTGGAACCCCGACGTGATCATCGTGGGCAACTCGACGAACGACGCCGGGCGCCGCCAGATCCTGGAAGATCCCCGCTGGCGCGAGGTGAAAGCGGTGAAGGAAGGCCGCGTCTACACCAATCCCGTCGGCGCGTATCTCTGGGACCGGCACAGCGCGGAATCGGCATTGCAGGTGCTTTGGGCGGCGAAGACGCTCTATCCCGCCCGCTTCGCGGATCTCGACATCGAGAAGGAGACGCGCGAGTTCTACGCGCGCTTCTTCCACCACGCGCTCAGCGCGGCGGAGCTGCGATCCATCCTCGAAGCGAACCCGCCCTAGGGGCCGGGGTGGGCGGTGGCGGGCACGAGCTCTTCGTACGCCTCGCCCGAATCGCTCGCGTCGTAGCCCGGGAGCGCCTTCACCATCGCGCGGAACTCGGCTCCCTTCAATGTCGTGACGAGATCGCGCACCGGCTTCGACGCGCGCTCCTCCGCGCGGCACGCGAGCAGGTAGCGTTCGCGGCAGAGCGGCAGGAAATCGAGCCGGTATTGCGCGGCGGCCGCCTGCACGCCGAATCCCACGTCGGCCTGGTTGCCGGCGATGAGCGCCGCCACCGCGCCGTGCGTGATCTCCTCGATCTCGTAGCCGTGCATCTTCGAGCGGTCGAGGCCGTGGGACGAGATCAGGAATTCGAGCAGCGCGCGGGTGCCGGAGCCCCGCTGGCGATTGATCATGCGCACGTCGGCCCGGCAGAGGTCGCCGACTTCCCTGATGGCTTTCGGATTGCCCGGGCGCACGATGAGCCCCTGCGCCCGCGTGACGAAGCGGATGAGCCGGAAGCCGCCCGCCGGCAGGCACTCGGCATAGCGCTGCGCCATCAGCGTTCCAAGCGGGCCTTCGGGAAGATGAAATCCCGCGAGGTCGCACTCGCCGCGGCGCAGCGACGCGAGCGCGTCGAAGCTGCCCTTGTACTGCAGGCCGATGGCCGCGCGCGAAGAGGCCGACATGTCGCGAAGTCCCGCGATCGCGAAGTCGTGGCTTGCATGGACCACGAGCGAAGGAACCTGCTCCGTGAGCGACTCGTTCAATGCGTCCGCGAATTCCGCTGCGAGGTTCTCGAGCTCGGGCGCGAGGCGCGCCTGGGCGCGTTGTCCCGCCCAGAGAAGGCGCTTGCCCAGGGGCGTGAGGCGCGTCCCGCGTCCCTTCGCCTTCGTCACCAGGGGCGCGCCGAAGAACGCTTCCCAATCCGCGACGATGTTCCACGCGTGCCGATACGAGATGCCGGCGCTTTCGGCGGCGAGCGTGAGCTTCTGCGACGCGTCCAGTTCCGCGAGGACCGCGATCAACTGGAAGTCGAACTCTCGCTGCGTTCCCGAATGAAAGCGCCAGACGGGACGGATGTCGATGCGGATCATTTGCGCATTATGGCTTGTAATTGGGGAAGAAGAGCTGCTCGCCGTCGATCTTGTAGGCCGCGATCGTCGCCTGTCCCGCCGGCGAGATCACCCAGTCGATGAACTTCTGGCCCATGTCCTTCTTCACCTGCGGATGCTTCGCGGGATTCACCAGCATCACGCCGTACTGGTTGAAGAGCTTCACGTCGCCCTCGACAAGGATCACGAGGTCGCCGCGGTTCCTGAACGAGAGCCACGTGCCGCGGTCGGTGAGCGCGTAGGCGTCCATTCCGGAAGCGGTATTCAGCGTGGGGCCCATTCCCGATCCCGTCTCGCGGTACCAATCCCCTTTGGGCTCGATGCCCGCCGCCTTCCAGTAGCGCTTCTCGGCGGCGTCGGTGCCGCTCTTGTCGCCGCGCGAGCAGAAAGGCGCCTTCGCCTCGGCGATCTTCTTCAGCGCCGCGACCACGTCGTTGCCTTTCGCGTGCGCCGGATCCGATTTCGGGCCCACGACGATGAAGTCGTTGTACATCACCTCGTAACGCTTCACGCCCCAGCCCTCGGCGAGGAATTTCTCCTCGGCGGCCTTGTCGTGGACGAAGACCACGTCGGCGTCGCCGCGGCGCGCCATGTCGAGCGCCTGCCCGGTTCCGACGGCGACCACGTGCACGTCGAAGCCGAGCGCTTTCTTCGCTTCGGGAAGGAGGTACTTGAAGAGTCCCGACTGCTCGGTGGAAGTCGTGGAGGCGACCGTGATGAATTCGTCGGCCTGCGAGCCCTGCGCGGATGCGAGCGCGATCGCGGCCACGAAAGCCGCGACGATCCACGTCGCGGTGAGGCGGTTCAGGAATCGTGCGAAGGTTGCCACGGCAATTCTCCCCTGAGGAATGCGGCCGCTTCGGCGGACCGCGGTTTCTTGAAGAACGTCTCGGCAGTGGTTTTTTCGGTCACGCGTCCCTCGTGCAGGAACACGATATCGGAAGCGACGCGCCGTGCGAAACCGAGGTGATGCGTCGTGAAGACGAGCGCGGTTCCCGCGGCGCGGATCTCGCCGATGATGCGCTCGATCTCGGTGGCGGCGGCCGGATCCAGGCTCGCGGTGGGTTCGTCGAGGAACATCACTCGGGGCCTGAGAGCCCAGGCACGCGCAAGAGCGAGGCGCTGTTGTTCTCCGCCGGAGAGCACACCCGCGGGGCGCGAAGCGAGCGCATCGAGGCCCACGCGCGCGAGCGCTTCGCCTGCCCGCGACCTGCGCTCGACGCCGCTCACGCCGTTCACCGCGAGCGCGTATTCCACGTTCGCGAGCGTGGAGCGCCGCAGCAGCACCGGTCGCTGGAACACCATTGCCTGGTCGCGCGGCCGTTGGATCGACCCCGACCAGAGCACCGTGCCTTCAGTTGGCGCGAGGAGGCCGTGCAAAGTGCGAAGCAGCACGCTCTTGCCCGCGCCGTTCGCGCCCAGCACCGCGACGGGTGCCTCGCCCTCCAGGCGAAGGTCGATGCCGTGAAGCGCCGCGTGTGGGCCCAGTCGGACGGTGAGGCCGCGCGCCTCGATCGGAAGGGAGGTCACGCTAGCCATGGCGCTTCGCGCTCCACTCGCGAACGGCATAGGCGGCCGCATTGAGGGCGAGCACCATGCCGAGCAGGATGATGCCGAGGCCCAGCGCGAGCGGAAGGTTTCCCTTGCTCGTTTCCAGGGCGATGGCAGTCGTCATCACGCGCGTGACGCCATCCACGTTGCCGCCCACGATCATCACCGCGCCGACTTCGGAGGCCGAGCGGCCGATGCCGGCGAGCACGACGGTGAGGAGCGAATAGCGAAGGTCCCACAGGAGCGTTGGCACGGCGCGCGCCGCGGAGACACCGAGCGAGGTGAGCTGCTCGCGGTACTCGCGCCAGGCGTCCTCCACGAATTGCCGCGCGAGCGCGGCGACGATCGGCAGCACGAGGATGGATTGCGCGATGACGATGGCCTTCGGCGTGAAGAGGATTCCGAGCGAGCCCAGCGGGCCCGCGCGCGACAGCAGGAGATAGACCACGAGGCCCACGACAACCGAAGGCAGTCCGAAGAGCGCGTTCAGGATCACGATGACGATGCGCTTTCCCGGAAATTGCTGGACCGCCACGAGCGCCCCGAAGGGGAGTCCCAATGCGCACGCGATGAACGCCGAGGCGAGGCTCACCTCGACCGAGAGCGCGACGATGCGCCAGAGTTCCGCGTCGCCACCGGTGATCAGGTGGAAGGCGAGGCCGAAGCTCGCGAGGATATCCGTCATCTACCGATTG
>DATGGI010000230.1:0-5743 GCA_035308545.1 Usitatibacter sp.
CGCCTTCTCACGGAGGGCACGCCCGACGAGATCGCGCACGACCCGGAGGTGAAGGCCGTCTACCTCGGAAAGGAGTCCCGTGCCTGAGCTCCTGCGCGTCGACCAGCTGAGCGCGGGGTACGGCGAGTCGGTCGTCGTGGACGGCGTGTCGCTCGCGATCGACACGGGCGAATGCCTCGCGCTGCTGGGACGCAACGGCGTCGGCAAGACCACGCTCCTCATGACGATCATGGGACTCACGCAGTTCCACGGCGGATCCATCCGGTGGGCCGGCGCCGAGATTTCGCGCCTCGACGCGCACAAGCGGGCGATGTCCGGGTTGGGCTGGGTTCCGCAGGAACGCCGCATGTGGAAGTCGCTCACGGTGACCGAGCACCTCACGTGCGTCGCGAGGCCGGGCCCGTGGACCGTGAAGCGGGCGCAGCTCCTCTTTCCGCGGCTGATCGAGCGTGGCCATCACCACGGCTCGCAACTTTCCGGCGGCGAGCAGCAGATGCTCGCGATCGCACGCGCGCTCGTCACCAACCCCCGGCTGCTCCTGCTCGACGAGCCCATGGAAGGCCTCGCGCCCATCGTGGTGCAGGAGCTCACGGAAGTCCTTCGCGGGCTCGCGAAGGACGGGAGCATGGCGATCATCCTGGTCGAGCAGCACGCGGAGCTCGCGCTGGACCTCGCGCCTCGCGCCGTCGTGATGGAGCGGGGCCGCGTCGTGCACGAGGGACCGAGCGGCGCATTGCTGGAGAATCGCGAGCAGCTGGATCGCTGGCTCGCGGTCTCCTAGGCTTCGCACCGAGTATCCTTGTGCGACTGAGATCGCACATGGAGGTCAAATGAAGCTCTTGCTGCTTTTCATCCTCGCGCTTGTTTTGCCGGGTTGCGTTTCCGTGGCTGCCAACGATCCCCCGCGTGCACGGGCCGGGGCCAACGAGGTGCGCGTCGCCTTCGACGTGACGGACGGCAATCCAAAGGCGCTCCTCGTGAAGCTCTCGACGATCGATCTCACCCGCAAGCAATTGATCGAGCATGGCGCGACGCCAAGGATCGTGCTTGCCTTTCGCGGAGACGCGTCGTATTTCACGCAGTCCGACATGTCGCTCATAAAGGACGCCGATCGCGAGGATGCAGCAAGGATCCAGGCGAAGATCCGCGAGCTGAGCGCTGCGACCGGGGTGGCGGCGGTAGAGCAGTGCACCATTCCGCTGGCCTCGCGCAAGATCAAGCCTGCAAACCTCATGGGAGAGGTGAAGCTCGTTCCCAACGCCTGGATTTCGCTGATCGAATACCAGCAGGAAGGCTACAGCTACATCGTGCCGTGATTCACCCAACCCAGGAGACGCCGACAGGCTGGAAAGTTGAATTTGGCATCGCCGTGTCAGCGCGGCGGAGTTTGGCGCTTCCGGCCGCCACCGGCCCAATTTGCATCGGTCTTGGGTTTTGCCTTCCCCGTGAATTGGTCGAGCCTGCGACCTGCGGCGCACTCCGCCACCAATTTCGCGAGCCTGCTCTTGCGCGTCTCCTCACGCTTGGCGCTCATCACCCAGTGCGCAAGTAGCCGCCGATAGCCCGGAGGCTGAGCCTCGAAGAACGCCCACGCCTTCTTCTTCGCCTTGAAGGCCGCGAGGGTCGCCGTGTCGAACGGCTTGCGATTCCCATATGTGTATCCGTGCTCGCGAGTCGCGCTGCGATTCTCGAACACGGCGAGCCCCGCGGGCGTCATGAGTCCCGCCTTCGCGAGCTCGTCCATCTTCCGGATATTGATCGCGCTCCAGACACTCGTGGGCTTTCGCGGCGTGAAGC
This sequence comes from Usitatibacter sp., assembly GCA_035308545.1. Lineage (GTDB taxonomy): Bacteria > Pseudomonadota > Gammaproteobacteria > Burkholderiales > Usitatibacteraceae > Usitatibacter. Next base: position 1,798 of record DATGGI010000230.1, read on the forward strand.
GGATGAGGTAGCTCTCTTCCCCCAGGCTCTGGCGCAGGCCGTCGATCCATCCGAAGCAGAGGACGCAATCGACGGACTCGGGCCAGGTCATGCTGGGTTTCCCGGTATGGCGCTTGTGCATGCCGACCCAGAGCTCCTCGGCCTTCGTGTGATTCTTCTCGAGCCAGCGGCGAAACTCCGCGGGCGTGGCGAAGAAACGCGGATCGTCCCGGCTCTTCCCCTTCATCGCATCTCGGGGACGCGGCGCGTCTTGAGGAACTCCTCGAAGGTCTCGCCGCGCATCTGCGCATAGGCGTGCAGGTTCGTGATCTTCAGCACGCGAAGCGCCTTCTCGAGCACGAAGAAGATCGCGCCGTACTTGATGAGCCCGAGCCAGTCGCGCTCGCGCACGAGCTTCGTCTCTTCTTCGGTGAGTCCCGAGTCCCGGCAACGCTTCGCCTCGTCGCGCAGGAATTCCTCGCGGAACGCGGGCTGCGTGAGGTTCCAGAAGAATTTGTTGATGCGCATGTGCGCCACGCTTTGCGTGACGTCGAACGGATACGTGCCGTCGAGCTCCGACAGGCCCTCAAGCTGCGGATTCAAGCGCTTCAGGCTCCTCGAAAAGCGCCACCGTCATCGCCGTGCTGGTGGCGAGGTAATAGTTCTGGTGCGTCTTCTTCACCGCGGAAGAAAGCGCCCCGCGCATCGCGAGCCACATGATGACTTCCACGCTCTCGGCGCCGCCAAGCCTGATGAAGTCCGCGTGCTTCATCTTCGCGAGCTGCATCGGATCCTTCTCGATCAGGTCGAGGAACTTCATGTCCCACTCGGTGTTGTTGAACCCGGCGCGCTCGCCATGGATCTGGTGCGAGAGGCCCCCGGTGCCGACGATCGCGACGTCGATGTCGTCCGGGAACGACTCGATCGCGCGGCGGATCGATTGGCCGAGCTTGTAGCAGCGCATCGCCGTGGGCAGCGGGTACTGGAGCACGTTCACCTGGATCGGCACCAACGCGGCGGGCCAATCCGGCTCGTGGGGCCAGAGGAGCGTGAGTGGCGAATTCACGCCGTGATCGAGCGCGCGATCCTGGAAGATCGCCATGTCGAACTCGTCATTCACGAGGGCGTCGGCCAGGTGCGCGGCGAGTTTCGGGTGTCCCTTGATGGGCGGGAGCTTGCGCACGCCCATGCCCTCGTCGGCGATCTCGAAGCGCTCGCTCGCTCCGAGGGCAAAGGTCGGATAGAGGTCGAAGAAGAAGCTCGTGACGTGGTCGTTGTAGAAGAACACGAGCACGTCCGGCTTTTTCTCGGCGAGCCATTTCGCCACGGGCTTGTAGCCTTCGAAGAGCGGCGCCCACGCGGGATCGCCCTGCTTGCCCCGGTCGTACGCCATGGCGATGGTGGGCACGTGCGAGCTTCCGATCCCGCCGATGATGCGCGCCATGCGTTACTCCACGCGGTTGAACTTCTGCGCGCGGCGGCCGTAGCCGACTTCGGAGGTGTAGAGGTTGCCCTTCGAGTCGATCGCCATGTTGTGCACCCACTTGAAGTCGCCCGCCATGCGGCCGCTGCGCCCGAAGGTGCCCACGACGGAGCCGCTGTCGCGGAGGAGCGTCGTGATCCGTCCGTTGGCGCCGTCGGCCGTGAAGATGTACTTCTGCGCCGGATCTTCCGAGAGCACCAGGTCCCACACGGAGCCGTTCTGCAGCGTCTCGGGCGACACACGGAATTCCTTCACGAACGTGCCGTTCTTGCGGAACACCTGGATGCGGTCGTTCGCGCGGTCGCAAACGTAGACGAGATCGTCATGCGAGAGGCGCACGCAATGCACGGGGTTCGAAAATTGCTGCGAGGGCGCCGCCTTCGGATCGTAGGGGGCCTGCTTGCCGTCGTCGGGCTTGTTGCCGTAGGCGCCCCAATGGCGCTTGTACGCACCCGTCACGGAATCGAAGACGATCACGCGGCGGTTGAGATAGCCGTCGGCGACATAGAGCTCGTGCGCGGGTTCGTCGAGCGCCATGTGGGCGGGGCGACCCAGCTGCGTCGTGCTGTTGCTTCCTCCGGTGCTGTTGTTCGTGCCGATCGCGAAGAGGAATTTTCCATCGGGCGTGAACTTGAGGATCTGCTCGTCGGCGAGATCGTTTCCGCCGAGCCACACGTTGCCGTCCGAGTCGACCATGATGCCGTGCTCGCTCTTGGGCCACACGTAGCCCGCGCCGGGGCCGCCCCAGGAGCGGAGGAGCTTGCCATCGCGATCGAACTCGAGCACCGGCGGCGCGGGCTTGCAACAGGACGTGGCGGGCGGATTGGCCTGCGCGCCTTTCTCGTCGTCGAGGAGCGTCGTGGGCCGATGGATGATCCAGATGTGATCGTCCTTGTCGACCGCGATGCCCGCGACCTGGCCCAGGATCCAGTTCTCAGGCAGCGGCTTGGGCCAGTACGGATCGACCGCGAATTTCGGCACGGCACCGGGAACGGCTTGCTGCGTCGTCGTCGCGCAGGCTGCGAGAGCGAGCGCGAACAGGATGGCGATGCGCATCGGGATCCTCCTCGTGTTTTCGTCGATTCTATCGCTCCCCGGTCTTGCGCGGCGGGAGCGTCTTCAGGTACGCGTACATGGCTTCGAGATCCGTGTCGTTCATGTTTCGCAGGCTCGCGAACGGCATCGCCTTGTAGACCTCGCTGCCGTCGGGACGTTTCGCGGTGCGCATCATCGCGACGAATTTATCCGCCGTGTCGTAGCGCGGCATCACGCTGCCTTCGCCGGGCGTGAGGTTCGCCGCGGGCGGCCAATCGGGAGGGCCGCCCGGGATCGCTCCGCCGGCGAACGTGGCTCCGTGGCATCCCTGGCACATGCTCGCGACGTACGCTCCATATTCCGGATTCGTCGCGGCGGGGACGGCCTGCGGTGGCGGCAGGCGATGGTCGATCTTCTCGGCTGAATCCTGGATCACGCCGATGCCATAGAGCGCTTTCACGATGAGTGGGAGGCGCACCGTCGCGCCGTCTCCGGCGACCGGCGCGAGGCTGCGTGTGTATCCGACGAGCGCGCCGAAGTCCGCGTCGCTCAGCCGGTTGTAGTCTTCCGAGGGCATGAGGAAGAGCGGATGACCCTTCGGGCTCACGCCGTGGCGGATCGCGCGCACCCAATCGCCCTCGGTGTAGTCGGCTACCACGCCGCCGCGTCCGCTCGTGATGTCGGGTGTCTTCACGTAGAGCCCCTCGGGCGTATCGAGGAACACGATGCCGCGCCCGTCGGCGCCGTGGCATTCGGCGCAGCCGCGCGTCTCGAAGAGATACTTGCCCTGCTTGAGCGCGACGGGATCCCTGGTGAAGGGGACCGGTACGACCTTGATCTCGAGGATGCGTTGGGCCTTGCGAGTTCCCAGTTCCACTGCGACGGCGACGGCGATCGCGGCCACGAGGACCAGCGTGACGACGACGATCGCGGAGACCTTCAGGAGTCGTTTCAACTCGGCGTCCCTTCGGTTGCGAAGCGCCATGGTACCCGAGCAGTATCATCAACTGATGATCGAGCCTTCACAGTGGGTCGTGCGTTGGGCCCCGTCGATCCGCCCCGGCGGCGTGGTCCTCGACGTGGCGTGCGGCTCGGGAAGACATGCGAAATGGCTTGCGCAAATGGGTTTCGAGGTGGAGGCCGTGGATCGCGATCTCTCGGGCTTCGGAGAAGCGCCCGCGAACGTGACGTTGCTCGCGGCCGACATCGAGGCGGGCCCCTGGCCGTATGAGGGACGCTCCTTCGATGCAATCGTTGTCACCAACTACCTGCATCGCCCTTTGCTCCCGCGCCTCGTCTCGTGCCTCGCGCCTGGTGCCCTCTTCATCTACGAGACCTTCGCGAAGGGAAACGAACGCTTCGGCAAGCCTTCGAACCCCGATTTCCTGCTGGCGCCGGGGGAACTGCTCGAAGCGGTGAGGGGCAGCCTCAGGGTGCTCGCGTACGAGG
>DATGGI010000231.1:0-2061 GCA_035308545.1 Usitatibacter sp.
GGCCGACGCGATGGCCAAGCCCAACTACCGGGGCTGCGCCTTCATGCGCGCGAGCGCGGAGATGGGCGCGGATGCAAGCGGCCTGCAGGTCTGCCGCGATGCGCGCCGCTGGACGCGCGATCTCCTGTCGAGCCTCGCGAAAGAGGCGGGCGCGGCGGATCCCGAGGTACTCGGGCGGCAACTGCACCTGGTCTACGACGGCGCCGCGGCTTCGGCGCAACTGGATGGAAATCCCCCTGCCGCGGCGGCGGCCGCGAAGGCGACCGCGATTCGCCTCATCGATCTGGCCTGCGGAAAGCGCGCCGCTAGGAAATAGCGGGCATCTCCATGTGCCACGCGGTGGCGCCCTGATACGCCTGGCCGATCCTCAACGCCATCGCTTCTTCGTATCCGCGGCACACGACCTGTAGCGAAGTCGGCAGGCGGCCGGGCGTCATTCCATTCGGAAGGGCGAGCGCGCAAAGATCGAGGATGTTCACGAACCGCGCGAACCGGACGGGTGCCGCGTTGAAGTCGATCTGGTCGAGCGGGAACGCCGCCGTCTCGGTCGAAGGCGTGAGCAGCGCATCGACGTCCCTCATCGCGTCGGCCATCTGCGCCTTCAGCTCCTCGCGGCGGCGCATCATCGCGAGATACTCGTGCGCCGCGATCTTCGCGCCCGTGAGCAGGCGCCGGCGCACCACTTCATCCACCTTGGCGTTCGGGTCGTCCATGGCCGCCTTGTTCACGAAGTAGCCTTCGGCATTCGTGATCGTCACCATGTTGGTGAAGCCGGAGAGGGCGAAGGGCAGGTCGATGTCCACGATCTTCGCGCCGAGCTTCGCGAGCGTCTCGAGGGACCGATCGTATGCGTCGAGCACGTCGCCCGCGACGCCGGTGCGCTCGTGCAAGGGAAGGCGCGCGAGCCGGAGCCCCTTCACGCCATCATCGATCGTCGGCATCGGGTCGTCCCTCGCGCGGCGTACCGTGAGCGGATCGAGCGGATCGGTTCCCTGCAGCAGGTTGTAGAGGAGGGCCACGTCGCGCACGGTGCGCGCCATCGTTCCGGGCGTATCGAGCGTCGGCGCGAGCGGCAGGATGCCGAAGGTGCTGATGCGGCCGATCGTGGTCTTCAGTCCCGTGATGCCGCACCACGACGCGGGCTGGCGAACGGAGCCGCCCGTGTCGGTGCCGAGCGCGACGGGCGTCATGCGCGCCGCCACCGCCACGGCCGAGCCGCTGCTCGATCCGCCCGGCGTACGCGCGACCTTCATATCCCACGGATTCCAAGGCGTGCCCATGTGCTGGTTCGTGCCCCACGCGCCGCACGCGAACTCCACGGTGTGCGTCTTGCCCAGCACGATCATTCCATCGGCGAGCGCGCGGCGAACGACCGTCGCGCTCGAGGCGGCCGGCGCATGATTCAAGCGCGTGGCCGATCCCCCGGTCGTGACCTTCCCTTCGATGTCGATGATGTCCTTGATGGCGATCGGCACGCCATGGAAAAGCCCGACCGCCTTGCCGGTACGGATCGCCTTGTCGGCATCGATGGCGGATTCGCGAGCCTCATCGCCATAGACGTCGATCCACGCGTTCAGCTTGTCGTCGAGCCTTGCGATGCGCGCGAGGAGGGCGTCGATGACGTCGACGGGAGAAAGAAGCTTCGCCGCATAGGCGATCGAGAGCTCGTGGGCGGAGAGGAGGCAGGGATCGGCATTCATGCCCCGATGATAACCGCCGAAAACGCCCTACCGGAAGTTGTAGGCGCCCAGCCCGTACACGTGCATGCCCATGCTGAGGTTGCCCGCCGGAGTCTGGCGGAACACTTCGTGCAGCACGCCGAAGTCGGTCATCACGTAGTCCGACGGCACATCGCTGAACGCGGCGCCGGAGCAGTAGCGGTATGTCGGGTTCGCGGCGCAGTAGTCGTTGATGTCCGCGATCGCCTTGTGGAAGTTGGCCTGCGTGACCTGCGCGCGGAAGAAGCGCAGGCCCGACCACGTATTGCCGGTGAACGTCGCGGAGTAGGGCGAGAGAGTCGCGTATTTTCCGGTCGCATCGATGGGCGTCGAGACGAAGGGC
>DATGGI010000232.1:0-19302 GCA_035308545.1 Usitatibacter sp.
CTCGCGCAGGTAGTCGTTCACGTCGCCGGAGTCCACCGAGCGCGTTTCGCCCGCATCGTCCACGTACCTGAAGAGCTCGTAGCCAGGCAGGTCCTGGCATCGGCGCACGAGGCGCGCGAGTCGCGGATCGTCGAGCGTGACGCGCTGCGCCTTGCCGCTCTTGCCCTTGAACTCGAACTCGATGCGCTCGCCGCGCACCTTCACGTGCTTGTTGCGAAGCGTGGTGAGGCCGAAGGATTCGTTTTCCCGCGCGTACTTCTCGTTCCCGACGCGAATCGCGGTGCGCTCGAGCAGGCGCACGATCATCGCCAGCACCTTTTCGCGCGGTAATCCCGGCAAGGCCAGGTGTTGTTTCACGCGTGCACGGATGCCGGGCAGCGCGTGGCCGAACTCGCGCAGGCGATCGAACTTGCCCGCCTCGCGCTCGGCGCGCCATTCCGGGTGGTAGCGGTATTGCTTGCGGCCGCGCGCATCCCGTCCGGTAGCCTGCAGGTGGCCGTCGGCCCGGGCACAGATCCAGACCGCAGACCATGCGGGTGGAATCGCGAGCGACCGGATGCGAGTCAACGTGTCCGCATCGCGAATCACCTTGCCCGCCTTGTCGCGATAGACGAACCCGTCGCCCCGCCGGGCACGCGTGTAGCCGGGCTCGGCGTCGCTCGCATAACGGAGGTGCCCCTTCATTGGCGTGTCATGTGATGGCTGGCCATGGCATCTCTCCGAATATGGAAGAACGAGTAGGGCGTCTCCTACGGCGCATTCATCGCTTCAGACGTTTTGGCCGCATGCGAGTTCCGGCAGATTGATCGAAGGTCCATGAAAGAGGAAAACATTCGCATGGAACGCCATCGGTTTCCGGGAATGGCTCGTCGACTGGTTGCATTGGGCGGCCATTCGGGAACGCTCTTCGCCGCCATGGGGTTGGTGGTCATGTGGCTCGTCACGGACCCCGGGTTCCGCTACAGCGATACGTGGCAGCTCGTGATCGCCACCGCGACGAGCGTGATTGCGCTCGTGATTGTCTTCCTCATCCAGAGCACCCAGGACCGCGATCTAGCCGGCGCGCGCAATCAGGAAATCGTGAAGGGCGGCGATCGCGCGACTGTCGCCGAAGAGACCGGGCGCGCCGGCGCGGATGCGCTGGCGCAGTGAATCCCGCCTCGCGGAGTCCGCGAGGAGCGCGACCGCGAGCGCGACATAGCCCGCGTCATCCCGGGCGATCAATTCATCGAGGTCCAGGGCGCGAAGCATGGCCGACGTCTGCCGTGCACGGGCGCTGTCGCCTTCGAATGCGACGATCGGCGTGCCTGCCCACAGCGCATCGAGGCTCGTCGCCCCTCCCGAGAAACCCGGCGTATCGAGCACGAGGTCGGCGCGCGCGACTCCTCCGAGAAACTCGCCGCGATCATGCGTCGGCTCGATATGGATCGCGTCTCGCGGAACTCCCCGCGCGGCGAGCGCGCCATCGATGCGGGCGCGGAATCGCCGCGTAAGGCGCTCGCCCCGGTTGAGGAATACGAGGCGTGCTCCCGTCTCCGCGAGGATCCCGGCGAGAGTCGCATCGAAGGAGGGCGGTACCTTTCCGAGGTTCTGCAGGCAGATCACGAGTGGTTTGCCGTCGAGCCGCAGCTTGTCGATCCACGTTCCGTCGCCGGGAGCGGGAGGCGGTTGCACGGAAGCGCCGATACCGGGAAGCCGGACCAACTTCTCGCGGTAGTGCGCATCGGAGCTCGGGGTTTCCAGGAGCTCGCCACTCACGAAGTAGCCGACGCTGTCGAAACCGGTTGTCACGGGATGCCCGTAGAACGCGACCTGGACAGGAGCAAGACGGAGTGACGCCAGCGCTCCGTTGCGCGGATCGAGGCCCGCGTCGAGGAACACGAGCACGTCGAGATCGGCGGCACGCACGTCGGTCGCCAGGGCTGCCAGCGTCGACTCGCCCGGCACGAATCGGTCGACCTTCGCGGCGATCTCGTTCGTGACGCCATCACGAACATCGCTCGTGGACCACACGAGGCGCTCGAATCGCGCGGGATCGAGCTTCACGATGAAGTCCGAGAAGTAGCGCATCACCACGTGGTCGTGCACCTGGCTCGAAACGAAGCCCACGCGGATCCGCTCGCGTTTCGTGCGCGGCGTGGGCGCGGAGGCGAATTCCGGGAATGTGGCGCGCGTGACTTTCGCGACCAGGTCGGCGTAGCGAACCTGCCGTGCGGTGTGGTCGCCGGGAAGATAGTGCAGGCTGAACGGAACGAGGCTCGTAGCGGCCTCGAGCGCCGCGGCGCGATGTTCGGGCGTGTCGAGGCGCAGCGTCGATTCGAGGGAATCGAGCCCATCGTCGAAACGTCGCAACGCCTCGGCGACTTCCGCGTCGTCGCGAGGAACGCGCGGAAGCAGCAGCGCTTCCGTCCAACGAAGGCGCTCCCAGTCGGGAGCCAGCTCACGCGCGCGAGCCAGCGCAGCACGCGCAGCCTCGTCGTCGGCGCACGCCTCGAGCGCGAGTCCCAGCTCGAACCAGAGCGATGCATCTTTGGGCTCGATCTTCGCCGCCTGTTCGAATTTCGGAACCGCACCGTCGAAATCCTTTTGAAGCCGTGCGGCCGTGCCCGCGGCTATCAGCCACCGAGCCGAATCGGGAGCGAGGGATTGCGCGCGCTCCGCTAGCGTTCGTGCCTCGGCCAATCGCGACTGGTCGATGCGAAGCAGCGCGAGGTTGCCGGCGGTCGTTGCGTCGCTCGGCGCCAGGGTCGCAGCTCGCTCGAGATATGGTTCCGCTTCGGGAATGAGGCCCCGCTTGCGCAGAAGATTGCCGAGATTTCCGAGCGGCTCGATCCAGTCTCCCTTGATTTCGAGGGCTCGGCGATAGGCGCGCTCGGCTTCGGTGTCCGCGCCGCGCGCGTCGAGCAGGATGCCGAGGTTGTATGCGGCTTCCGCGTAGTCGGGTTTCGCTTCGAGCGCGGCGGCGAAGGAAGCCTCCGCTTCATCCAGCCGGCCCGCGGACTTGAGCGCGATCGCGAGATTGTTGTGGGCTTGCGGGAAGCTGGATCGCAGCGCGATCGCCGCGCGGTATCGTTCGATGGCGCGAGCCGTGTTGCCCTGCTGGAACGCAAGCACGCCCAGCAGGTGCGTGAGATCCGGATTGCCCGGCGTGCTTTGCGCAAGTTGCAGGTAAGCGCGCTCGGCCTCGGGAAGGCGCCCCGCGCGATGCAAGGCCTGCGCCTGCGCGAGGAGTTGCTGAAGTTCGCCCGGTGTCATGGCCGCATTGTGCATCGGCCAGGGGTTCGCGAGAAACTCTCGGCGACCCATTTCCGTTGCAGTGTTCGCTAGCGAACAGACCGGCGCCCGTTTCGCGCCCATGCTTCACATCGTGCTCATCACCAGGAGGATTCCATGAGAACGATGTCGATCGCAGTGGGCTCAATGATCGTAGCGGCTTCCGCCGTCGCATTTGCGCAGGGCTCCCATAGCCGCGACTTGGGCAACGGAGTGTTCGTCGCTGTAGCCGACCAGCAGCGGGAATGCTGGAATCAGGGCGCCGGGCACTTTGAGGCCGTGCGCCCCGGCGAGCGCCAGAACGACCTCGACTTCAACAAGTGTCGCTTCGTCGGCGAGGGTCCGCGGGATGTGAAGCGCTGGAACTCCGGAGGCGAGGAGTGCTGGAATCCGCACGCGAACCACTTCGAGGCCGTGCGTTCGGGCGAGCGCCAGGACGACCTGGATTTCTCCCGTTGCCGGGGCATCCGGAATGAACGCGTGGCTGCCAAGGAATGCTGGAACCAGGGAGCGGGCCACTACGAGGCCGTGCGTCCCGGCGAGCATCAGAACGATCTGGATTTCTCGCGTTGCCGCTAGGCTGTCGAAATGAAAATGCCGCGCTGACGTGAAGCGCTGCTAGCCCGCGCTGACCTTGATGACCTCGAATACCGGAGCCCGCTCAAAGTCCGCCGGGACAACGTTCCGGTGGTCGGCTCCCGCGATCGAGCTCGCCAGTGCAGCCTCCGGCGCGATCGAAAGTCCAACCATGGCAAAAGCGCTTGCAAGCAGGTTGCTGCAGATGAACTGCGTTGCGCTTCCGGTTACGGCGCCGGGCATGGGCCGTAGCCGCGGCGGAAGCCGCACGCGCAACAGGCTCCGGCAAAGGGCCCATGCGTGGGCCAGGTCGTACTCGCTTCCAATCCGGGCGAGCGTCCATTCCGCGAGCGCAAGCCTGTGAATATCGCTCAGGCCCAAGGGCCTCAAGACGCGAACATGCAGCGCATTGAGCTCCGAGAGGCGTATCAATCTCACGCCTGCCTCGATATCAGCTTCAACGATGCACGGCGGATCGTTTCCCTCTTCAAGCGGGCCGACGTACATCGCCACATGGGACCACGTCGAACCGGTGACGTATTTGATCAGCAAGGCGGCTCGTGTATTTCCCTCGGTCAGCAGCACGTCCCCTGGACACAGGACCGCCGACCGCAACTGTGATTCCGCGGCTCCGGTCGCGTGGTGCGCCTTGCGAGGATGCGTGAGAAAAGTCATCCAAAGATCCAGCAGCCGCTCGCGCACTCGCTCCCGTGCCACTGCAATCGCATCCAGCTCCCGCGCCAACCTGGCGACATGCAAGCGGACATTTCCACCCCGCAGGACTGCGAGCAGGTGAAGGAGGATGCGGCTTGCGCCAGACTGGGCACGGATCATCATGGAGACGAGCCTGCTCCTTGCCGAGGGATTTGACAGTCGGCGATTTCCCGGAGCGTGCGTAGGACGGCTTCCTACGAGGTGACGATGATGAAAAAAAGGGCCGCCTGATCGGCAGCCCTTTTTCGTTGTTGGTGGAGGCGGGGGGAATCGAACCCCCGTCCGTAAGCCGTCCACATGCAGTTCTACATGCGTAGCCAGGCCATTTGGTTTAACCGCTGCCCCGTAGACCGGCGAACTGGGCAACGCTGAGCCACCTATTGTTTGGCTATCGATGAAGTGGCCCCATCGACGGCGATCTCATGAATATGACTCTGCCGTGGCGTACTGCTTACTGCACCACCCGGCCCCATGAGCAGGCCCGGAGCAGAGTCCAGCCGGTATTAGGCGGCCAGAGCGTAGTTGTCGTCGTTCGCAACTAGATTGTTTGCGGTTGGATTTACGAGGTGCTCCACCCCTCGGCATGCCCTGCAGTGCTTCAGTGCCCACGTCGAAACCGGGTCGCCCCCTTGAAAACATTGAACGTACTCGGGATTATACGGGTCAGGGATAGACATCGGGGCCAATCGCCCGTTCATCAAGGACCGCCATGAACCCAATGAAGATCGTCGGAATCATCCTGCTCGCCGGGGGCCTGATCGCATTGGCCACCGGCGGTTTCAGCTACACCAAGGAGACCCACAAGGCCGACATCGGCCCGGTCCACATCGCCGTGGAGGACAAGCAGGATGTGAACGTGCCGCTGTGGGCCGGCATCGCGGCGGTCGTCGCCGGCGTGGCGTTGCTGGTGATCCCGAAGAAATAACCTGCGGGTTGCCTGGGCTCGCCTCTTATTGGGCGACGACCTGGCGTCCGTTGAGCGGTTGCACCGGGCGATTGTTGGCGAAGCCCACAGCCTTCGAGAATGCGGCGACCTGCTCCTTGGAGGCAGTCACGGGTTGCCTCGAGACCAGCCACGTCACGCCTTCCGAACACGGCGGTGTCGTGAGCGAACCGGTGAAGCGGTAGTACTCGCGCTGCGCGGGCAACAGGTCGATCGCGTTCAGGGCATCGGCGACCGCGTTCTTCTCGCCTTCCTTGTTCGGCATTTGCTTCCACAACGAGGCGAGCAGGGGATTGGGCGCGCCCTCGTTGAACATGACGGCGACCACGAGCAGGTGACCGTCCTTGTCCTGGTGGACGAGGTGGACCTCCATCGGGAAGTGCTTCCCGTCGATCGTGTTCTCGCTCGGCGCGTGAAAATGGAATTGCTTCAGCTCGTACGCGTGGCCGTCGATCTTGAGCGAACTGCCGGGCTTGTAATCGACCTGGATCGTGTGGCCGTTGTTGACGATCTCCGCGGCGCCGCTCTTGTAGGCCAGGTCGACGGGCTTGTGCTCGCCCTTGATGGAGCTCTTCATGTCGATGGGCGACTGGTTCTTCCCCGTCGAGCATGCGCGGAAGCCCGGATCCAGCGTGCCCCAGTTCTGCGGTGCGCTCGCTCCCGAGTAGCTCCAATGGTGGCTTTCACCCGCTTCGTGGGTTTCAGCCGCAAGGGTTGCGCTTGCGAAGGCGCATGTCCACGCGAGTACGGCGATTTTCACTGGGGAGACGGTCGGGGTCGAAGTGCGCTGTTTCATGGTTCACCTCCTTGGGGTGCACCATCGTCTCACGGCGCGGCCGCGGCGCACACCGGCGCCGGTTCCGTTGCGGCTAGGCGAGGATGTCGAGCGGCCGGTGTCGCTTGCTGAAAAGATTCGCCGAATCCACGTCCCACCACTGCTGCGCGACAGTCGTCCAGAGGCGGCGCGTATCGATCGTCGGCATCGGTCCGCCGATGTGCGGGAACATGTAACGCACCTCGGGCGCCTGGCCAACGAGCCCACCCTTCACGCGGCCGCCCATCACGAAGTGCACCGACGCGAGGCCGTGATGCGTGCCGTGATCTTCGTTCTCCGTCGGGCAGCGGCCGAACTCGTCGTAGGTCGCGACGAGCGTCTCGTCCCAGCGGCCGATTTCCTTCAGTCCCTCGCGCAGCGACGCGAGCCCCTTGGCGAGGCGCGAGAGCGCATCGCCGTGGTACTTCAACTGGTCCCAGTGGCAATCCACCGAGTGGTGCTTGTCCTCGTCGAGGCCATTCAACGCCACGTGGATCACCGGAAGCTTGCGATCGATCGACGCGAGCTCGACGGCGGCCCGCATCGCCTGGCCGAACTGATCGGTCGGGAAATTCGTCTTGAGCGGCACGGCGGGAAGCGCGCCGGGATAAGCGGCAAGGTGCGCGCGGCCGCGATCGTTCGCTTCGAAGACGCATTCGCCCATGCGGCGCGACCCGAGGAGATCCTGCGCGTAGTAGACCTGCACGCAGCCGAGGCTCCCGCCACGGAACGGCCCCATGGGATCGGCGGCGCGAACGTCGAGCACGTCGAACGCGATCGCGTCCTCGCCCCCCGTGCGCGCGCGCTTGCCGAGTGCCCTCGTGACCCATCCTTCGACCGAGTACTCGGAACCGTCGTATCCCGTGAAGGCGGTGTCGCCGTCGCGAAAGTGCTGCTGCGTGCCCTCGGCGTAGCCGATGCCTTGCACGAGCGCGAGCTCCTTGCCCTCCCACATCGGCATGATCGGCGCGAGCGACGGGTGGAAGCCGTGGCTATCGGTGACCTTGAGGACTGCGTCGCGCGGGATCGCGATGGTCGGCCGGATCTCGCGGTAGACGTCGTTCGTGTACGGCACCCAGGTGTTGAAGCAATCGTTGCCGCCGTAGAGGAACACGAGAACCAGCAGGCGATTCGGTTTTTCCTCCAACGCGAGCGACGGCATCGAGGCCACGGCCGGCGCGGCGGCGAGCGCCTGAAGGAGTTTGCGGCGAGACGGTGACGGTGCGTTCATCTCAATGCTCCCGGATCCATGCGTGCAGCTCCGCCGGCGATTCCACCACCGCGTCGGCGCCCCACATCGAGGGCGGCGGTCCGTCGGCGAGATATCCGTAGGCCGCCGCGACCACGGGCATGCCGGCGGCGCGGGCAGCCTGGATGTCGCGTTCGTCGTCGCCCACGTAGAGCGTGTTCACCGGCGCGACACCCATCGTCGCGACGGCGTGAAGCAGGGGATCGGGGAACGGCTTCGCGCGGGCGCAGGTATCGCCGCCCACGATCACCGCGGCGCGGTCGCCGAGGCCGAGGCCCGCCATCACGGGCCGCGCCAGGCGCTCGTACTTGTTGGTCACGACGCCCCAGCCGATGGAGCGGTTCTCCAGGTCCACGAGCAGCTCGTCCATACCTGGGAACAGACACGTATCCACGCAAAGGTTCCCCGCATAGAGATCCAGGAATTCCTCGCGCAGGGTGGCGTAATCGGGGTGCTCCGTCGTAATCGCGAAGGCCGACGTGATCATTCCGCGCGCGCCGCGCGAAACGAAGGGCCGAACTTGCGAAAGCGGAACGGGCGCGAGGCCGCGGCGCTCGCGCATGGCGTTCACGGTGCGCGCCATGTCGGGCGCGGTGTCGGCGAGCGTTCCGTCGAGGTCGAAGAGGACCGCGTCAATCACGCACGGTTCCCAGGAGGTAATTCACGTCCACGTCGCGGCCCAGTGAATAGACCTTCGTGAGCGGATTGTAGGTCATGCCCGTGAGGTCGGTGACCGCGAGCCCCGCGTCGCGGCAGGCGCGCGTGAGCTCCGACGGGCGGATGAAGCGCGCGTACTCGTGCGTTCCCTTCGGCAAGAGGTTCAGGACGTACTCCGCGCCCACGATCGCGAAGAGGAACGACTTGGGATTGCGATTGATCGTCGAGAAGAACACCTGCCCGCCGCGCTTCGCGAGTTGCGCGCAGGCACGAATGGTCGATGGCGGATCCGGCACGTGCTCGAGCATCTCCATGCACGTGACCACGTCGAACGATTCCGGGGATTCGCTCGCGAGTTCTTCCGCGGACACGAGCCGATAGTCCACGGTGCTGCCGGTTTCCATCCGGTGGAGCATCGCGACCTTGAGGGGTTTGTCCGCGAGATCGATGCCGGTGACGATGGCGCCCTTCGCGGCCATGGCTTCGGCGAGGATTCCGCCGCCGCAGCCCACGTCGAGGATGCGCTTGCCCTTCAGGCCGCCGGCGAGCTTCTCGATGTGCGCGAGCCTCAGCGGGTTGATCTCGTGCAGCGGGCGGAACTCGCTCGTCGGGTCCCACCAGCGATGCGCGAGCGCGCTGAATTTCGCGAGCTCGGCCGGATCGACGTTGGTGCGGGTTTCCGTGTTCATGCGAGGCGCTTCGACCACCAGCGGGCCTTGTCGGCGATGTCCACCGTGTCGATTCCCACGATACTCCGATCGGCGAGCCTCGCGCGTCCATCGACCCAGACGTGCGTCACGTGCTCGCGCCCGGCGGCGTACACGAGGTGCGAGAGCGGATCGTAGGTGGGAAGCGTCTCGATGGACGAGAGGTCGACGGCGGTGAGATCCGCGGCCTTGCCGGGAGCGAGCGAGCCGATGCGCCCCTCGAGCCCGAGCGCCCGCGCGCTTTCGATCGTCGCCATCTCGAGCGCTTCGACGGCGGGCACGACGCTCGCATCGCCGCTCGCGCCCTTGGCGAGCAGCGCGGCCGTGCGCATCTCCGTCAGCACGTCGAGGCGATTGTTGCTCGCGGCGCCGTCGGTGCCGACGCCGACATGAACGCCGCGCGCCCGCATCGCGGCGATCGGTGCGATTCCGCTCGCGAGCTTGAGGTTCGACGACGGGCAGTGCGCCACGAACACACCCTGCCGCGCCATGAGGTCGAGCTCGTGCTCCTCGAGATGCACCGAATGCACGGCGATGAGGCGGGGCCCGACGATGCCGAGTTTGCGCAATCGTTCGAGCGGCCGCACGCCGTGCTGCGCGATGCCTTGCTCGATCTCGCCGCGCGTCTCGTGCACGTGGCAGTGGATCGGAAGATCGAGCTCCTCGGCGAGGACCGAGATGCGCTTGAGCGTCTCGTCACCGACCGTGTATGGCGCGTGCGGCGCGAGCGCGAATGTGAGAAGCGATTCGCCGCGATAGGCGTCGCGCGTCGCGAGCCCTTTCTTCAGATACTCGTGCGCGTCGGCCGCATAGGCGCTCGGGAATTCGATGGCGATCACGCCGAGGGACGCGCGCATGCCGATCCTGAGCGCCGCCCGTGCCGTCGCCTCGGGAAAGAAATACATGTCGTTCACGCAGGTGACGCCCGCCCGCAGCATCTCGGCCATGGCGACCAGGCTTCCGTCGTGCACGAACTCGTCGCTCACGTGCTTCGATTCCGCGGGCCAGATGTGCTCCTGGAGCCACGTCATGAGCGGCGTGTCGTCGCCCATTCCGCGCATGAGCGCCATCGCGGCGTGGCAATGGAGGTTCACGAGGCCCGGGATGAGGACGTGGCGCTCGAGGCGTACGACTTCCCGTGCGTCGAATTGCGCCTGGGCCGATGCGGAGGGAACGATCGCGACGATGCGCCCGTCCTTCACGGCGACCGCGTGATCGGCGAGCACGCCGCGAGGCTCCACGGGAATCACGTGGGCGGCGAAGATCAGCGTATCGATCGATTGCATGGACGAGGAAGCCTAAACAAAAAACCCCGCCGGAGCGGGGTTTTCTGCCGGGTCAGGTTGCGTTATTGCCGCACGCCCTTGAACTCGATGTCCACACGGCGGTTCTTCTGGCGGCCTTCCTTCGTCTTGTTGGTCGCCACCGGCTGCGTCTTGCCCTTGCCGATCGTGGTGATCTTCGCCGACGGGATGCCCTTGCTCACCAGGTAGTCCTTCACGGCCGCGGCGCGGCGCTCGGACAGTTTCTGGTTGTAGGCTTCCGTGCCGATCGCGTCCGTGTGACCGGTCGCGATGACCATCTCGAGGCTCACGCCTTGCAGCTTGGCGAGCGCTTCGTCGATGCTCTTCTTGCCATCCGGACGGACGACCGACTTGTCGAAGTCGAAGAGCGCGTCAGCCTGGATCACGACCGACTGGCGAACCGACGACGGGGCTTTCGCCGCGGGCGCGGGAGCGGTGGGCGCGGCGGGCGCGGACGGGGCAGCCGGCGCGGCGGCTGCTGCGGGAGCCGGTGCGGCGGGAGCCGGAGCGGGGCGGCACTCAGGAAGCATCTGGCCACCGTCGGCGCGAATGCAGGCGCCCGACGAGTCCTTCACTGCGGCGCCAGAGGAGTCCTGCACATTGGGGCCAGCGTCCGCAAAAGCAGTGCCGGCGGCGAGCGCAAGCGCGCCGAGCGTCAACGGGCCAAGGATCGAGATCTTCATGTTCGGAACTCCCAAGAGGATGAGGTGATTGTTTAAAGCTTGAGTTTTTCTCTAGGCAGGCAAGCCCGAAAACTGCTCGCGTCATGATACACAAACGGCATTTGACTCCACAACCAAAAGTAGCGTTTCCCGCAACAGTCCCCCGGGGGAGGGTTGCATTTTCGCCACAGCGCCGAGGCACCCGCGGGGTTTGGAGGGCGACATGGGAACATGCTAGAATTTCTGTTTGGTGTCCGACAAAAACATCCAATAAAACAATAGTTTAAGGCAACAGCTCATGGAACAGTTCGCGAAGGAAACCCACCCGATCAGCCTCGAGCAAGAGATGAGGCGCTCGTACCTCGACTACGCCATGAGCGTGATCGTGGGAAGAGCCCTCCCGGACGTGCGCGACGGCCTGAAGCCGGTCCACCGCCGGGTGCTCTTCGCGATGCACGAGCTTTCCAACGACTGGAACAAGGCCTACAAGAAATCGGCCCGCATCGTGGGCGACGTGATCGGCAAATACCACCAGCACGGCGACACGGCGGTGTACGACACGATCGTGCGCATGGCGCAGGACTTCAGCCTGCGCTATCCGCTGGTGGATGGCCAGGGCAACTTCGGCAGCGTCGATGGCGACAACGCCGCGGCCATGCGCTACACCGAAATCCGCATGGCGAAGATCGCGCACGAGCTGCTCGCCGATCTCGACAAGGAGACAGTCGACTTCGGGCCCAACTACGACGGGAGCGAATCGGAGCCGCTCGTCCTTCCCGCGAAGTTTCCGAACCTCCTCGTGAACGGCTCGACCGGCATCGCGGTCGGCATGGCCACGAGCATTCCGCCGCACAACCTCGGCGAGGTCGTCGACGGCTGCCTGCAACTGCTGAAGGATCCCGACACCACGATCGCCGAGCTCGTGAAGATCATCCCGGCGCCGGATTTCCCGACGGCCGCGATCATCTACGGCCTTTCCGACGTGCAGGAAGGCTACGTGACCGGCCGCGGCCGCGTGGTGATGCGCGCGCGCACCCACGTCGAGGACATGGAGAAGGGCTCGCGCCAGGCGATCATCGTGGACGAGCTTCCGTACCAGGTGGGCGGCGACGACCTGCTCACCAAGATCGCCGACCTGGTGCGCGACAAGCGCATCGAGGGCATCGCCGACCTTCGCAACGAGAGCGACAAGAAGGGCACGCGGATCGTGATCGAGCTGAAGCGCGGCGAGGTCGCGGAGATCGTGCTGAACAACCTCTACAACCTCACGCCGATGGAAAGCAACTTCGGCATGAACATGGTCGCGCTCGTCGACGGCCAGCCGAGGGTGCTCAACCTCAAGCAGTTCCTGGACCTCTTCCTGCGCCACCGCCGCGAAGTGGTCACGCGGCGCACGGTATACGACCTGCGCAGGGCGCGGGACCGGGGCCATATCCTGGAAGGCCTCGCCGTCGCCCTCTCGAACGTCGACGAAGTGATCGTCATCATCAAGGGAGCCGCGACTCCCGCGATGGCAAAGACGGAGCTCATGGCGCGTGCGTGGCGCTCCACGCTCGTCGAGGAGATGCTCGCGCGCGCCGCGGCCGACCAGTTCCGTCCGGAATCCCTGCCCAAGGAGTTCGGCCTCTCGTCCTCGGGCTACAAGCTTTCGGATACGCAGGCGCAACGCATCCTCGAGATGCAGCTGCAGCGCCTCACCGGGCTCGAGCAGGACAAGATCCTCTCGGAATACCGCGAGGTGATCGCGACGGTCGAGGATCTCCTCGACATCCTCGCCAAGCCCGAGCGCGTGACGCAGATCATCGGCGACGAGCTCTCCGAAGTGAAGCGCGAATTCGGCGACAAGCGCCGCAGCGAGATCGTCGTGAACGGCGAAGAGCTGCAGATCGAGGACCTCATCGCCTCTGAAGACGTTGTCGTCACGCTCTCGCAGGCGGGCTACATCAAGGCGCAGCCGCTCGACGAGTACCGCGCGCAGAAGCGCGGGGGCCGCGGCAAGATGGCCGCCGCAACCAAGGAAGACGACTTCATCGAGAAGCTCTTCATCGCCAACACGCACCACCACGTGCTGTGCTTCTCGAACAAGGGCAAGCTCTACTGGATCAAGGTCTACGAGGTGCCCCAGGGCAGCCGCACGAGCCGCGGCAAGCCCATCGTGAACCTGCTCAAGATGGAGCAGGACGAGCGCATCAACGCGATCCTCCCGGTAAAGGAGTTCGCCGAGGACAAGTACGTGTTCTTCGCCACCCAGGAAGGCGTCGTGAAGAAGACGGCGCTCTCGGAATACTCGCGCCCGCGCCCCTCGGGGATCATCGCGGTGGACCTGGATGAGGGCGACGTGCTGGTGGGTGTCGCGCTCACCGACGGCAAGCATGACGTCATGCTCTTCTCCGACGAGGGCAAGGCGGTGCGCTTCGACGAGAACGACGTGCGGCCGATGGGGCGCGGCGCGCGCGGCGTGCGCGGCATGAACCTCGCGAAGGGCGGCCGCGTGATCGCCCTGCTGGTCGCGGAGAATGAAGAGCAGAGCGTGCTCACCGCCACGGAGAACGGCTACGGCAAGCGCACGCCGATCGCCGAGTACACGCGCCACGGGCGTGGCACGCAGGGCATGATCGCGATCCAGACTTCCGAGAGGAACGGCAAGGTCGTGGCCGCCACGCTCGCGGCCGCGGACGACGAGATCATGCTCATCACCTCGGGCGGAGTCCTCATCCGCACGCGCGTGAACGAGATTCGCGAGATGGGCCGCTCCACGCAGGGCGTGACGCTCATCAACCTGGACGAGGGCGAGAAGCTCTCGGGGCTGCAGACCATCATGGATCGTGACGACGAAAATGGCGAAAACGGCGCGCAAGGCAACGGCTCGCAAAGCGGCAGCACCCCCGAAGGCGGCGGCACCCCGGAAGGCGGCGACGGCGGCAACGGCGCCGCACATTAAGCCCGCCACGCGGATCTTCAATTTCGGCGCGGGGCCGGCGACGATGCCGGTCGAAGTCCTCGAGCGCGCGAAGTGGGAGCTCGTGAACTGGCACGACGCCGGCATGTCCGTGATGGAGATGAGCCATCGCGGCGCGGAGTTCGTGCGCATCGCCGCCGAGGCCGAGGCCGACCTTCGAAAGCTCGCCTCGATCCCCGCGAACTACAAGGTCCTCTTCCTGCAGGGCGGAGCGACGATGCAGTTCGCCGGCGTGCCGATGAACCTCCTGCGCGGCGGCAAGAAGGCCGACTACGTGAACACCGGCGAGTGGTCGAGGAAAGCCATCTCGGAAGCGAAGAAATTCTGCGAGGTGAACGTCGCCGCTTCAAGCGAGGATCGCAACTTCACCTACGTGCCGAAGCAATCCACGTGGAAGCGCTCGAAGGATGCGGCCTACCTGCACGTCTGCACCAACGAGACGATCGGCGGGCTCGAGTATCCGTTCACGCCCGAGACCGGCGAGACGCCGCTCGTGGCCGACATGTCGTCGCACATCCTGTCGCGTCCGCTCGACGTGAGGAAGTTCGGCCTCATCTACGCAGGCGCGCAGAAGAACATCGGCCCGGCGGGGCTCGTCGTGGTGATCGTGCGCGAGGATCTCCTGGGCCATGCGATCCCCGAGACGCCCAACGTCCTCAACTACAAATTGATGGCGGACGCCGACTCGATGCTCAACACGCCTCCGACGTTCTCGGTGTACCTCGCCGGGCTCACGTTCAAGTGGTTGCTGGAGCGCGGCGGCCTCGCGGCCGTGGAGAAGGCGAACATCCGCAAGTCGAAGCTTCTCTACGACTACATCGAGTCGCAGGACTTCTACGCCAATCCCATCGCGAAGGAGGACCGCTCGCGCATGAACGTGCCCTTCACGCTGCGCGATGCGTCGCTCGACGCGAAATTCCTCGAGGGCGCCGAGGTGCGCGGCCTGTCGCAGCTGAAGGGCCACCGTTCCGTGGGCGGCATGCGGGCTTCGATCTACAACGCCATGCCGCTCGACGGCGTGGAAGCCCTGGTCGAGTACATGGAAGAGTTCCGCAAGAAGAACCGGTGAGCGCGGCCCAGACCAAGTATCGCGTCGTCGTCTACAACTCGATCTCCGCGCGGGGACTCGAGCGCTTCCCGCCGTCGCGCTACGTGGTCGGCAAGGAAGTCGCCACGCCCGACGCGGTGCTGCTTCGCTCCCATGCGCTCGCGCTTTCGGAGATTCACGCCAGCGTGAAGGCGATCGGCCGCGCGGGCACGGGCGTGAACAACATTCCCGTCGAGGCCATGACCAAGCGCGGCATCCCGGTATTCAACGCGCCCGGCGCCAACGCCAACGCCGTGAAGGAGCTCGTCCTCGCGGGCATGCTCATCGCCGCGCGCAACGTCGTGCCCGCCGTCGAGTACGTGAATTCGCTGGGGCACGGCGCCCATTTCGACCGCCGCGTCGAGGAGGGCAAGAAACAGTTCGCGGGATTCGAGCTTCCCGGCCGCACGCTCGGCATCATCGGCCTGGGCGCGATCGGGGGCCTCGTCGCCGATACGGCGATCAAGCTGGGGATGAACGTGCTGGGCTACGATCCCGAGATCACGGTCGACAATGCATGGCGCCTGCCAGCCTCGGTGAAACGCGCCGCCTCGATCGACGAGGTGATCAAGGCGAGCGACTTCGTCTCGCTGCACGTGCCCCTCGTGGACAAGACGCGCCACCTCATCGACGCGAAGCGCCTCGCCCACGCGCCCTCGAGGCTCGTGCTCCTCAACTTCGCGCGCGACGCGATCGTGGACGAGGCGGCGATCGCGAAGGCGCTCGCGGACAAGCACCTTCGCAAGTACGTGACCGATTTCCCGAGCGAGAAGCTCGCGGGCAATCCCGACGTGATCGCGCTTCCGCACCTGGGCGCTTCCACCGAAGAGGCCGAGGAGAACTGCGCGCTCATGGTGGTGGACCAGCTTCGCGCCTTCCTCGAGGAGGGGACGATCGCCAACGCGGTGAACTTCCCGAGCGTGGAGATGGCGCGCGAGTCCCCGCACCGCATCGCGATCTCCAACGCGAACGTGCCCAACATGCTCGGGCAGATTTCGACTACGATGGCGCAGGCGGGCCTGAACATCCACAACATGGTGAACAAGTCGAAAGGTGAGATGGCGTACACGCTCGTCGACCTCGACAGCGCCGCCGATCCGGAAGTGATCAAGCGCATCGCCAACATCCACGGCGTGCTTTCGGTCCGCGCCATTCCCCGCCTCGAGCCATGAGCGAACCCTCCGAGCTCGACCGCCTGCGCGCGTCGATCGACAAGGTCGACGACGTGATCGTGGAAGCATTGAACGAGCGCGCCAAGCTCGCGCGCGCCATCGGGACGCTGAAAGTCGGTCAGGCCTACCGGCCCGAGCGCGAAGCGCAGGTGCTCACGCGCATCAAGGAGCGCAACCCCGGCCCCCTTTCGGGCGAGACCGTGGCGCTCATCTTCCGCGAGATCATGTCGGCGTGCCTCGCGCTCGAGCGCCCGATCACTGTCGCCTACCTCGGGCCCAAGGGCACGTTCAGCGAGCGCGCGGCGCTCAAGCATTTCGGGCTCGCCGCCGAGACGATGCCCGCCGCATCAATCGACGAGGTGTTCCGTGCCGTGGAGTCGGCCACCGCCGATTTCGGCATCGTGCCGGTCGAGAATTCGACCGAGGGCGCCGTGGGCCGCTCTCTCGACCTCATGCCGCAGACGCCGATGAAGGTGTGCGGCGAGGTTGTCGTGCGCATCCATCACCACCTCATGTCGATGGCGCAGCCGCGCTCGCTGGACGAGATCCGCCGCGTGTTCTCCCACGGGCAATCGCTCGCGCAGTGCCACGAGTGGCTGAACGTGAACCTGCCGCGCGCCGAAAGGGTCGCCGTGTCGAGCAACGCCGAGGCCGCGCGCCGTGCCGCCGGCGAGCCCGGTTCCGCCGCCGTGGCGGGCGAGACCGCCGCGGAGCACTACGGGCTCGCGATCCTCGCCTCCAACATCGAGGACGAGCCCAACAACACGACGCGTTTCCTCATCCTCGGCGACTACGAGCCCAAGCCTTCGGGGCGCGACAAGACCTCGATGATCCTCTCGGCGAGGAACCGCGCCGGCGCCGTCTACGAGATGCTCACGCCCTTCGCGACGCGCGGAGTCTCGATGACGAAGTTCGAATCCCGCCCGTCGAAGGTCGCGATCTGGGAATACCTCTTCTTCGTCGACATCGAAGGGCACCGTACCGACGCCAATGTGTCCGCGGCCCTGGCGGAAGTGGAAAAAATCGCGGGCTACCTCAAGGTGCTCGGCTCCTACCCGGTAGCCGTCCTCTAGACGATGAACCTCAAAGACCTGGCGCCCGCGAACGTGCGGGCGATCGCCCCCTACGTTCCCGGCAAGGCCATTTCGGAGACGGCCCGCGAGCTCAAGCTCGACGAGGCCGGCATCCTGAAGATGGCGTCCAACGAGAATCCGCTGGGCGCGTCACCGAAGGCGCTCGCCGCGATCCGCAATGCGCTCGACGTCCTGCACTACTACCCCGACGGCAACGGCTTCGAGCTGAAGGAGGTGCTCTCGCGCAGGTTCGGCGTGACGCCCGGCAATATCGTGCTGGGCAACGGATCCAACGACATCCTGGAGCTCGTGGCGCGCGCATTCCTCACGCCGTCCGATTCCGCCGTCTATTCGCAGCACGCGTTCCTGGTCTATCCGCTCGTGGTGCAGGCGGTCGGCGCGAAGCACATCGTCGTCCCCGCGGTGAACTACGGAAACGATCTCGACGGGCTTGCGCGCGCGGTGCGCGACGACACCAAGATCGTCTTCGTCGCCAACCCGAACAATCCGACGGGCACGTTCAATCCGTGGGATGAGATCCGGAAATTCGTCGAGCGCATTCCGCCGCGCGTGATCGTGGTGCTCGACGAGGCGTACGGCGAGTACCTGCCCGATGCGCTCAAGTCACAGACGCACGGCTGGGTCGCGAAGCACCCGAACCTCGTGATCGCCCGCACATTGTCGAAAGCCTTCGGCCTGGCCGGGTTGCGCGTCGGATATGCCATCGCCGATCCGCAGATCGCGGAAGTGATGAATCGCGTCCGCCAGCCGTTCAACGTGAACCATCTCGCGCTCGTCGCGGCCACGGCCGCGCTCGGCGACGTGGAATTCATAGAAAAGAGCCGCGCGGTGAACGCCACGGGGCTCGAGCAGCTCGCGCGGGGCTTCGAGCGCCTCGGCCTCGAATACATTCCATCGCGCGGCAACTTCATCACCGTGCGCGTGGGCGATGCCGATCGCGTCTACAAGGCGCTGCTTGCCGAGGGCGTGATCGTGCGTCCCATCGCGGGATACGGATTGCCCGAGCACCTGCGGGTGACGGTGGGACTTCCCGAGCACAACGACCGATTCCTTGCCGCGCTCGGGCGCGCGCTCGCGAAAGGCTGAACCGATGCGCCGCCTGAAATCCATCGCGGTGGTCGGCGTGGGCCTCATCGGGGGCTCGTTCGCCATGGCGATGCGGCGCGCGGGGCTTACGGCGAGCGTCGTGGGCTACGACCGCGATCCGGGCGCGCTCCAGCGCGCCGCGGAGCTCGGCGTCATCGATAGCGCGGCCGATTCCGTCTCCGATGCCGTGCGCGGCTGCGAGCTCGTGATGGTGGCGGTCCCGGTGCGCGCGATCGGCCGCGTGCTCCACGACGTCTCGCTCGCGCTCGACGAGGATGCCGTGGTCACCGACGCGGGCAGCACCAAGGGCGAAGTGGTGCGCATCGCGCGCGGCGAGCTTCGCGAGCGCTTCCCGCGCTTCGTGCCGGGACATCCGATCGCGGGACGCGAGACGAGCGGCGTGGATTCGGCCAACGTGGATCTCTTCCGCGGCGCGCGCGTCGTCCTCACCCCGGAAGCCGAGACGGCGCCCCAGGCCGTCGCGCTCGTGAGGAGCCTGTGGGAAGCGATGGGCGCGCGCGTGAGCACCGCCAGCGCGGACGCGCATGACCGCATCTTCGCCGCCGTGAGCCACCTGCCGCACCTCCTGTCCTTCGCGCTCGTGAACGAGATCGCGTCGCGCGACGACTCCGCCGAGCTCCTCGATTTCGCCGCGGGCGGCTTTCGCGACTTCACGCGCATCGCCGCGAGCTCCCCCGAGATGTGGCGCGACATCGTGCTGCAGAACCGCGACGCGCTCCTCGCGGAGCTGGACCGCTACGGCGCGCGGCTTGCCGTGTTCCGCGAGCTGATCGAGAAGGGCGAGGGCGCGGGGCTGGAGCGCCTCATGACCGAAGCGCGCGCCACGCGCCTGTCGCTGGGCGCCGGTCGCCGCGGGCCGGGACACGAATAGCGTGCAACACCTGGACCTGGAACCCGCGTCGCGGGCCGAAGGAACGCTTCGGTTGCCCGGCTCGAAGAGCATCTCCAATCGCACGCTGCTGATCGCGGCGCTTGCGCGCGGCG
>DATGGI010000233.1:0-11563 GCA_035308545.1 Usitatibacter sp.
AACAACTACCAGAGTCGGCGTCTACAACAGGGAGAGTCTTCATGAAGCTGCATTCGCTTGGTCTGTCCATCGGTTGCGCACTGGCCGCTTACACGGCGGTTCCGGCTCACGCCTCGTGCACCGCCGGGCAATTCGATTCGAGTTTCGGTCCCGCGTCCAGCGCGGGCTATGTCCAGGTGAGTCCCTGGGTGGCGCTCTCGTCGTCCACCGGTTTCGAGAGCCTCGTTTTCGCCGGCGACAACAACGCCTACGTGACCGGCGCTTTCGCGGTCGACGGGGCTTCGTTGTATCCCTATGCCGGAGTGATGCGCACCGCGCGGGGCGGGGCCATCGATCGCACCTATGGCGGAATGGGTGTCGTGGTGCCGGAGGCGCAGTCCGCACCCGCGGTCAGCTCGGGGCCCAACGCGGATATCGCGGTGGACGCCAACGGCAACCTGGTCGCCGCGGTCATCACCGGCACGGGACTCTCGATCTCGCGCTTCCTGCCCGACGGCACGCGCGACATGGCGTTCGGTTCGGGCGGCGTGACGACTGTCGCGCTCGCCAATCCGTTCTATCTCATGGGCATCCAGCTTGCGCCCGATGGCAGCGTCTTCGTCGGAACGTCGGCCACGAATCCCGCGGCCACCAATCCCGAGCAACCCGTCGTCGTGAAGCTCACCTCGGCCGGCGCGCTCGACGGATCGTTCGGAAGCGGCGGCATCGCCTTCGTCTATCCGGCGGGGCTCGCGCCCACGAGCAGCACGCGCATGGCCGACATCGCGCTGCTGCCCTCGGGAGACATCATCGGCGTGGGCCGGCTCGTCGATCCCGCCGTGGGCACGTGGCTGCAGGCGTTCGTCACGAAGATCAAGTCGAACGGGACGCTCGACGCGACATTCGGGACCTCGGGATTCACGATACTCACCGCGGGCCCCGCGAACAACTTCATCCTGCGCAAGGTCGTGGTCCAGCCCGACGGCGGCATCGTGAGCTCCGGCAGCACGAGCGCCTTCGCCGGAGCGCCGGCCGCTTCGTTCGCGACTGTCGCGCGCTTCAGCCCGGGCGGATCACTCGACCCGGCCTTCGGCACGGGCGGCGTGAGCCGCTTCCTGCCGGCATTCGACAGCTTCGTGGTCCACCTCGCGTTGCAGGACAACGGCAAGATCGTCGCCGCCATCCAGGGCTTTGCCGACGCGGGCGATACGATCAGGGCTTCGGTCGTGGCGCGCCTGACGACCGCCGGTGTCCTGGACACGAACTTCAACGGCACCGGATCCATGACGATTCCCGCCGCGGGACCGACGGCCGGGGACATCGTGCAGCCGATCAACGTGAAGGTGAACAACAACCGCATCTTCACGTCGGTCCAGGTGTACACGCCCGATACGCAACGCTACGCGGTGTTCCTCACCGCGGTCGACGCGGGGAACGGAGCGCACTGCCACTAGCGCAGTTCGTTCTTCACGACCTCGCCGCCGCGCACGATGACTCGCAATTTCTTGCCGTCGGCGGCGAGGAGCGAGATGTCCTTGGTGGGATCGCCGTCGACCACGATGAGGTCGGCGAAGGCGTTGGGCAAGATGCAGCCGAGCTGGCCTTCCATCATCATCATCTCGGCCGGAATCGAAGTGGCCTGCCGCAGGAGCTCCACCGGCGAGAATACCTCGCTTCGCAGCGTGAACTCGCGGCATTGCTGGGTGTAGGTGACGCCGAGGAGATCCGTTCCGTAGCAGACCTTCACGCCCGCGCGCCGCATCGCGTCCATCCCTGAGATCGCGAACTTGAAGGCGTACTCGGCCTTCTCCTGGCTCACGGGCGGGAAGCCGAGCTCCTTGCCCAGCTCGATCAGCGCGAAGATGATCGCCATCGTCGGGACGATGTAGGCGCCGCGCGAGGCGACGAACTTCGCGGTCTCGTCGTCGATCAGCGTGCCGTGCTCGATGCAGCGGACGCCGAATTCCACGCAGCGGCGCACGGCGCTCGCCGGATGGCAGTGCGATGCGACGTACGTGCGGCGCTCGGCGCACTCGTTCACGATCGCGCGGATCTCGTCCTCGCGATACTGGTTCATCCAGATGGGATCGGTGGGCGAGGCCACGCCGCCGGAACCCATGATCTTGATGCAGTGCGCGCCCTGGCGAAGCTCCTCGCGCGTGGCGCGCAGGCACGCGTCGACGCCGTCGGCGACGACGCCGAAGGAATTCACGTGGCAGCCGCACATCTCGCCGTAGCGCGGGCGCTCGTCGATGGGACGGAGGTCGCCGTGCCCGCCCGTCATCCCCAGCACCTTGCCGGAGTAGAGGTAGCGCGGACCGCGGATGAGTCCCTCGGAGACGGCGCTCGCAAGGGAGTAGCTGCCGCCGCCCACGTCGCGCACGGTGGTGAACCCGCAGTCGAGCGCGTGGCCGAGCATGCGCGCCGCGTGCGCCGCGCGATAGGACTCGCCGTGCGATTCGACCTTCACGACCGAGACGTGGCTCGCGGTCGCGTGGCAGTGCGCGTCGATGAGGCCCGGCATCAGCGTGCGGCCGCCCACGTCGATCACCTGCGCGTTCACGGCGGTGATGGGTTTGGACGAGACCTCGCGGATCACGCCGTCGGAGACGAGAACCGACATGCCATCGGGGCACTCCGCGCTCTTTCCGTCGAAGACACGCGCGTTCCTGAAGAGGATCGGCCTCATTTCGTCCTCGGCACGCTGATCGCGCTCGCCGGCGTCTGCGAGACGAGCTCCTTCCGATAGGCGCGAAGCTTCGCCTTCACGCGCGCCTCGTTGTCGGGGCCGAGGCGCATCATGAGCTTCTGTCCCGCCGAGCGCGCCTCGAGGTCCGGATCCGCGAATTCGTAGAGCACGTGCGGAGAGACGAGCTTCACCGCTCCCTTGGGCTCGGGCGCGTCGAGCAGGTGGTCGATCACCTCGACCAGGCGATCGTTGAAGTAGCCGTTGGGAAATCCCAGGTCGATGTAGGCCTGCTGGAAGAGCGGATAGAAGCGCAGGTACATCGGGATCGCCGCGGCGGGATCGGTCGCCTCGAACGCGGTCACGTAGGGCGCGTAGCGCGCGCCGTTATCCGCGGCGACCGCGAGGCTGTCGTCATGCCCGGTGGTCCTGAACGTGCCGCCCGGCGCATTGACGGGACTCACGCGCATGGCGAGATGGTCGCGCGGAAGGTTGTCCACGGTCGCCACGATATTGCGGATCAGCGAGTCGGGAACGAGAAGCTTCCCGACCGCGTCGGGACCGAGGAGCTTCTTGAGCGCGTCGGTGACCGCGGCATCGCTCTCGGCGAGCAACGGCAACGCCTCGGCGGAAGCCGGTGTCGCGACCGCATAGTGCTGGACCACCGGGGCAGGGGCCGTCGAAGTCGATGAAGGCGGGGGCGGCGGAGGTGTCGAGCCCGGCCAGAGGTAATACACGGCGGCACCCGCGAGGATGATCGCCCCGGCGATGGCGAAGACCTTGACCGGCGAGGTTTCCCTCACGCGGCGGGGTCCGACTCGGTCCTCGATCATGCGCGTTCAGACCCTCAGGCTTCGGGATTGTTCACGACGTAGCGCAGGAATCCGCTATGCGGAGTGTACTTGTCGTAGAGGCCGCGGGCGCGATAGTTGGTCTCGCGCGTGGCCCAGTAGACGCGGTGCCAGCGATTGCGCCTCATCTCGCCGAGGAGCCAGTCGATGAGCGCCTTGCCCACACCTTGCGCGCGGGTGGCCGGGTCCACGAAGAGGTCCTGGAGGTAGCACACGGGCTGGATCGCGCTCGTGCTCTCGTGGAGCAGGTAGTTCTGGAAGCCGACCACGCGTCCCTTGTCCTCGGCGACCGCGGCGTAGACGGCCACGGCCGGATCCATGATGCGCGACCAGACGTGGCGCGTGACCGCCTCGATGGGCTCGCGCTCGTAGAAGCGCGTGTAGGCGTCGTAGAGCTCGCGCCAGCGCGGCTCGTCGCGCGCCTCGATGGGCCGGATGTCCATGGCGGGATTCTGGCACACTGCGGGCCATGACGACCTTGCGTAACGTTCTCGCCTGCGCCGCGATGGCGCTCGCCGCATCCGCCAACGCGGCGACCTTCCGCTACGCCTCGCAGATCGATCCGGGCACGATGGATCCGCACGCGCTCGCATCGCTCTACCAGACGCGCGTGATGATGAACATCTACGAGTCGCTCGTGGGACGCGACGAGCAGTTCCGCCTCGAGCCGCGGCTCGCGCTCTCGTGGTCCATGGTCGATCCGCACACCTGGCGCTTCAAGCTGCGCCCCGGCGTGAAGTTCCACGACGGCACGCCCATGACGGCCGACGACGTGGTCTTCAGCGTCCAGCGTTCCCTCGATCCCAAGTCCCTGCAGCACCCGACCTATCCGAACGTGACGGGCGCGAGAAAAGTCGACGACCTCACGGTGGACATCCTCACGTCGCAACCCACGCCGATCCTTCCGCGCGCGCTCACCAACTCGCGCATCATGTCGAAGAAATGGTGCATCGAGCATCACGTCGAGCAACCGCTCGATTTCAAGGCGAAGGAGGAGACCTTCGCCGCGCGTCACGCCAACGGCACGGGTCCCTTCATGCTGAAGAGCTGGGAGCCGGACCAGAAGACGGTGCTCGTCGCCAACCCCAACTACTGGGGGCGGCACGGCAACGTGACCGAGGCGGTGTACCTCGTTGTCTCCACGGGCGCCACGCGCCTCGCGGGGCTCATCTCCGGCGAGATCGATTTCGTCGTCGATGCCGGGGTGCAGGACATCGAGCGCCTGAAATCCATGCCGGGCTTCAACGTGGAATCCACCGATGGCACCGGAGCCAACTTCCTCGGCTTCGACTACGCGCGCGACGAGCTCAAGTACGCCGACGTGAAAGGCAAGAATCCGTTCCGAGATCTTCGCGTGCGCCAGGCCGTGCGCTACGCGATCGACCTGAAGGCGATCCAGTCGAAGGTGATGCGCGGGCTCGCGAGCGAGGGAAGCTCCTTCATCACGCCGGTCGTCGAAGGCTGGGATCCGAAGTTCGCGAAGCTTCCGCCGCACGATCCCGAAAAATCGAGGGCGCTGCTCAAGGAGGCGGGATACCCCAACGGCTTCTCGGTGGATCTGGATTGCAGCTCCCAGGCACCCGCCGATGCCGTGTGCCAGGCCGTCGCGGGGATGCTCGCGCGTGTCGGCATCAAGGTGAATTTCGAGGGCAAGTCCTTCAACGTGCTGCTGCCCAAGGTCACCAGCCGGGATACGAGCCTGTACGCGCTGGGCTGGACGCCGGCTTCGGTGGACGCCGAGGGCGTCCTCCTGCCGCTTGCGCATACGCCGACGATGCCGGGCGTGGGCGACTACAACTTCGGCGTCTACTCCAACGCGAAGGTGGACTCGCTCATCGATCGCGCGAGGGTGGAGCTCGACGCCGAGAAGCGCAAGGCCATGTTCGTCGAGGCGCTCACCATCCTCGACGAGGATTGCGCGTTCGTTCCGCTGATGTACCGCCGGATCGAGTGGGTGATGCGCAAGAACGTCCACGCGAAGGCGATGCCGAACGACGTCGTGGACCTGCGCTTCGTCAACGTGGACTGACCGGCACGTACAGGTATTCGTAGTGCGGCTTCCAGTTCGTCCCGTCGCGCGACGCGAACGAGACCTGCCGCACGTTCCTGCCTTCGGGCGCGAGTGACATCCGGCGGTACACGCGCACGCCTTCCGGCGTGTGTGTCTCGCCGCTGAACTGGAGCTTTCCCTCGGTGAGCTCGCCCGCGAATTCACCCACGGCGCCGCGCGAATCCACCCAGGTCTGGCGCCACTTCTTCAGCACCGGATCGCGGAAGGTGAGGCTCGTGCCGTTGTATCCGTCGTTCTCGCGATAGGTCTCGCGAATCACGCAGCCATCGGAGGCGAGCTCGATGGTGCTGGTCGCTATCGCCTTGTCGCCTTCGCGGACCTCCCATGTGCCGAGCCAGAAGTCGAGCTCGCGGGGTGGGGCGCAGTTCGCCGTGATCGCGGCCGCGGCGAGGAGGATTGTGATCATGGGCCGTCCATGGTTGCGGATGCATCCATTGTGGGCCTGCGGCGCCGCGGGCGTGTTACCGAAGGTTCGCCGTCAGGGCCAGGTGTTGTAGATCCACCGGTTGCCGCTGGTGTTCGGTTGGCGCGAGAGCGCGAGCCCGCTCCAGTCGTTGTTCGCGATCGCGTTGCGGAAGACCTGGCGGTATTGGTCGATGAGCTGCGCCTCGTAGGGCGACACGCCGTAGTAGAAGACCTGGTCCTGCACCGTGTTCGCCGCGCACTGGCCGTGATCGACACAGGCGCTCTGGAGGATGGCGCTGTCGGAGCCGCACTCGAGCCCGTACTCACAGGCCGTGAGCCGCCAGGCCTCCATGGACGCGCGCGGGACGAGCTCGTCCTGGTTCGAGCCGATCCGGAGCACGGCGTCGTCATAAGTGTTGGAGAGCGCCGTTCCCGCGATCACGATGGCCTCCGGATCCCGCGAGGCGACCGCGGCCTGGAGCGCATGGAACTGTTCATCGCTCATCGTGAGGCGCGTGCCGTTGGGGCCGTTCACCATCGGTGGAACCGCGAGGCGCGCCTGCGCCTTGGCATCGCCGCTCGCGGCCGCGTCGGCGAGGAGCTTGTCCAGCTCCGCCTTCGACGTCGCGACGTTTTCGAGCCCTTCGCAGCGAGCGGTCATCTGGTCGAAGAGAGCGAGGCGCTTGGCGCGATCGGGGTTGGACTCCGGAATCATCGCCTCCAGCTCCCTGCGCTGCGTGGCGCGGTCCTTCGCCGGGCGCGGCGTCCTCATGTCGGCGATCTTTCCACAGGTGGCGAGCACCTTGTAGAGGAGGAATTTGGCCTCTCCCGTCGCCGCGCCGTTGGGCGCGCTCAGGCGATCGTAGAGGGGCTTGAGCGATCGGGCCGTCGCGAACTCCTGCGCCATGGGACTGCGGGCGTTCGCGTTCGCCGCTCGCACCAAAGACGAGGGTTGCGACGCGTTGATCGAAAGCACCACGGACGGCGACGGATGCTTCATCGTGCTTTCGCGCTCCTGCTCCGCCTTGAGGCGTTGGTCGAGCGTATCGGGCTCGGCCCGATAGATCATCACTGCTGCGACTATGGTGGCGACGACGAGGGCGAGTGCGACGAGGGTCTTCACGGGGTCAGTGTCCTTTGCGCGCGCCTTCGAGCACCAGGGCGCGATCGATCCATTGCGCGGTGAGTTTTTCCTGGAGCGAATTCTGCCTCAGGCGGTCGCGCAGCGCCGGCCAGTCCACGGCATCGAGCGGCTGGTCCTGGTTGAAGCACGAGAAGACGTACGTGGTCTTTCCGGTGGCCGGGTCCACGTGCGGCTGGAGGCATTGCGCGCAGATCTCCTTCATCATGCATTGCATCGGCGAGTTGATCGACCCGATGCCCACGTGGGACTTCGAAAGATGCGGCTCGAGGATCCCGTGGCGCGCGCGGGCGACCGCGGCCATCATGCCGTCGCTGCCGATGGCGACGACGCGATTCGCGCCCGACATCTTCACCTTCGGTTCTCCGAGCACGCCCGACGCATGCGCCGCCATCGCCTCCACGATGTTGCCGACGAAGGCCTTGTCGCCGGCGCGCGTGGGCGTGAATCCCGGCGCCTCGTCGCAGCACCACACGACTTCGTCGGCGGCCGCCTCGATGTCGGCGACCTTGTAGCGATCGGCGATCTTCTTGTAGCCCGCGAAGTAGAGCACCTTCGATCCGGCCGCGCGCATCGCCGCGCCGATCGAAAACAGCACCGCGTTGCCGAGGCCTCCGCCCACGAGCACGACCGTCTCGCCCGGCGGCGTCTCCGTCGGCGTCCCCGTCGGACCCATCAGGATCACGGGCTCGCCGGGCTTCAACTGCGCGCAGAGATCGCTCGATCCGCCCATCTCGAGGACGATCGTGGAGACGAGGCCCTTCGCCTTGTCGACCCATGCGCCCGTGAGCGCGAGGCCTTCCATCGCAAGGCGCGTGCCCTCGGGACTCGCCGCGAGGGATTCGAAATTCTGGAGGCGATAGAACTGCCCCGGGTTGAACTGCTTCGCCGCGAACGGCGCGTGCACGATCACCTCGACGATCTTCGGGGTGAGGCGATCGACGCGATGCACGGTCGCGCGAAGCTCGCAGTTCAACGACGCGAGGAAGCGGCGCGCATCGCCCACGGGGCGGCTCGCGCGGCGCTCGAGCGCGCGGCTTACGACCGGATAGCCCTGTTTCGCGCTGCCCATCGCCTTCACCACGTTGCCGAAGAACGATGGATGCAGGTCGCCGAAGAAACTCATGAAGCGGTTCTCGCCGGCGGCCGACATGAGCACGCGCGCCTCGGCGGGTTTCGCGGAGCGCTCGGGCGTCACCGTCTCGCCGTTCTCGTCCACGGCACGGAAATACTTCCCGTCGAGGACGAAGTGGCCGGGATCTTCGCGGGCGAGCACGGTGTTGGGCTGCGTCCCCGCCGCGATGAGGATCGTGCGCGCGGGCAGCGTCGCCTGGGCGGATTCGGTCTTCACCGTGAGGCCGTTCGCGCGGCCGTACTCGTCCACCTCGACGCGGATCGGCGTGAGGCCTTCGGCGAAGGAGATTCCTTCCTCGAGCGCCTTCTCGACCTCCTCGTGGTTCAGCGTGTAGGAGGGGCTGTCGATGAGGCGGCGGCGATACGCGATCGTCGATCCGCCCCACGATTGCAGCAGCTCCAGCACGCGCGCCTCGCGGCCCTCGCGCTTCGCGCGTTCCCTTTCCTCGCGGATGGCGATCGCGTGCGTGAGATATTCCTCGGCGACCTCGGTCTCCTCGTCGTTCCATTCGTTGCGCACGTCGCCGGGGCTGCGCTCGCGGCAAAGCGTCTCGTAGCGCGTGAGGAACTTCTCGACTTGCACGGCGTAGTAGGCAAGCGATTCGGTCGCGGTGTCGATGGCCGTGAGGCCGCCGCCCACGACAACGATGGGAAGGCGCACCTGGAGATTGGCGATGGATTCCTCGCGCGCCGCGCCCGTGAGCTGCAGCGCCATGAGGAAGTCGGAAGCCGTGCGCACGCCGCGCACGAGGCCGTTGGGCATGTCGAGGACCGTGGGCTTGCCCGCGCCCGCGGCGAGCGCGATGTGGTCGAAGCCCATCGCGAAGGCGCCCTCCGCCGTGAGCGTGCCGCCGAAGCGCACGCCGCCGAACATCGCGAACTGCGCGCGCCGCTCGACGAGGAGCCGCGCCATCTTGAGGAAGTTCTTGTCCCAGCGCACGGTGATGCCGTACTCGGCGACGCCCCCGAATCCCGCCATCACGCGCCGGTCGAGCGGTTCCTGGAGCTCCACGATGTCGCGAACGGGACTGAAAGACACGCGTTCGCCGTTGGGCTTCACGCCCGAGATCGACGCCTCGAGCGGCTCGATCTTGAGGCCGTCGATGCCGGCAACGGTGTGGCCGTCGTTCATCAGGTGATGGGCGAGCGTGAATCCCGCGGGCCCCATTCCCACCACGAGCACGCGCTTGCCGGTCTCGGGCAGCGGAAGCGGCCGGCGCAGATTGAGCGGATTCCACCGCGTGAGCAGCGAATAGATCTCGAATCCCCACGGAAGCCCGAGCACGTCCTTCAACGTGCGCGTCTCCGCCTGGGGGATGTCCACCGGATCCTGGCGCTGGTAGATGCACGACTTCATGCAGTCGTTGCAGATGCGATGGCCGGTCGCGCAGCACGTGGGGTTGTCCACCACGATCATCGCGAGCGCGCCGATGGCCCAGCCCTCGCTCTTCAGCTTGTGGAACTCGGAGATGCGCTCTTCGAGGGGACAGCCGGCGAGCGGAACATTGAAGGGGGACTTCTTGAAGACGGTTGGATCCCCGATCGCTGGCCTCTCGGCCGTCGGGGATGACACCTTCTCCTTCAACCCCTTCGAGCACGAGTCCTTGCCCTGCTCGTGGCACCAGATGCAGTAGTTGGCTTCGTCGAGGGCGCCCGCGAGGTTCGTGCCCGGGTCCGTAAGGGCGAAGCCTTCGCGGCGACGAATGTGGTGGAGCGTGTGAACGGAATATCCGCGCGATGTGTCTGTTTGCAGGGGGACCAAATGCATCGGATCGACGCGCTGGGGAGGCTTGAACAACACGCCGTGGCGATAGCGCCGCCGGCCTTCGTCGGTGTGCGCGGCCCACGCGGCGAACCGCTCCGCGAGGGCGAGGTCATCGCCGTGGGCGGGCTCGTCGGCCATCCATGCCAGGACGTGGTCGGCGAAAGACAATTCGTTGATCGGCCCCTGGCCTTCACCGGGGTGACAACGGTGCGCCACTTCCTTTTCCAATTCGAGGCCATCGAACGTCGCGGCGACGTCGGCCTTGTACTTCAACATCGCGCGGCGCTGGACGAACTTGCGCTTCACGCGGAAGAGGGGCGCCAGGCGATGGTGGCCGTCGACGAGGTCCTGCCACTCTTCCTCGATGGCGAAGAGCTTCGCGATGAAGCGATCGAGGTGCGGCGCGACCGCGATGAGGAAGTCGGCCTCCTCCCGCGTCGCGAGCGTGGAGGGATCGGCGCGGGCGGCGACGAGACGCTCGCGCAGCGCGGGATCGGCGGCGCCAAGCGCGGCCACGAATTCGGCGTCCACCTCCTCGAGGCCCGGGCGGGAATAAAGGTCGTCGAACGCGAGTCCGAAAGCGAGGGAAAGCGGGGGGGTTGCAGCGGCCATCGACGTGATTTTACGGGATGAATCCATCCCACTCCGTCACACGTACCGCGTTATCATGGCCGAATCCCCTTTTCGACAATACGACCGACAGGAGCATCGTCATGGATCGCCGTGATTTCCTTCGCATTTCGGGCCTCGCTTCCACCGGAGCGTTCATTCCCGGGGTGGTCACCCGGGCCTTCGCCGATACGCCCCCCAGCGAGAACTGGCGCATCTTCGAGGTGACGCATCGCATCGAGGTGCTGAAGCCTTCCGGCGTCACGCGCGCCTGGCTGCCTACGCCGCTCGCGTGGGACACGCACTACCAGAAGTCGCTCGGGAACGATTACAAGGCCGAAGGCGGGACGAGCGGCCTCGCCACCGATTGGTCCACGGGCACGCGCATCGTCTGGGCCGAATGGCCCGCGGGCGTCGCTCCCGTGCTCGTGCATACGCAACACTTCGCCACTCGCGACATCGCGGTCGACTTCACCAAACCGGGGCACGCCGCGGCCGAGAATCCCGCGATGCTCGTGCGCTACACCGAGGCGAGCGAGCACGTCCCCACGACGGGGATCGTGAAGGACATGTCCAGCGAGATGGTGAAGGGCGCCGGCAACGACATCGAGAAGGCGCGCGCGATCTACGAGTGGATCTGCGACAA
The DNA here is from genome assembly GCA_035308545.1 of Usitatibacter sp. Lineage (GTDB taxonomy): Bacteria > Pseudomonadota > Gammaproteobacteria > Burkholderiales > Usitatibacteraceae > Usitatibacter. The sequence continues at coordinate 11,288 of DATGGI010000233.1, forward strand.
CACCTATCGCGACGCCAAGACGCGCGGCTGCGGCAAGGGCGACATCAACTTCATGCTCGAGAACAAGGCCTGGGGCGGCAAGTGCGCCGACCTGAACGCCCTCTTCGTCCCCTTCGCCCGGTCCCAGGGCATTCCCTCGCGCGATGTCTACGGCATCCGCGTCGCCAATTCGCAGCTCGGCTACAAGAGCCTCGGGAAAGCGGGCGACATTACCAAGGCGCAGCACTGCCGCGCCGAGTTCTACAGCTCGGGATATGGCTGGATTCCCGTGGATCC
>DATGGI010000234.1:0-5522 GCA_035308545.1 Usitatibacter sp.
GACATCATCTTCGACCCGAACATCTTCGCTGTCGCCACGGGCATCGAGGAGCACAACACCTACGGGCGCGACTATCTCGAGGCCGTCGCGTGGATCCATCGGCACCTGCCGCACGCGAAGACCTCCGGCGGCGTGTCGAACTTCTCCTTCTCGTTCCGCGGCAACGAGCCCGTGCGCGAGGCGATGCACACCGCGTTCCTCTACCACGCCACCAAGGCCGGCATGACGATGGGCATCGTGAACGCGGGCCAGCTCGGCGTCTATGCGGACATCCCGAAGGAACTGCTCGACCGCGTCGAGGACGTGATCTTCAACCGCCGGGCCGACGCGACCGAGCGGCTGGTCGAATTCGCCGAGAGCTTCAAGGGGCAGAAGAAGGACGCGGCGGAGGAGCTCGCGTGGCGCAAGGGCACTGTGCAGGAACGCCTCGTGCATGCGCTGGTGAAGGGCAACACGCAATTCATCGTCGACGACACCGAGGAAGCGCGGCAGCAGTACGAGCGCCCGATCCAGGTGATCGAGGGCCCGCTCATGGACGGCATGAACGTCGTGGGCGACCTCTTCGGCTCCGGCAAGATGTTCCTTCCGCAGGTCGTGAAGTCCGCCCGCGTGATGAAGCAGGCGGTCGCGCATCTCGTGCCCTTCATCGAGGAGGAGAAGCGCCGCCTCGGCTCGGCCGACGCGAAGGCGAAGGGCAAGGTCGTGATGGCCACCGTGAAAGGCGACGTCCACGACATCGGCAAGAACATCGTGGGCGTGGTCCTCCAGTGCAACAACTTCGACGTCGTGGACCTGGGCGTCATGGTCGCGTGCGAGACGATCCTCGAGACCGCGAAGCGGGAGAACGCGGACATGGTGGGGCTCTCGGGCCTCATCACGCCGTCGCTCGAGGAGATGTCGCACGTGGCGAAGGAGATGGAGCGCCTGGGCTTCCGGCTGCCGCTGCTGATCGGCGGCGCCACGACCTCGCGCACCCACACCGCCGTGAAGATCGAGCCGCACTACTCCGGTCCCACCGTCTGGGTCCCGGACGCCTCGCGGGCGGTGGGCGTCGCGACCACGCTCTCGAGCGACGAGGCGCGCGCGAAATACATGGAGGAAGTTCGCGCCGACTACGTGAAGATCCGCGAAGCCCACGCGAAGAAGTCGGGACAGAAGAGCGTCACGCTCGAAGCGGCGCGCGCCAACGCGGAGGCCATCGACTGGTCTTCGTACTCCCCGCCGCGCCCGCGGCAACCGGGCGTGATGGCGCTGAAGAACTATCCGCTCGAGAAGCTCGTCCCCTATATCGACTGGGCGCCATTCTTCCAGACCTGGGACCTCGCGGGAAAGTATCCCGACATCCTGGACGATGCGGTCGTGGGAGAAGCCGCGCGCAGCGTGATGAAGGAGGGCGAGGCGATGCTCGATCGCGTCGTGAAGGGCCGCTGGCTCACGGCGAGCGGCGTCTTCGGCCTGTGGCCCGCGGCTTCGACCGGCGACGACATCGAGATCTACGGCGACGAGAAGCGTGAACGCGTCCTCGCGACGTGGCACAACCTGCGCCAGCAGAACGAGAAGCCCGGCGGAAATCCGAACCTGTGCCTCGCGGATTTCGTGGCGCCGAAGGATTCCGGCGTCGCCGACTACCTGGGCGCCTTCGCGGTGACGGCCGGCCTCGGCATCGATGCGAGGCTGAAGGACCTCGTCGGGAAGAACGACGACTACGGCGCCATCATGCTGAAGGCCATCGCCGACAGGCTCGCCGAAGCGTTCGCCGAGCACCTGCACCATCTCGTGAGGACCACGTATTGGGGCTACGCGCCCGGGGAAGCGCTTTCGACCGACGACCTCATCGCCGAGAAATACGCCGGCATCCGTCCCGCGCCCGGATATCCCGCGTGTCCCGAGCACACGGAAAAGGCGACGCTCTTCGCGCTGCTGGATGCCGGGAAGAACACCGGGATGACTCTCACGGATTCATTCGCGATGATGCCGGCCGCTTCGGTGAGCGGCTTCTATCTCGCCCATCCGCGCGCGCGCTACTTCGCCGTGGGCAAGATAGAACGCGACCAGGTCGCCGACTACGCCCACCGCAAGGGCATGGACCTCGCGCAGGCCGAGCGCTGGCTCGCGCCCAACCTGAACTACTAGGACGCCCTAGACCTCGACCGAGTGGTACAGGTCGTAGAGGAGGAGCCAGCGGCGCGTGTCGGGATCCTGCACCGGCTCCACGCCGTGGAACGAGTTGTTGGTCTTGAGGAAGACGAACAGCGAGTTCGGGAGGAACGGCATCGTCGCGAGGCGCTCGAAGCCGTCGCGGCCATAGTGCGGCCCGCCCGGGCAGCGGAAGTTGCGATCCTTCGGCAGGTAGATCGACGTTCCGAGGTGGCGCTGCGATTCGTCGCGCGGCAGGTAGAAAAGGAGCGTGATCACCTTGCGCGTCGCGTCGCTGTGGGGACCCAGCGCGTAGTTCGTGGTGTCCTGCACCAGAAGGGCCTCGTCGTAGAAGCGGATCCGCTGGCCGGTGAAGCGCTGCGTGATCTGGGGATTGAACTTCTCGAGCATGAGGCGCGCGAACGATCCGCCCACGAGCCAGCTTCGCAGGTCGTTCCAGAACTCGCGCTTCTCCTCCGGCAGCACCTCGAGCGCTTCCGGCGCCACGGTGATCACGAACCGTTCCTTGTACGAGCCCTTGGGAACCGGCCGCACCTCGGGAAGCGAACGCAACGCGGCAGGGTCCGGCAGCATCGACTGCATCTTCGCGTAGTAATCGGCGGGGAAGACGTCGCGCAGGTAGAAATGCGGAAACGGATAGAGGTTGACCGGCGCGTTGCCGACCTTGTAGAGCAGATGCAGCTCAGCGTCTGAAGACATATTCGGCGACACCCTTGAACGTTCCGGCCTTGCGCTCGGCGCGAGCGACCTGGGATTCCTCGTGCCTGAAGCCGAGCGCGTTGAGCTCCGCGACCATCTCCATGTGATCGGCGAGGTTCTGGTTGGTCTCGATGAGCAGCGATTTCACCGCGGGATCCCCGAGCGTCTTGCGCGCACCGGCGATCACCTTCGGCTCGAAGCCGTCGACATCGATCTTGATGTGGTTCGGGACCGGCATCGCGCGGGTCGCCACGAGCTCGTCGATCGTCGACGCATAGCAGCCCTGAACGAAATTGGTCTGCATCGGCTTGTGCTCGAAGTCGAGCGCCTCGCCCACGGAATGATTCGAGCCGCCGATGCGCATGTCGGCCATGTTCAGGACCGAAAGTCCCGTGGCATCGGAAAGGCCCATGCAGTAGGCGCGGACCCGCGACTGCACGTTGTTCAGCTGGATGTTGCGATTGAGCACGGCGTAGTTCTGCGCTTCCGGCTCGAACGCGTACACCGGGCACTGCCGCGTGACGGCCGCCCAGATCGTGTACATCCCCACGTTCGCGCCGACGTCGAGCAGCACGTCGCCTTCCGAGAACGTCGCGATCCATTCGAGCGTCCACGGTTCCTTCTCGCGGATCGACTGGACCCGCCAGAGCGTGAACATGGAAGGCGTGGCGAACACCATCTTCTTGCCCTCGTGCTCGGTGGCGCTCTTGGGCAAGAGGTTCTCGTACTGCTCCAGCGTAAGTTGCACGGTGTGAGGCGGCTCGGGAAAACCGCTATTTTAGCGCCTCACGAGGTCCCGGCGCTCGGAGCGCACGGGGCGCGAAGCTTCCGCGGCGACGGGCAGATCGGGCAGGCGGAAGCGCTGCACCAGGCCCGCGAGGCGCTGCAGCTCCTCGCGCAGGTGCCCGGCGCGGTCGGTCCAGGATCCGACCATCCGCGTGTTGTTCTGCGTGAGCTGGTCCAGCTCGCCGATGGTGCGCGAGAGCTGGTCGATCTGCTCGTTCTGGCGGCCCGCCGCCCCGGACACGTCGGCGATCATCGCCGAGACCTGTTCGATCGACTCGCCCATGTGGACGATCTTGTGGCTCGCGCCCGCGGCGTTGCGCGCGCCTGCCTGCACGCCCGCGACCGACGTCCCGATGAGCCCGCGAATCTCGCCGGCCGCCTGGGAGGAGCGCTGCGCGAGCGCGCGCACTTCCGCCGCGACGACTGCGAATCCCCGCCCCTGCTCGCCCGCGCGCGCCGCCTCGACGGCCGCGTTCAGCGCGAGGAGGTTGGTCTGGAACGCGATCGAATCGATCACGGCGACGATCTCGGCGATCTTCGACGATGCCGCGTTCAGGTCGTCCATCGTCTTCACCACCTCGGCCACCGCGGCCTCGCCTTCGTGGGCGGAGCCCGTGGCCGCGCCCGCGAGTTCCGCGGCTTTCCGCGCCGAGGCCGTCGACGCCGCGACAGTCGAGAGCAGCTCCGACATCGAGCGTGCCGTTGAGCGCAGGTTCGAGGCCGCGTGGACGCTGCTCTCGTTGAGGGTGCCCGCGTCGCGGGCGATCTCCTCAGCGGTCTGCGCGATGTACTGCGTGACCTGGTGGATCTCCCCGATCGCCGCGATCCACGCGCGGCGCGCCTTGTCCATGGCCGCGAGCATCTTGCCGATCTCGTCGTCGCGATGCACGTTCGGGGCGACGCCGAGGTCGCCCTCGGCGAGCGCGCTCGCCACCGTCACGGCCTCGTCCACGGACGACAGGATGCGGCGCGTCACGGTGTGCACGAGGATCGCGCCGATCGCGATCGCGAGCACGCCCACGATCGCGCCCAGCCACAGCGTCTGCTCCTGCTTGCGAAGCGCCTCGTTCATGAGCCGCGTCGATTCGTCGTCCGCCGCCCGCGCGAGGTCGTCGATGTCCTTGTGGACGGCGTTGGTGAGCGGCTGCACTTCGCGCTCGAGCCGACCCACGGTGACCATCTTGGTTTCGTCGGTGTGCTCGGCCTGGATGGCCTCGAGCAGTGTGGCGAGCTTTTCCAGGCGGTCCTTCAGCGCCGCGAGCGCATCGGCCGAGCGCGGCATCGCCGAGGACGCCTGCGCGAGCTCGTCGAAGCAGGATTTCTTGCCGTCCTCGTAGATGCGGCCCTGCGTGCTGCGCCGCGTGAGGGTCCAGGCGACCGCCTTGAACGTGAGCGCCTCGCAGCTCGTGCGGACCTTTCCGAGCGCATCGCGCTGGACCTGGGCCACGCGCGCCCGCTCGAAGGTGGCGCGCCCCTGCCGGTCGAGGACGAGCAGCATCGACATGTTCGCCACCACCAGCACGACGAGGCCGATGGGCAGCAGGCGCAGCAGCCGCTGCAGGCTCACGCCGCGCGGCCTACCGGACCGGGACTTCCGCGACCAGCGCTCCGCCGAACGTGCCCTCGGCCTGCTTCAGCCCGTTCTGCGCATGGCACGCCACGCACGCCGGCGCGAGCTTCATCGGGTAGTAGCCCATCACGCTGTTGCCGCTGCGCTTCACCACGGGCTCGAGGCTGCCCGTCTTCATGAGCGCATCGACTTCCGGCACGAGCGTGGAACCCTTCATCACCTTGTGCACGGCCCAGTCGCTGTTGATGAGCTGGTCGTCGCTGTTGGTCGCGTAGGCCTGGACCCTGCCGGTCATGAGCTGGTTGAACTC
>DATGGI010000235.1:0-6083 GCA_035308545.1 Usitatibacter sp.
CCTTCGGAGGACTCGAGCGCGGCTGCGCCTGGATGGACGCCACGGCCCATTGCCCGCTCGCGCTCGACGAAGACGGAGGCTTCAGCGTCGAGGAGCCGTAGAATGGGAGCTTGACCTCCGAAGCACACCACCTCACCCGCCGTTTCCGGTGGGCCTTCGCGGCGATGCTCGCCGCACTCGCGACGCTGGGCCCCTTCTCCATCGACGCGTACCTGCCCGCGTTCGCCGGGATCCAGCAGTCGCTTTCAGCGTCGAACCTCGAGATCCAGCAGACGCTCTCGGCGTACCTCTTCGCCTTCGGGCTGATGTTCCTCTTCCACGGCGCGCTCTCGGACAGCTTCGGCCGCCGGCCCGTGATCCTCGCGGCGCTCGTCGTGTACACGATCGCGTCCGTGGGCGCCGCGCTCTCGTCGACCATCCACGCGCTCGTCGTCTGGCGCATCGTTCAGGGCCTGTCCGTCGGCGCGGGCATGGTGGTGGGACGCGCGATGATCCGCGACCTCTACGGCGCCGAAGACACGCAGCGCCTCATGTCGATGGTCACGCTCTTCTTCGGCCTCGCTCCCGCGATCGCGCCGGTGATCGGCGGATGGCTCTTCGAGTCGCTCGGATGGCGGTCGATCTTCTGGTTCCTCGCGGGCGTGGGGCTCGTGCTCATCGTCGCGGGATGGATCCGGCTTCCGGAGACGCTCGCCGAATCGCGCCGCCAGCCGTTCCACCCGGTCGCGCTGCTGAAGGGCTACGAGGAAGTCGGGATCCACCGCCGCTTCCTGCTGCTCTCGCTCGCCGCGGGATTCAACTTCAACGCGTTCTTCCTCTACGTCGTGTCGGCGCCCGTGTTCCTCGGCGTGCACCTGCACCTGGGCCCGCAGCAGTACGCGTGGTTCTTCATGCCGATGATCGCGGGAATCATGACCGGCTCGCAGCTCTCGGGACGCGCCGCGGGACGGCACGAGCCGGCGCAGACCGTGAAGCACGCCTACGCATTCATGGTCGTGGCTTCGCTCGCGGATCTCGCCTACTCGTTGCTCTTCGAGCCCAGCGTCCCGTGGGCCATGATTCCGATCATGTTCTACGGCATGGGATTCGCGATGGCGATGCCGTCGATCGTCCTCATCACGCTCGACCTCTTCCCGACGCGGCGCGGGATGGCCGCATCGTTGCAGGGATTCGTCTCGGGAATGGTGAACGTGGTGACCGCCGGCGTGATCTCGCCCGCGATCTCGCACGACCCGCGATTGCTCGCGTTGGGAATGGTGCTGCTGATGTGCGCCGGGCTCGCTTGCTGGGGAGCATACTTGCGCATATCGCATCGCAGGCCCGGGGATCCGACCGAGCCCGCGCCGGAGATCGTCGATTAGGAAACTGCTCGCATCCGCCCTGGCCGTCGCGTCGTTGATCGCGGGCGGCTGCGCGAGCCTGCCGGGCGGCGACCCGCCCCAGGTGACGATCGTGAGCGTCGAGCCCCTCGACGGCGAAGGCCTCGAGCTGCGCATGCTGGTGAAGCTGCGCGTCGTGAACCCGAACGACCAGCCGATCGACTACGACGGCGTGTATGTGAAGCTGGAGCTGCAGGGCTACACGGTCGCGACCGGCGTGAGCGACGAGAAAGGTTCGGTTCCGCGTTTCGGTGATTCGGTGATCCCGGTGCGCGTGAACGTTTCACTCGTCGAAGTCGCGCGCCACGCGCTCCAGGTATTCAACGGCGCCACTCCGGAGAGCCTGGAACACTTCCGCTACCACCTCGAGGGCAAGTTGAACGGGCCGCTCTTCGGATCGACGCGCTTCCAATCCGACGGCGACCTGAGCCTCAAGCCGCGGTAGGCCCGCGCTCCGTCAGTACTGTTCCCAGGGAAGGCCGTCCACGCGCCAGCCGTTGCGCGTGTTGCGATGGTGCTTGTCGTCGAGCTCGCCCTCGAACCCGTAGAGCACGTTCACGACGCGCTTGAATCCCGCGCGCTCCAGCGCATCCCCGGCCTCGAGCGTGCGGTTGCCGCTGCGGCAGATGAGCACGATGGGGCGCTTGTCGAAGTTCGCCCCGGCGATCTTCTTCACCTGGCCCACGAAATGCGGATTCAGCTCCCACTCGGCGCCGTCGTACCACGGCACGATGATGGCGCCCAGCGGATGCCCCACGAACATGTATTCCATCTCGCTGCGGCAATCGATGAAGAGCGCGTCGGGGTTGCCCTTGAGGAACGCGTGGGCGTCTTTGGGGTTCAGGTGATCCATAAGCGCAAGATTATATTAGCTGGCGGCTTCCGGCGTAGAATTTCCCCCATGAACGCGCCCGACACCCCCTTCCCCTTCGATTCGGCGATCGCCGCCGCCGCCGACCGCCTCGACGCCAAGGTCGTCGCCTGGCGGCGCGACATCCACCAGAACCCGGAGCTCGGCAACCGCGAGGTGCGCACGGCGAAGCTGGTTGCGGACCACCTCAGGTCGCTCGGCATCGAGGTGCGCGAGAAAGTCGCGCACACGGGAGTGGTCGGAATCCTGAAAGGCGGCAAGCCCGGCCCCGTCGTCGCGTTGCGCGCCGACATGGACGCGCTTCCGGTCGCCGAGGAAGTCGACGTCCCCTTCAAGAGCGCCGTGCGCACCGAGTGGAATGGCCAGGACTGCGGCGTGATGCACGCCTGCGGCCACGACGCCCACACGTCGATCCTCATGGGCGTGGCCGAGCTCCTGGCGGGCATGCGCCAGCAGATTCCGGGAACGGTGAAGTTCGTCTTCCAGCCCGCGGAGGAAACGCCGCCCATCGGCGAGGATGGCGGCGCGAAGCTGATGATCGAGGAGGGCTGCCTCGGGAATCCCGACGTCGGCGCGATCTTCGGCCTGCACGTGACGTCGATATTTCCCACGGGAATGATCGGCTACCGTCCCGGCCCGTTCATGGCTTCCGCCGACGACTTCCGCGTTTTCGTGAAAGGCACGCAGACGCACGCCGCGATGCCGTGGCGCGGCACCGATCCCATCGTCGTCACCTCGCAGATCGTGTTGGGCCTGCAGACGATCGTCTCGCGGCAGATGAACATCACGCACGAGCCGTCCGTCGTGACGGTGGGCGTATTCCAGGGCGGCGTGCGGCACAACATCATTCCCGACGAGGTGAAGCTCGAGGGCACGATCCGGACCTTCGACGAGGCCCAGCGCGACGAGATCCACGGCCACGTGAAGCGCATCAGCGAGATGATCGCCGCCGCGGGAGGCGCGACGGCGAAGGTGCACATCCACCGCTGGTACGACGTCACCGTGAACGACGAGAAGCTCACCGAGTGGTCGGTCCCCACGCTCGGCCGCATGGCCGGCGACGAGAACGTGAAGGTGGTCGACAAGGTCTGCGGCGCGGAAGACTTCTCGTTCTTCCAGAAGCAGGTGCCGGGCTTCTTCTTTTTCGTGGGATGCACGCAGCGCGACCGCGACGCCTCGAAGGCCGCGCCCAACCACAGCCCGCGCTTCTTCGTCGACGAGGAGTGCCTCAAGCTCGGCGTGAAGTCGCTCTCGGCCCTCGCGCTCGACTGGCTCGCCGCGAACGCCAGGGCTTGAACGCGCCTTCGCTGGGTCTTTACGTCGCCGCCTCGCTCGCGCTGATCGCGACGCCGGGGCAGGACATGATCTACGTGATCACGCGCTCGCTCGCGCAGGGCCGGTTCGCCGGCGTGTGCTCGGCTTTCGGCGTGTGCATCGGCATCCTCGTGCATACGGCGCTCGCGGCCCTCGGGGTGGGCGCGATCCTGCACGCGAGCGAGTCGCTCTTCGTGACGCTCAAGCTCGCCGGCGCCGCCTACCTGGTCTACCTCGGCGCGAAGATGCTGCTGTCGCGCGATGCGCGCGCCGGAATCGGCGCGGCCGGCGACAGGCTCTCGCCGGCGGCCCTCGTGTGGCAGGGCGTGCTCTCGAACGTGACCAATCCGAAGATCGTCCTCTTCTTCTTCGCGTTCCTGCCGCAATTCGTGGATCCGTCGAGCGCGCATCCCACGCGCGACCTCGCGTTCCTCGGCATCCTCTACGCGCTGCTCGCGCTGCCGGTGAAGTCGGCGGTGGGCATCGCGGCGGGAAGCCTCTCCGAGCGCGTGCTCCGGAACCCGTCGATGGTCACGTGGATGAACCGCGTGAGCGGCGGCGTCCTGGTCGCGCTCGGACTTCGCCTCGCCACCGCGGAGCGGTAGTTTGCGGTGGGCGGGAGCCCAATGTAAAATGTCCCTCCATAGCGCCGATTTGATCGTCAGCTTGCGGGCGCTCAACAAATACCGCTAAACGATGGACCAACCGACCTCGACACGTTCCGCCCGACTCGCCGCGCTATTCGACGCGCTCAAGCAGCGCATCCTCGTGCTCGACGGCGCCATGGGCACGATGGTGCAGCGCTACGGGCTCACCGAAGCGCAATTCCGCGGCGACCGGTTCAGGGACTTCCGCAAGGACCTGCGCGGCAACAACGACCTGCTGTCGATCACGAGGCCCGATGTCGTGCGCGAGATCCACGCGCAGTACCTCGAGGCCGGCGCCGACATCCTCGAGACCAATACATTCAACTCCACGGCGATCTCGCAAGCCGACTACGGACTCGAGGACATCGTCGCGGAGATGAACCTCGCCTCGGCGCGCATCGCCCGCGAGGTCGCCGATTCGTTCTCCGCGCGCACGCCGGGCAAGCCGCGCTTCGTCGCGGGCGTCCTCGGCCCGATGAACCGCACGCTCTCGCTCTCGCCCGACGTGAACGACCCGGGCTATCGCGCGGTGACATTCGACCAGGTGAAGGACGCGTACAAGGTCGCGGCGCGCGCGCTCGTGGAAGGCGGCGTGGATCTCATCATGGTCGAGACGATCTTCGACACGCTGAACGCCAAGGCGGCGCTCTTCGCGATCGACGAATACTTCGAGGAAGCGGGCGGGCGCCTGCCCGTGATGATCTCCGGGACGATCACCGATGCCTCGGGGCGCACGCTCTCGGGCCAGACCGCCGAGGCCTTCTGGAATTCGGTGCGGCACGCGAAGCCCCTTTCGATCGGATTCAACTGCGCGCTGGGCGCGAAGCAACTCCGCCCGCACGTGGAAGAGCTCGCTCGCATCGCCGACGTCTACGTCTCGGCGCACCCGAACGCGGGCCTTCCGAACGCGATGGCCGAGTACGACGAGCTGCCGGCGGAGACCGCGGGCTACATTCGCGAGTGGGCCGAGAGCGGCTGGCTCAACATCACGGGCGGATGCTGCGGGACCACGCCGGACCACATCCGCGCCATCGTCGACATCGTCTCGGCGTTCAAGCCGCGCATCGTCCCGAAGATCGCGCCGAAGCTGCGCCTCGCGGGACTCGAGCCCCTCAACGTGGGCGACGACTCGCTCTTCGTGAACGTGGGCGAGCGCACCAACGTCACTGGCTCCAAGGCCTTCGCGCGCCTCATCCTCGCGGGCGACTATGGGGAAGCGCTCGCGGTGGCGCGCCAGCAGGTCGAGAACGGCGCGCAGGTGATCGACGTGAACATGGACGAGGCGATGCTCGACTCGGCCGCGGCCATGACGCGCTTCCTGCAGCTCGTGGCGTCGGAACCCGACATCGCGCGCGTGCCCATCATGATCGACAGCTCGAAGTGGAGCGTGATCGAGGCGGGGCTGAAGTGCGTGCAGGGCAAGCCCGTGGTGAACTCCATCTCGCTCAAGGAGGGCGAGGCCGAGTTCGTGAAGCACGCGCGCCTCGCGCGACGCTACGGCGCCGCCGTGATCGTGATGGCTTTCGACGAGAAGGGGCAGGCCGACTCGCTCAAGCGCAAGGTCGCGATCTGCGAGCGCTGCTACCGGATCCTCACCGAGCGCGTCGGCTTCCCGCCCGAGGACATCGTCTTCGACCCGAACATCTTCGCGGTCGCGACCGGCATCGAGGAGCACGCGACCTACGGCGTCGACTACATCGAGGCCGTGGCGTGGATCCACCGCCACCTGCCGCACGCGAGGACCTCGGGCGGCGTGTCGAACCTCTCCTTCTCGTTCCGCGGCAACGACGGCGTGCGCGAGGCGATGCACACCGCGTTCCTCTACCACGCCGCCAAGGCCGGCATGACGATGGGCATCGTGAACGCGGGCCA
>DATGGI010000236.1:0-2984 GCA_035308545.1 Usitatibacter sp.
CCTGGATCTTCTTCCGGCACGAGCTCGCGCGCGTCGCCGTCGAGCGTTCGCTTTCCGTGCCGCTCGCGCAATCGCTGCACGCGAAAGTGCTTCACGCGCTTTCCTCGGATGCGAGCGCGACGCCGGCGCGCATCGTGCACCACGCGGTCCGTGCCGGCGACCTCGCCGCCGTCCGGAAGCATGCGCCATCCGCGGCCGCCCTTGCCTCGCGCCGGGGATCGCATCGCGAGGCCGCGTCGCACTACCGCGCATTGCTCGCGCAGGCATCCGATGCGACCGAGGACGAGCGCATCGATTGGCTCGAACGCTATGCGATCGAATGCCACTCGACCAACCAGCTCTCCGAAGCGATCGCGGCAAGGGAGCGAATCGCGGCGATGCTCGAAGGACGCGGCCGCACCCTCCTCGAAGGCGAGAACCTGAGCCAGTTGTCGATGCACTACGTCCTCGCGCTTCGCAACGACGACGCCGACGCATCGAGCCGCCGTGCCATCGAGCTGCTCGAGACGCGGCCCGCCAGCCCGTCGCTGGCTTGCGCCTATCGCGTGGAAGCGCAGCTGCGCATGCTCAACCGCGATTGCGCCGAGAGCGCCGGCTGGGCGCGCAAGGCGATCGAGATGGGCACGCCGCTCGGCGACCGGCACCTCCTTGCGGCGGCCCACAGCACGCTGGGCTGCGCGCTCATCTTCCTGGACGATCCCGCGGCCGTACCGAACGTCGAGCGCGCCATCGAGATGGCGCTCGCCGAAGGAATCCACTACGTGGCGGCCAACGCCTACTCGAATCTCGGCTCCGGGTTGGGCGAAGTCTTCCGCTTCGCGGAAGGTGAGCCTTACCTGCGCAAGACGCTGGAGTACGCGGGGCGCCACGAGATCGACTTCTTCCGCAACTACGCCCTCGCATGGCTCGCCCTCTACGACCTCTTCCTGGGGCGCTGGGACGATTGCGAGGCGCATGCCCGGGAGGTGCTCGCGCTACAGAGCGAACCCAACACGACGCGGATCATGGCCCTGTGCGCGCTTGGACGCCTGCGCGTTCGTCGCGGCGACCCCGGTGCGATCGAAGTGCTGGACGAAGCCCTCGCGCTCGCCAGCGCGACGCACACGCTCCAGCGGGTCGGTCCCGTGCGCCTCGCTCGTGCCGAGGCGGAGTTTGCCCGCGGCGAGATGGATGCGGTGCGCAGGGAAGCGGGCGAGGTTCTCGCGCTCGCGCAACGTCACCGGCATCGGTGGTTTATCGGAGAAGCCGCTTTCTGGCTGCGCCGCTCGGGTCACGCGGACCCGATCGCGGGATCCCTGGCGAGGCCGTTTGCGCTGGAGCTGGAAGGGAAGTGGCGCGAAGCGAGCGAGGAATGGCTGCGCATCGGATGTCCCTACGAGCGCGCGCGTGCGCTTTCCGGAGGAGACGCCAAGGCGCAGCTCGAGGCCCTCGCGACATTCGAGCGCCTGGATGCGAATCCGGCCGCCACCCTGCTGCGGGCGCAAATGCGCGAAGCGGGAGTTCGTGGCCTGCCTCGCGGCGCCCGCGCCTCCACGCAGGGCAATCCCCATGGCCTCACGGACCGCGAGATGGAGATCCTCCGGCTTCTCGCGAGCGGCATGCGCAATTCCGAGATCGCCGCGCGGCTGTCCCGCTCGGTGCGCACCATCGACCACCATGTGGACGCGGTGCTCCGCAAGCTGGGCGCGCGGACGCGCACGGAGGCGGTGGCGACCGCTTCCCGCGAGGGCCTCGTCCCGCAAGATAGGTAGCTCCGGGCCGCAATCTGGGTAGTTCCGCCGAGGCGCCCGCGCGCCGCGATTGCGATCCTTTCGTCCACGGCAATCACGCCGCCAACTGAAATCGAAAGGAGCAGCACATGCCTCGCTACATGGTCGAGCGGACGTTCCCCGACGGACTGCGCATCCCGATGAACGACAAGGGCGCCGATGCGTGCCTCACCATCGTCGGCAACAACGCGAAGGGTGGCGTCACCTGGGTTCATTCCTACGTGACGCAGGACCTGCGCAAGACCTTCTGCATCTACGACGGCCCGTCGCCCGAGGCGATTCGCGAAGCCGCCGCGCGCAGCAACGTGCCGGTCGACCGGATCACGCCCATCTCCGTGCTCGATCCGTATTTCTACAAATCCTGAACGAGCGGGACGCGGGCCCACGGCTGCATCCTCGTCGCGGGCCCGATCGCGCGTTGGTGCAGCACCCACGGCGTATATTGCCCGTATGGATCGCGTCACCTATCGGGCATGTCACCTCTGCGAAGCGCTCTGCGGCCTCGAGATCCGCACGCGCGGCGACGAAATCGTGTCGGTGCGCGGCGATGCCGAGGACACCTTCAGCCGCGGCCACGTGTGCCCCAAGGCGGTCGCGCTGATCGACGTGCACAACGATCCCGACCGCTTGCGCGGCCCCGTACAGCGCGTTGGAAGCGACTGGCGGCCCATTTCCTGGGAGGAAGCCTTCGACCTCGTGGCGGGCCGGTTCGCCGCGATCCAGGCCGAACGTGGCCCGAACGCGCTGGGCGTGTACCTGGGCAACCCGAACGCGCACCACGTCGGCAGCATCCTGAACGCGCCCGCGCTCATCCGCGCGCTGCGCACGCGCAATCGTTTTTCCGCCACGTCGGTAGACCAGTTGCCGCAGCACGTCGCATGCCACGCGATGTTCGGGCACTACTTCATGTTCCCGATTCCCGACGTGGACCATACGTCGTACTGGCTGATCCTCGGCGCGAATCCCGTCGCATCCAACGGCAGCATCATGAGCGTGCCCGACGTGGCGAAGCGGCTGAAGGCGATCCGGGAACGCGGCGGCAAGGTCGTCGTGATCGATCCGTGCCACACCGAGACGGCTGAAGCGGCGACGCGGCACCACTTCATCCGTCCCGGCACCGATGCGGCATTCCTCGTGGCGTTGATCAACGCGATCCTCGAGCTGGGTCCGCCACGCGTCGAGCGCTATGGCGATCGCCTGGAGGGCCTGGATCGC
>DATGGI010000237.1:0-36080 GCA_035308545.1 Usitatibacter sp.
CGCCAACTCGCTGGAGATGCTCGTCCGGCTGGCCATCAACGGCGCGGGCATCGCGATGTGCGAGCTGCGCTCGGTCGAGCCGCACGTGCGGCTGGGGCAGCTCGTGCGCGTGCTTCCCGAGTGGCAGCTTCCGCCCGCGCCGCTCTACGCGGTATTCCCGCAGCGCAAGCTCCTGCCGGCGCGCACGCGGGTCTTCATCGACGCCCTTGCCGATCGTTTTCATGCCAATCCCAGGACGAGCAGCGCGACGAAGAGGAGGAGCATTCCCAGGAGGGGCCCCGCGTAGGAAGGGCGCCCCGAATCCTTCGTCACATCGTTCGATGCGCGGCTCATTTGAGGATCAGCTCGCGGCGCTCACGCGGTCCGGGAGGGCCGCCAGCCTCACGACCGGGGCCGGCGATTCCTGGCGATTCCAGCCGAAGAAACGGGCGATATCCTCGCGGCGCGCAAGCGCGTCGCGCTCGCCGAGCGCGATCAGCTCGGTCAGGAACCCGGGCTCGAACAGCAGGTAGCTCGCAAGCGCCGTGCCACTGGCCTCGCGGCCATTGGCGCTACGCACGCCGATGCCGCCAAGCAGCACGCGCAGCGGCGAGGGGAGCTTGCGCACGTGACGCGCGGCGATGTCGTCGATCCTTTCGCTGGGCTCTATCACGAGCACTTCGATCCGCTTCACCGGGCTCTTCGCCGCGGCTTCGGCACTCAGCAGCGCGACGGTTCGATTGATGCGCTCGAGCCGTTCGACGTCTGCCGCGAGCGAATCGAGGAAAATGCTCGACAGCGCGTGCCCGCCGATCTGCGCGATCGACGGATAGCCCGACTCCACGGGCGGCTCGCGCCAGGGCTCTCTCATGGGGCCCGAACCCACGACGAAGACGCGTTCGGCGCCCAGGTGGATCGCAGGCGAGATCGGCGCCGCCTGGCGCATCGAGCCGTCGCCGAACCATTGGCGGCCGCCCTCGATCTCGAGCGCCGCGGCGGGGAACACGAACGGGATCGCCGCGGAAGCCATCAGGTGATCTCGCGTGATGCTCGCGGACACCGACATGCGAAGCGAACGGCGCCACGCAAGGACGGGTTCCTGCGCGGTATAGAAAGTGACGTTATGACCCGAGCCGTAGCTGGACGCCGTTACCGCCAGCGCCTGGACGTGACCCGCGCGCAGCAAGTCCGGGATACGCTCGAACCGCACGATCCGGTCGATGAGGTCGGCGAGCGGTGCGTTGTCGAGCAGCGCGCTGGGCTTGATGCGATCGGCCATCGCCCAGCCCATCGTGAGCATCGAGAGCCAGCGCGCGCCCGTTCGCAGCATCGACCACGCATCGGCGCGGTAGATCGTCTCGGGATTGAGCGAGCCCCAGGTCCCCGCGAGCGCGCGCGCCGCCCCATCGAAATCGTCGGAGCGGGCAGCGAGCGCGACGGCGTTGATGGCCCCCGCCGAGCTCCCGGTGATGATTGGAAAAGGGTTCGCGCGAGGCGCCCGGGTTTCGCCGCGAATGCGCGCCACGGCATGGAGCACTCCCGCCTGGTACGCGGCGCGCGCGCCGCCGCCGGTGAGCACGAGGGCTGCGCGGCCCACGTCACGCCTCCTTCCGCCTGGTGATCATGCGTACCTCCGCAGGTTGCCTATCGTCACGATCACGATAAGAACCAACGGCTCGCCGAGGAAGCCACACGGGCGCAAGGAAGCTTTGCAGCATCGCAATGCTCACCGGACCACCGAAGCTACGCCACCATCATCACGACGAGGGCCATGGACAGGACCATGAGGCCCACGACTGCGACGGTTCCTTCGTTGCCTTGTTTCATGATGCATTCCCCCATCCACCGCCCAGGGCCCTCACGAGCCCGACGGTCGCCTGGTACTGGGCCGCGCGCACCTGGAGTGCCTCGCGGCGGTTGCGAAGCTCGCTACGCCGGGCGTCGAGGAGATCGAGCTGGCTCACGAGTCCATTGCGATAGCGCACGTCGGAGATCGTCGTCGATCGTGTCGCCGACGCCACTGCGCGCGCCTGCGCATCCGACTGGCTCGCGAGGATGCGCAGCGCCGAGAGCTGGTCCTCCACGTCGCGGAAAGCGACAAGGACCTGCTCGCGATAGCGCGCCATCGATTCGTCCAGCTGCGCGTTCGAATTGGCGATGTTCGCCGTGCGCCGGCCTCCGTCGAAGAGAGGCGTCGAGAAGACGGCGCCCACGAGCCACGCGCGCGCCGGCCACTTGAGCAGCTGGCCCAGCTCCGACGACGCGTAACCGCCGGAAGCCGTGAGCGCCACGTCCGGGAACCAGTCGGCTTTCGCGACGCCCACGCGTTGCGCTGCCGCCTGCATCGCGCTCTGCGCGGCCCTCACGTCGGGACGGCGCGTGAGGACCGTGCTCGGCACTCCCGCGGGAATCGTGGGCAGCGCGGTGCTCCAGGGGGCGACGGGCAGGTCGAAGCGGGACGACACGTCGCCCACGAGCACCGCGAGCGCGTGTTCCAGCTCGGCGCGGCGGCGATCGAGTGCGAACGCATCGGACTCGGTCGCGGCCACTTCCGTGCGCGCGCGCTCGACGTCCAGCTCGGCCACGTCGCCGGCGCGATAGCGGCGCTCGGTGAGGTCGAGCGTGTCCTGGTATGCGGCGACGGTGCTCCTCACGAGGGCGCGCTCCTCGTCGAGCGCGCGTATCGCGAGATAGGTTTGCGAGACTTCGGCGTCGACGAGAAGGCGCGTGCTAACGAGCAGGCTTTCACGCGACTGCGCATCGAGGCGCGCCGCCTCGCTCGCCTTCGAGAGCTTGCCGAAGAGGTCGACCTCGTAGGAGAGATTCGCACCCACGGCGCCGAAAGTTCGCGCGGGCCCCGACGTGTTGTCCACGATGCCACCCAGGCGACCGACGTTCGCGTCGAGGCTCGCCTGCGGCATGCGCTCGGCATCCGCGGCCTTCGCGAAGGCGCGCGCCTGCGCGAGCCGCGCCGCCGCGGTCTCGATGCTCGCGTTGTTGCGCTCCGCGCGGGCGACGAGGTCGTCCAGCACGGGATCGTTGAACGTCTTCCACCACGCGCCATCGGCGGGCAGCATGGCCGGAGCGGCGGGGGCCTTCGCGGCCTCCTTGAATTGCGCGGGCGCGGCCGGGATGCGCGACGCGTCGATGTCGGGGACGGTCGCACAACCGGCGAGGACGAGCGCGGCCACCAGCATTTGCAGTTTCATTGTCGTCAGTCCGAAGATCCGGCGAAGGCCTCGGTGTGAGGCGTCTCGCCATGTTGGGTAAGGGGACGGTTGCCGGAGACGCCGCGCAGCAGCACGTAGAACACCGGCGTGAGGAAAAGGCCGAACGCGGTCACTCCGATCATTCCGGAGAAGACGGCCACGCCCATGGCCTGGCGCATCTCGGCGCCCGCACCGGTCGCGAATGCGAGCGGCACGACGCCCATCACGAACGCGGCGGATGTCATCAGGATTGGACGCAGCCGCAGGCGCGCCGCCTCGACTGCCGCGTGCATGGGCTTGTGCCCGGCGAATTCGAGCTCGCGTGCGAATTCCACGATGAGGATCGCGTTCTTGGCGGAGAGTCCCACGAGCACCATGAGGCCGATCTGCGTGAAGATGTTGTTGTCGCCATGCGTGAGCCACACGCCGGTCATCGCGGCGAACAACGCCGTCGGCACGATGAGGATGATCGACAGCGGAAGGGCCAGGCTCTCGTAGAGCGCCGCGAGCACGAGGAACACCAGCAGGATCGAGAGCGGGAATACCCACACCGCGGAATTGCCCGCGAGGATCTCCTGGTACGTGAGCTCGGTCCACTCGAAGCGCATGCCGGGCGGCAGCGTCTCGGCGGCGATGCGCTCGACGGCGGCCTGCGCCTGCCCCGAGGAATATCCGGGTGCGGGACGACCGCTCAGGTCCGCGGTGAGGAACCCGTTGTAGCGCATGGCGCGCTCGGGTCCCGCGGACGGACGCACGTTGAGCAGCGCCGACAGCGGCACCATCTCGCCGGTGCTCGAGCGCACCTTGAGCAGTCCCACGTCCTCGGCGTGCGCGCGGAACGGCGCATCGGCCTGCACGCGTACGGAATAGGTCCGCCCGAAGCGGTTGAAGTCGTTCACGTAGAGGCTGCCGAGGTAGATCTGCATCGCGTCGAAGACTTCAGTCACCGGGACTCCAAGCTGGCTCGCCTTGGTGCGGTCGATGTCGGCGTAGAGCTGCGGCACGTTCACCTGGAAGCCCGAGAAGACGCCGGCGACCTCGGGTGCCTGGTAGGCCTTCGTCATGAACGCCTTCAGCGCCGCATCGAGCGCGTCGTAGCCCAGCGAGGCGCGGTCCTCGATCTGCAGCTTGAATCCGCCCGTGGTGCCGAGGCCCTGCACGGGCGGCGGCGGGAACATCGCGATGAAGGCGTCGGGGATCGCGGCGTACTTCTGGTTGAGCTGCTGCGCGATGGCGGCGCCCGTAAGGTCCTTGCCGCGGCGCTCGTCGAAGGGCTTGAGCGTCGCGAACACGATCCCCGCGTTCGAGCTGTTGGTGAAGCCGTTGATGGACAGCCCCGGGAATGCCACCGCGGCCTCCACGCCCGGCTGCTTGAGCGTGATGTCGCCCATCTTGCGGATCACTTCCTCGGTGCGATCGAGCGTGGCGCCATCGGGCAGTTGGGCGAAGCCGATCAGGTACTGCTTGTCCTGCGTGGGCACGAAGCCGCTGGGCACCGCCTTGAAGAGCGCGAACGTGATCGCCGCGACGACGAGGTACACGCCCATCGCGAGGGCCTTGCGCGTGAGCACGCCGCCCAGGCGGCCGGTGTAGGCATTCGCGCCGCGCTTGAAGAGGCGATCGAATCCGTGGAAGAGCCACCCCAGCCAGCGATCCATGAAGCGCGTCAATGCATCCGGCGGCGCGTCGCGGCCCTTCAGCAACAGCGCGGCCAGCGCCGGCGAGAGCGTGAGCGAATTGACCATCGAGATCACTGTCGAGATCGCGATCGTGAGCGCGAACTGCTTGTAGAACTGGCCCGAAAGGCCGGTGATGAAGGCCATCGGCACGAACACCGCCACCAGCACCAGGGCGATGGCGATGATCGGGCCGGACACTTCACGCATGGCGCGATACGTGGCATCGCGCGGCGAAAGGCCCGCCTCGATGTTTCGCTCGACGTTCTCGACCACCACGATGGCGTCGTCGACGACGATGCCGATCGCGAGCACCAGGCCGAAGAGCGAGAGCGCGTTGATCGAGAAGCCGAAGAGGTGCAGCACCGCGAAGGTGCCGATCACCGACACCGGCACGGCGACGAGGGGGATCACGGAGGCGCGCCAGGTCTGGAGGAACAGGATCACAACCAGCACCACCAGCGCGATCGCCTCCAGCAGCGTCTCGACGACCGCCTTGATCGAGGCCCGCACGAACTGCGTCGGGTCGTAGACGATCTCGTAGTCCACGCCCTCGGGCATGCTCTCCTTGATCTCGGCCATCGTGGCGCGCACGTTGTCGGAGATCTGGATTGCATTCGAATTGGGCGCGGCGAAGATCGGCACCGCCACGGCCGGCTTGTTGTTGAGCAGCGAACGCAGCGCGTACTCCGAAGCGCCCAGCTCGATGCGCGCCACGTCGCGAAGGCGCGTGACCGCCCCGCCCGCATCGGTCTTCACGATGATGTCGCCGAACTCTTCCTCGTTCTGCAGCCGCCCCTGCGCATTGATCGACAGCTGCAGGTCCGCCTTGGGAAGGCCCGGGGAAGCGCCCACCACGCCGGCGGCCGCCTGCACGTTCTGCTCGCGGATCGCGCGCACCACGTCGCCCGCGGAGAGCCCGCGCTCGGCGACCTTGCGCGGGTCGAGCCACACGCGCATCGAGTAGTCGCCCGCGCCGTAGAGCTGCACCTGCCCGACGCCCTCGATGCGCGCGAGCCGGTCCTTCACGTTGAGCAGCGCGTAGTTGCGCAGGTACGTCATGTCGTACCGCTCGTTGGGCGACACGAGGTGCACGACCATCGTGAGGTCGACGGCGCCCTTCACCGTCGTGATGCCCAGGCGGCGAACCTCCTCCGGCAGCCGCGGCTCGGCCTGCGAGACGCGGTTCTGCACGAGCTGCTGCGCCTTGTCGGGATCGGTGCCCAGCTTGAACGTGACGGTGAGCGTGAGGTTGCCGTCGGCGGTCGCCTGGCTGCTCATGTAGAGCATGTTCTCGACGCCGTTGATCTGCTCCTCGAGCGGCATCGCCACGGTTTCGGCGATCACCTTGGGGTTGGCGCCGGGATATTGCGCGTGCACGAGGACCGACGGTGGCACGACTTCCGGATATTCCGCGATCGGCAGGATTCGCATCGCGATCAGGCCCGCGATGAGGATCAGCAGCGACAGCACGCCCGCGAAGATGGGTCTATCGATGAAAAATTTGGAGAGGTTCATGTCTAGTTCGAGGCGGTTTTCGTTGGTGTCGGGGCGAGGAGTGCGCCGGGACGCACGCGCTGCAGGCCGTTCACGACGACGACGTCGTGGGGCTTCAGGCCCGCGGTCACGATGCGAAGGCCGTCCACGTTGGCGCCCAGCGAGATCTCGCGATAGGCGGCCTTGCTCTCGCGGTCCACGACGAACACGAACTTCTTGCTCTGGTCGGTGCCGACCGCGCGCTCGTTGATGAGGAGCGCCGTCTCCGAATGCGGGCGCCCCAGCTTGAGCTGCGCGAACTGGCCGGGGATGAGGCTGCCGTCGGCGTTGTCGAAGATGGCGCGGACCCGCACGGTCCCGCTCTTCGCGTTCACCTGGTTGTCGATGAGCTGCAGCTTGCCGCGATACGGCGTCTCGCCCGTCCCGCCCGTGCCCATCAGCACCGGGATGGAACCCAGACCGGCCTGGGGCGAGGCTTGTGCGTCCTTGAGGGCGCGCGTGACGACCTGCTCATCCGCGTCGAAACTCGCGTAGATCGGGTTCACCGACACCAGCGTGGTGAGTACCGGAGCTCCGGGCCCCGCCGGGACGAGGTTGCCCACCGTGACTTCGAGCCTGCCGACGCGGCCCGACACCGGCGCGCGCACCTGCGTGTAGCTGAGGTTCAGCTTCGCGGATTGCAGCGCTGCCTCGGCGCCGCGCAGGTTCGCTTCGGCTTCGCGGCGGGCGTTCACGCGCTCGTCGAGCTCGCGCTTGGCGATTGCGCTTTCGTCCCACAGGTGTTGGGCGCGGTCGAGCTCGGTCCTTGCGTTGTCCAGGCGCGCCTGTGCGGCCAGCACCTGCGCCGCGCCACGATCGACTTCGGCGGCATAGGGCTCGGGATCGATCGTGACGAGGAGGTCTCCCGCTTTCACGAGGGCGCCCTCCTTGAAATGGATCGCCTGCACGGCACCGGCCACGCGCGAGCGCACGTCCACGCGATCGACCGCCTCGAGGCGCCCGGAGAATTCGTCCCACGTCATGACCTCGGTAGGCTCGACGGCCGACACGACGACGGGGGTCGCCTGCGGCGCGGCGGGCGCGGCGGCGTTTGAAGCGCGGTGCATGAGGACGGCGGCGCTGAAGGCGGCCACGCCAAGGGCTGCGGCGACGGCGAACGCGAGGGGGTGACGGCGGGCGATGGCTGGGGACGGCATGTTGAGGCTCCTGGTAACTCGGGTGTAATATATGTAGCGATTGATATACAACGATGGCTGAACTGTAGCGGCCACTACGAAACGCTGTCAAGCATTTTTTTATCGATCGCTATACAATATGTGACGCGGCGTTGCGGCGGCTGCTGGGAACGCAGTCTCTTACGCAGGCGCCGTCCCCCGTTAGCCCGATCCGGGGCGGTCCTTGCCTGATCCTCCGGACCGGCGGAAAAACGCTTGGCATCGGCAATCGGCGCGGAGTAACGTGCAAGCCATGACGACACAAGACCTTAGGCTCGAAGCGGCGCTCGACGAGATGACGGCGCTGATTACCCGATTCACCGCGGCGGGCGAGGGCTCGCACGCGACCCCGATCCGCGGCCTGGTGCTGCACCGCCGCTCCGCTCCCCAGCTCGCCTGCATCCACGGCGTGCACAACCCGTGCATCGCCGTGATCGCCCAGGGCGCCAAGCGCATGACGCTGGGCGAGGAGGTCTACCTCTACGACCGCGCCAACTACCTCGTGGGCTCGATCGACCTTCCGGTCACCGGCCAGGTGGTCCAGGCGAGCGCCGAGAAGCCCTATCTATCCTTCAAGATCGACGTGGACCCCCGCGAGATCGCATCGCTGCTGCTGGAAGCCCCGCCCGCGATGAGCGAGGAAGCGCCGCCTTCGCGGGGCCTCTACCTCACGCGCACGGGCCTCGAGCTCGCCGACGCATTCGTGCGGCTGCTGCGTCTCATCGACACGCCCGAGGACATCGCGGCGCTCGAAGGTGGCATTCGCCGCGAGATCCTCTACCGCGTGCTGAAGAGCGAGCACGGGCACAAGCTGCGCCAGATCGCGACGGGCTCCGGGCAGTCGCGCCGCATCGCGCGCACGGTCGACTGGCTGCGCCGCAATTTCACGCAGCCCCTTCGCGTCGAGGATCTCGCGGCCCTGGCCAACATGAGTCCCTCGGCGTTCCACGAGCATTTCCGGGCCATGACGGCGATGAGCCCGCTGCAGTTCCAGAAGCAGCTGCGCCTGCAGGAGGCGCGCCAGATGTTGATGAGCGAGGACCTGGATGCGGCCACCGCCGGCCACCGCGTGGGCTACGAAAGCCCCAGCCAGTTCAGCCGCGAGTACAGCCGGCTCTTCGGGGTGCCGCCCGCCACGGACATGAAGCGATTGCGAAGCGCGCCCCAGGCCGGCGTCGCGGCGTAGGGGCTTGACCAAGCGGTGGAATCAATTTAGTATCGATTACTATGAAAACTCGTGATGCGTCCGCCCCGAAAGCCGCCAAGCCGCGCGGCCGGCCGCGTTCGTTCGACCGCGAGGCGGCGCTCGCCGCGGCGGTCGAGGTCTTCTGGCGGAAGGGTTTCGAGGCCGCGTCGATCAGCGACCTCACGGAAGCGATGGGCATCAATCCGCCCAGCCTTTACGCGGCGTTCGGCGACAAGGAGCAGCTCTTCCTCGAGGCGGCCGACAGCTATTCGAGGAGCCGCGGCGACGAGTGTCCCTATACCGACGAGCCCACGGCACGCGGCGCCATCGAAAAATTGCTGACCTACATGGCGCGCGAGCTGAGCGAAGGTGACCACCCGCGCGGCTGCATGATGGTGATGGCCGCGGCCACGAGCGCCAACGCGTCGTCGCGCCTGCAGAAGGTCATCGCCGAGAAACGCAACGCGTCGCGCGAGCACATGCGCGCGCGCATCAAGCGCGGCATCGAGGAGGGCGACGTCCCGGCCGATACGGACGCCGGCGCCCTCGCGGATTTCTATTCGACGATCGTCGCGGGCCTGTCGACTTCCGCGCGCGACGGCACCACGCGCAAGAGCCTCATGGCCACGGTGGAACGGGCGATGCAGCTCTTTCCGGCGGTGGTGAAGCGCAAGCGCAGCCTCGCCGCAGCCTAGGTCGCCACCTCGGCGGCCTGCGAACTTCCCGGCAGTCCCGACCGTTCAGGGTTTGCCAGGACGGTCTCGCGAGAGCGCTTCGAGAAGGTGCAATCCCGAGCGGATGCCCGCGAGGTAGAGCGAGACCTTGGTGGATTCGTTCGGCGCGTGATTGTTCTCGTCGTAGGGCGCGAGCGGCACGACGATCGAGGGCAGGCCCAGCATCCGCGTGAAGACGAAGTCCGGCGTCGTGCCGCCCAACGACGGGACCACGAGGACCTTCTTCGCGAAGCCCTTCTCCACGGCGCCCCTCACGAGCGGGACCATCGGATGATCGAGCGGCGTGCGCGACGCGGGCGTGCCCTTCAGGCTCCTGATCTCGATGCCGTGGTAGCCGCGGTCGCGCGCGAACTTGCGGATCGCCTCGAGCACCGCTTCGGGATCCTGGCCTCCGACCAGCCGCACGTCGGCTTTCGCGAGCGCCTCCTTGAAGATGATCGTCTTCTGTCCCTGTCCCGTGTAGCCCGAGGCGAATCCCGAGACGTTGAACGCGGGACGAAGCATGAGGCGCTCGTGGAAGAGCGCATCGTCGGCGCCGGTGGTGGGCTCGCAGCCCACGCTTTCCCTGAAGCCCGCGTGATCGACGCCGAGCGACTTGAGCGCCTCGCGGTCCGCCGGCGCCACATCGATCTCGGCGTACGCCGCGCCGGGAACGAGGAGCTTGCCGTCGCGATCGACCATCTCGGCCAGCAGGTGGATGAGGTCGAGCGTGGGATTGGGCGCGACGCCGCCGAAGTTTCCGGAATGGAGATTCCGCTTCGCGCCCTTCGCGATGAACTCGAGGCCGAGGTTTCCGCGCACGCCCATCATCAGGATCGGCTGGTCGTTCGGGAACATGGGCCCGTCTGAATAGAGGCAGAGATCGGCCTTCAGCCGCTCGCGGTTCGCCTCGATGAATTTCGGCAACGGCACGCTGCCCGTTTCTTCGTCACCCTCGAGGATCACCTTCACCCGGATGGGGAGCTCGCCGTGGAGCTCGCGCCAGAGCGCGATCGAATTGAGCATCGCGAGGTGCTGGCCTTTGTTGTCGCCGGTGCCGCGGCCCCACACGCGATCGCCATCGACGACGGGCTCGAAGGGCTTCGTGCGCCAGCCTTCCTGCTTCTCGTCGGCGGGATAGACGTCGTAGTGGCCGTACAGGAGCCAAGTGAACTTCGCGTTCGCGGGGCCCGCTTCGGCGTAGATGATCGGGTGGCTGGTTGTCGGATGCACCTCCACGGCGAATCCCCAGCCCTCGAGGCGCTTCTTCAGGAACGCGACGTGATCGGCGATGCCTTCGCCGGTGAGGCTCACGGAAGCGATGCGGACGGACTCGAGCAGCGTCCTGACCAGCGCTTCGGAGCGCTGTTCGACGGCGGATTCGATCATGGAGGGACTCCCGGATTCAGCGGCCGGGAGCCATTCTACGGTCAGAACGGATACAGCGCCTTCAACGCCTGGTATCGGGTGAGGAGCTCCGCCGGCACGCGATCCTGCGAGAGTTTCCCCTCGACCATCTCCATGTGCAGCTTCATCTCGCCGGACCACTGCTCCTTCACGATCGACGTGGCGTCGGCGTATTTCTCGGCGCCGAAGTTCTCCAGGCCGGTCCAGTCGAGATCGGCGTAGCGGGGCACGTTGCCGAGCGTCGTGGCTTCCGCCCGCGCCTTGCCTTCGACGCGCTCCACGATCCACTTCAGCACGCGCATGTTCTCGCCGTAGCCCGGCCAGATGAACTTGCCGTCGGCGCCCTTGCGGAACCAGTTGACGAGATAGATCCTCGGCGTGCGCGAAAGCTTCTTGCCGAACGAGAGCCAGTGGCGGAAGTAGTCCGTGATGTTGTAGCCGCAGAACGCGAGCATCGCGAACGGATCGCGGCGCACCACGCCGACCTGGCCCACGATCGCGGCGGTCGTCTCGCTGCCGAGTGTCGAGGCCATGTACACGCCTTCTTCCCAGTTGCGCGCTTCGGTCACGAGCGGCACGGTGCTCGAGCGCCGTCCGCCGAAGATGAAGGCGCTGATCGGCACGCCCGCCGGATCGTCCCACTTGGGATCGATCGAGGGGCACTGCGCGGCGGAGACCGTGAAGCGCGCGTTCGGATGCGCCGCGGTTCGCCCGCAGCCCGGCGTCCACTCCTTGCCGGTCCAGTCCGTGAGCTTCGCGGGCGGCTCCTTCGTCATGCCTTCCCACCACACGTCGCCTTCGGGCGTGAGCGCCACGTTGGTGAAGATCGTGTCGGACTTGATCGTCTCCATGCAGTTGGGATTCGTCGCGTAGGAGGTTCCCGGAGCCACGCCGAAGAAACCGGCCTCCGGGTTGATCGCTCGAAGCTCGCCTTCCTTCGACGGCTTGATCCACGCGATGTCGTCGCCGACGGTCGTGACCTTCCAGCCCTTGAACGCGGGCGGCGGGATGAGCATCGCGAAGTTGGTCTTGCCGCACGCGCTCGGGAATGCCGCGGTCACGTAGCGCTTCTTTCCTTCCGGCGATTCGACGCCGAGGATCAGCATGTGCTCGGCGAGCCAGCCCTGCTCGCGGCCCATGACGGACGCGATGCGAAGCGCGAGGCACTTCTTGCCGAGGAGCGCGTTGCCGCCATACCCGGAGCCGAACGACGCGATCTCCTTCGTCTCGGGATAGTGGACGATGTACTTGTGGTCCTTGTTGCACGGCCACGCGACATCCTCCTGGCCCGCGGCGAGCGGCGCGCCCACCGAGTGCAGGCACTTCACGAAGTCGCCATCGCCCAGCACGTCGAGGACCTTGCGGCCCATGCGCGTCATGAGCTTCATGTTGACCGCGACGTAGGCCGAATCCGAGATCTCCACGCCGATGTGCGCGATCGGAGATCCGAGCGGGCCCATGCTGAACGGGATCACGTACATCGTGCGTCCGCGCATGCAGCCCTTGAAGAGGCCGGCGAGTGTCGCGCGCATCTCCTTCGGATCGACCCAGTTGTTCGTGGGGCCCGCCTCGTCCTTGGTCGCCGAACAGATGAAGGTGCGATCCTCGACGCGAGCGACGTCGGACGGATCGGAACAGGCGAGGTATGAATGGGGCCGGAGCTTTTCGTCCAGCTTCCGGAAGGTGCCGGCGGCGACGAGTTGGCCGCACAGCTGGTCGTACTCGAGGTCGGTGCCGTCGCACCAGTGGATTCGATCGGGCTGCGTGAGGGCCGCGACTTCGTCGACCCACCGGCGCAACTTCGCATTTCGAATGGTAGCGCTACCGTGCGCCTGGGACACCTGCGCATGCATCGACACTTCCTCCTGCGAACCGGCTGCCGTAGAGGCGGCGCCAGCCTGATATTTGTGGTCCCTGATTATCTCAAATAACGACTCCCGCGAAAGTTGCCTGCGGTCAATGCCTCAGCGCCCGTAGTTCTCGAACTTCCCGACGATCCGCTTCATCTCGTCGGCGTCGAGCAACGGCGGATCTCCCAGTTGCAGCGCCTGGCAATAGAGCTGCGCGAGGGCTTCCACCTTTTCCGCCAGGACCGCGGCGCGTTCGATCTCGTCGGACCAGGCGACCGCGCCATGGTTCGCGAGGAGGCATGCGCGACGCCCTTCAAGTGCGGCAACCGCGTGGTCCGAAAGTTCCTGCGTGCCGAACGTCGCATAGGGAGCGCATCGGATGTCGTCGCCGCCCGCGAACGCGACCTCGTAGTGGAACGAAGGGATCGGCTTGCGCATGCAGGCGAGAGTCGTGGCGAACGGAGAATGCGTATGGACCACGGCGCCAGCATCCTCGAAGCGCCGGAAAATGTCGCGGTGCATCATCCATTCGGACGAGGGCTTGTTGCGCCCCTGCGCCTCGCCGGACATGTCGACGAACACGAGGTCCTCGGGATCCATCGACGCGTAGGACTTGCCCGACGGCGTCACGATGAATCCGGTGCCGAATCGCACGCTCGCGTTTCCGGAGCTGCCTTGATTGAGGCCGCGATCGGCGAGACGCCGCACCGTGGTGACCAGGCGCAGCCTCACGCCTCGCTCGACAGGGTTCATGAGGGCGATCGTGCGCCGCGCGAGTGACGCGCCCGTGACCAGGACGGATGGGCGGTCACCGCGGTCCAGACCTCGAAATGAAGCGCCGAGAGCGCGAGCGGATCGTCGAGCAGGCGTCCCCGGTCCTTGCGGTCGAGCGCCTCGGGCCCCTCGGTCAACGCGCGGGCCACCAATCGGGCGCGTTGGTCGCGCGAGGCGGGCAGCAGGAGCCCGCGTGGCGTGGCGTTCGCGCAAGCAAGCGCATTGACGACGGGATCCATCACGGCATCGATGAACGCATGGCGCGTGGCCTCAGCGCCGCTCAGCTCGAGCGTGCGCCTCACTTCCTCGGGCGGATGGATTTCCTCGGGCGTGACGAAGAGCCCGGCGTTGCGCATCGCTTCGCCATAGCGCACGCGGCTCGACCAGACTGAAAGCGGAATCGAGACGAGCAGCGCGCCCGCCACCGGAAGGATCCACGGCAGCACGCGATGATCGAGCCACGCCACGAGCAGGATCCAGGAAAGGCCCAGCACCGTGTGCGCGCCGTGGCGGCGCACCGCCTGGCCCCAGGTGGTTTCCGAATCGGCGCGCGGGGGCGATTTCCACCGCAGCGTCACTCCCGCCAGCCCCGCGATCACGAACTCCGTATGGAAGATCATGCGGATCGGCGCGAAGAGCGCCGAGAAGAGGGTCTCGATCACGACGCTCACGGCCGCGCGCACGCCTCGCCCGAACGCGTTCGCGGCACGCGCGACGATCCAGATCGTCGCGAGGACTTTCGGCAGGAAGAGCACGAGCGCCGTGCTCCCGAAAAGCGCGAGCGCGCGCTCCGGATGCCATTCGGGCCAGATGGGAAAGAGCTGGTGCGGCTGCTGGAAATACGCGGGCACGAGGAGCACGTGCTGCGCGAGCAGCGCCGTGCCGAGCGCGAGCGACAGGAACCAGAGGGGCGCCGATAGATACGCCATGAATCCGATCATGAACACGGCGCGATGCGCGGGATGCACGCCTTCCAGGCGCAGCATCCGCAGGTTCATGAGGTTGCCGAGGCACCAGCGGCGGTCGCGCGCGAGCTCGTCGATGAGGTTGGGCGGCACTTCCTCGTAGCTGCCGGGCAGGTCATAGGCGATCCACACGCCCCAGCCCGCGCGCCGCATGAGCGCCGCCTCGACGAAATCGTGCGACAGGATCTCGCCCGAAAGCGCGCCGTCGCCCGGAAGCCGCCCGAGCGCGCAATGCTGCATGAAAGGCTCTACCCGGATGATCGCGTTGTGGCCCCAGTAGTGCGCCTCGCCCAGTTGCCAGAAGTGCAGGCCCGCGGTGAAGAGGGGGCCGTAGGCGGCGGTGGCGAATTGCTGGATGCGCGCGAAGAGCGCGTTGCGCCCGAAAGCGCGCGGCGCGGTCTGGATGATTCCCGCCCCGGGATCGGATTCCATGAGCTGCGCGAGGCGCACGAGGCAATCGCCGGTCATCACGCTGTCGGCATCGAGCACCACCATGTAGCGGTAGTCCTTGCCCCAGCGGCGGCAGAAGTCCGCGACGTTGCCGCTCTTGCGCTTGATGTGGTGCTGGCGCCGCCGGTAGTTCACGCGGATCGCATCGCCCATGGCCCGGCGCAGGGCGAGCCACGCCTCGATCTCGGCCACTCGCGCGTCGGGATCGCCCGAGTCGCTCAGGATGAAGACGTCGAAGTGGCGCGACTCGCCGGTTCGCGCGAGGGATTCGCATGTCGCGCGCAGCCCGGCGAAGACGCGTGTCACGTCCTCGTTGCAGATGGGCATCACGATCGCCGTGCGTGCCGATTCGTCGAGGGGCGAGCGCGGGTGGCGCGACACGGCGAGGCGGTCGAATCCGCGCATGAGCAGGGTGAATCCCGCGAGCGCGGTCCAGAAACCCGCCGAGATCCACGCGAAAAGGATCGCGAACACCGCGAGCACCGTCACCTCGAGGAACTGCGCGCCCTTGTACGGAAGGATGTCGGACATCGCGTAAGTGGCCGCGATCGCCTGCGCCACGACCAGGGCGAGGAGGATGACGCGCCGCCGGCTCGCGGCGTGGGCCCAGCTCGCGCGCGCCGCGCGCGGTTGCGAAGCGCTCGCGTCCGCCGCGCCGCGGGGTACGAGCCAATTGCGTGGCGCCATGGAGGCGCGATTGAGAGGCGGAGCGATGGCGAGGCGCGGATAGGCTTGCGGGCCGGTCGTAAGTCGCGGCGCGTCGACGCCGAGCGCGAGGCCCAGGCGGGCCGGAACGGAATCGAAACCCGGGGCGCCCGAGGGCGGGACGCCGCGCGCGATCGCCGAGTGCATCGTCGCGAGCGCCGCGCGTGCGCCACCCGCGCCCGAAGCTGCCGCGAGGATGCGAACGCGTTCCTCGGGCGCAAGCGGCAGGCGCGCGAGATAGTCTTCGACCGCGCCCGCGAGGGCGGCGTCGCTCAGTCCGGGGGCAGGATGTAGGCCCATGTCTCGGAGTGCGCCTGCTTCTCGTCGCGCAGGAATCCGCGCAGTTCCACGGGCTGGGCGGGATCGACGCGCTTCACCTTGATCGACACGCGCGCGCCACCCGTGACCGCGCTGCGCTCGAGCGTCTGCTCCACGATCTCGCCATTGGCATCGGCGGAGAACACCGCGTCGAGCCGCGACTTCTCGGTGACCGTTTTCAGCATCGGGCCTTCGAAATCCACGTGGAAATCGACGGTCTCGGGGGCCTTTTCGAGATAGCCGGGTCCGCGCCGCGATTGCGTCACCCACGCGGTGGGCGGCCTCGATTCGGTGTTCTTCTGCCAGAGCATGTCGTACTCGACATCGAAAGGATGGCCGGGTTGCAGCGGCTCCCGGGGCACCCAGAACGCGACCACGTTGTCGTTGGTCTCGTCGGGCGACGGAATGAGGACGAGCTCCAGGCGTCCGGGGCCGAAAGGCTTCGTCGGCTTGATCCACGCGCTGGGCCGCAGGTCGTAACGCGACTCGAGATCCTCGTAGCTCGAGAACGCGCGATCGCGTTGCATGAGCCCGAATCCCTGCGGGTTTGTGAGGCCGAAGGAGCTCAACTGGAGGCGCCTGGGATTCACGAGCGGGCGCCACAGCCACTCGCCCGTGCCCGATTGCACCGACAGCCCGTCGGAATCGTGCACTTCCGGCCGGTAGTCTTCGCGTTCGGCGTGATCGTTCTCGCCGAAGAAGAACATGGACGTGAGCGGCGCGATGCCGGGCTTGGCGATGCTGCGCCGTGCGTAGAGGCGCGCCTTCACGCCGACCACGGTGTCCGTGCCGGGCTTCAGCGTGAAGCGGTAGGCGCCCGCGACGCTCTTCGAATCCAGGAGCGCGTAGATCACGAGCGACCGGGCATTGGGATCGGGCCGCACGAGCCAGAACTCCACGAAGCGCGGGAATTCCTCGCCCGAAGAGAGCGCCGTGTCGATCGCGAGCCCGCGCGCGGACAGGCCATAGCGCTGGTCCTTGCCGAGGGCGCGGAAGTAGCTCGCGCCGAGGAACACCAGCACCTCGTCCTTGTACTTCGGCGTGTTCACGTTGTAGTGCACGCGGAAGCCCGCATAGCCGATGTCCCGGATTCGCGCGCGGTCGATGGCGTTGGCGCCGTAGTCGAAATCGTTCGCATTGAACGCGACGGGCCGGGGATCCTGTCCCTCGACGATCTCGTTCATCCTCACGGCTTCCTTGAACATGCCGCCGCGATGGAAGAACGCCACCTCGAAGGGCAGCTTCTGCGCGCGCCAGAGCGAGCGCTCGTTGCGGAAGCGGATGTCGCGGTACTGGTCGTACTTGAGGTCGCGCAGGGCCTGGGGAAGATCCACCTTCGGCGGCTCGTAGGCGCGGCCTGCGAGCTCCGCCGCGCGGCGGCCCACGTCTTCGAAATCGAACGCGCTCGCGAGCGCAGGCAGCACCAGGAGCGCGACGATCGCCCAGGAACGCACCCGCACCGGGATCACGTGAGGTACGCCTTGCTTTGGCTCGCGCGCGGCCAGAAGCCGAGCAGTTCCTTTTCGCTCGCCCGCACCACGCCCTTCTCGGTGATGATGCCGGTCACGTAGGACGCGGGCGTCACGTCGAAGGCGGGATTGGCGACGTTTTCCATGGCGGGGGCGATCCGCACCTGTGAAACGCGGCCGTCCGGATCGATCCCGCGCACCACGCGGACTTCGTCGGCGGGACGCTCCTCGATCGGAATTTCCTCGAGGGCGTTCTCGATGGACCAGTCGATCGTGGGCGTGGGGACGCAGGCGTAGAACGGGATCTCGTTGGCGCGCGCCGCGACCGCCTTGAGGTACGTGCCGATCTTGTTGCACACGTCGCCGCGGCGCGTCACGCGGTCCGCCCCCACGAGCACGAGATCCACCATGCCGCGCTGCATGAGGTGCCCGCCCGCGTTGTCCGTGACGAGCGTGTGCGGCACGCCATGCCCGGTGAGCTCCCACGCCGTGAGCAGGCCCTGGTTGCGCGGGCGCGTCTCGTCCACCCACACGTGGATGGGAATGCCCTTGTCGTGGGCCATGAAGATGGGTGCGGTCACCGTGCCCCAGTCGACCGTGGCGACCCAGCCCGCGTTGCAATGCGTGAGGATGTTGATGGTGCGCTTGCGCGCCGCATGCTCGCGTTCGAGGAGGACGAGGCCGTGCTTGCCGATGGCCTCGTTCAGCGCCACGTCCTCGTCGGCGATCTTCTGCGCTTCCGACCAGGCGGTCGTGAGCCGTTCGGACACGGGGACGCTCGCCAGGCGCTCGCGCATCCGCGCGATGGCCCAGGCGAGGTTCACCGCCGTGGGACGCGTCGTGCGAAGCATCGCCGAGGCTTTCGAGATGGACTCGTCCGACGGATCGCGGGAGACGGCGAGCGCGATTCCATAGGCCGCGCCCACGCCGATCAGCGGCGCGCCCCGCACGCGCATCGTGCGGATCGCGTCGGCCATCGTCTCGGTGTCGGCGATCGTGGCCGTTTCGAACGCATGCGGCAGGCGCGTCTGGTCGATGATGTGCACGACGCCGCGCGACTCGTCCGCCCACAGGCTGCGGTAGTGTTTGCCCTGAACCTTCATGAATGAATTTTACAGTGCCGCCGTTGTGGATTCGTTTCCTGTAAAATAACAATTTCCAGCACGAGGTCTGTCATGACCAAGTACGTCTTCGTGACCGGTGGCGTAGTAAGTTCCCTCGGAAAGGGCATCGCCGCCGCCTCCCTCGCCGCGATCCTCGAATCGCGCAAGATCAAAGTCTCCCTCGTAAAGCTCGATCCCTACATCAATGTCGATCCGGGGACGATGTCGCCATTCCAGCACGGCGAGGTGTTCGTGACGGAAGACGGCGCCGAGACCGACCTCGACCTCGGCCACTACGAGCGCTTCTCCTCGACGCGCATGACCAAGGCCAACAACTTCACGACCGGCCAGATCTACGAGCGCGTCATCAACAAGGAGCGCCGCGGCGACTACCTCGGCGGCACGGTGCAGGTGATCCCGCACATCACCGACGAGATCAAGGCCTCCATCAAGAACGCCTGCAAGGATGCCGAGGTCGGGATCGTCGAGATCGGCGGCACCGTGGGCGACATCGAGTCGCTGCCGTTCCTCGAGGCCATCCGCCAGATGGGGATCGAGGAAGGGCGCGTGAATACCTGCTACATGCACTTGACCCTCGTGCCGCACCTGGCGAGCGTGGGCGAGATCAAGACGAAACCGACGCAGCACTCCGTGAAGGAGCTGCGCGGCATCGGCATCCAGCCGGACATCGTGATGTGCCGCTCCGAGGTGGCGCTACCCGAGGCCGAGCGCCGCAAGATCGCGCTCTTCACCAACGTGGACGTGCGCTCGGTGATCTCGGCCTACGACATGGACTCGATCTACAAGATTCCCGTGGCGCTGCACAAGCAGGGCCTGGACGAGATCGTCTGCCGCAAGCTCGACCTCGCTGCCTATCCCGCGGACCTCACCGCGTGGGAGAACATCGTCGAGGCGCTCGAGAATCCCGAGCACGAAGTCGACATCGCGATGGTGGGCAAGTACATCGACCTCACGGATTCCTACAAGTCGCTGTCGGAAGCGTTGATCCACGCGGGCATCCACACGCGCACCAAGGTCAACATCCACTACCTGGATTCGGAGCAGATCGAGGCCCAGGGCGTGGAGACGCTGAAGGACATGGATGCGGTGCTCGTGCCCGGCGGCTTCGGCAAGCGCGGCATCGAGGGCAAGATCGCGGCGGTGAGGTTTGCGCGCGAGAACAAGGTGCCGTACCTCGGCATCTGCCTCGGCATGCAGATCGCGGCCATCGAGATCGCGCGCGACAAATGCGGCCTCGCCGGCGCCAACTCGACGGAGTTCGATCCCGATACGCCGCATCCCGTGATCGCGCTCATCACCGAGTGGCAGAATCGCGACGGCAAGGTGGAACGCCGCGACGAGAAATCCAACCTGGGCGGCACGATGCGCCTGGGCGCGCAGCCCGCCAACGTGAAGCGCGGCACGCTCGCGAACAAGATCTACGGCAAGGATGTCGTCGCCGAACGCCATCGCCACCGCTACGAGGTGAACAACCACTACGTCTCGCGCCTGGAAGACGCCGGCCTCAAGGTGAGCGCGAAGACCCAAAGCGAGGACCTCACGGAGATCGCGGAGCTCGCCGACCATCCGTGGTTCGTCGGCGTGCAGTACCACCCGGAATTCACCTCCACGCCGCGCTACGGCCATCCGCTCTTCAAGTCGTTCATCAAAGCGGCGCTCGAGCAGCACAAGCTTCGCGTTCCCGAGCCCGCGCTCAAAGTGATTGGTGGGAGTGAAGCCTAGAGAAAAGCTTTGAACCACAGATGAACACAGATGAACACAGATGGCTTGTGGCATCGGTTGGGCATGTGGCTTCGGTGAAGATCGTGTTCATGAATTGGAGATCATCTGTGTTCATCTGTGTTCATCTGTGGTTCCAAGGGTTTGGTCAGGAGTCCCTGTGAAGCTTTGTGGGTTCGAAGTCGGTCTCGACAAGCCCTTCTTCCTCATCGCCGGGCCTTGCGTGGTCGAGAGCGAGCAGCTCCAGATGGATGTCGCGGGGCAACTGCGCGACATGACGAAGGAGCTGGGCATCCCGTTCATCTTCAAGTCGAGCTACGACAAGGCGAACCGCAGCTCAGGCAAGTCGTATCGCGGGCCCGGGATGCAGAAGGGCCTGGAGATCCTTTCGAAAGTGAAGAAGGAGATCGGTGTTCCGGTGCTCACGGACGTGCACACGACCGAGGAGATTCCCGAGGTCGTGAAGCATGTGGATGTTCTGCAGACGCCGGCGTTCCTCTGCCGCCAGACCGATTTCATCCACGCGGTGGCGCGCGCGGGCAAGCCCGTGAACATCAAGAAGGGACAGTTCCTCGCGCCGGGCGACATGAAGAACGTCGTGGACAAGGCGCGGGAGGCGAGCGGGGCCGACAACATCATGGTCTGCGAACGCGGCGCGTCCTTCGGATACAACAACCTCGTCTCCGACATGCGCTCGCTCGCGATCATGCGCGACACGGGCTGCCCGGTCGTGTTCGACGCGACGCATTCGGTGCAGTTGCCCGGAGGGCAGGGGACATCCAGCGGCGGCCAGCGTGAATTCGTTCCGGTGCTCGCGCGCGCGGCGGTCGCCACCGGCGTCGCGGGCGTCTTCATGGAGACGCACCCGGATCCCTCGAAGGCCCTTTCCGATGGACCGAACGCATGGCCCCTCGGACTCATGAAGAACCTCCTCGAGACGCTGAAGGAAATCGACCGCCTCGTGAAGAGGCAGGGGTTCGCCGAGTCGAGGCTTTGAAGACACTCGTCCTCGGCGCCGGCGGAATCGGCGGCTATTTCGGCGGGCGCCTCGCGGAAGCGGGCAGCGACGTCACGTTCCTCGTTCGTCCCGGCCGCCGCGACCAGCTCGCGCGCGACGGCCTCATGATCGAAAGCCCGCACGGCAATCTCAAGATGCCGGTGAAAACCGTCCTCGCGGAGCAGTTGAAACCGGGCTACGACATCGTGCTCTTCACCTGCAAGGCCTACGACCTGGATTCGGCCATGGACGCGATCGCGCCGGCGGTGTCGGGCAACGCGGCGATCGTGCCGCTGCTGAACGGCCTCGCGCACCTCGAGACGCTCGACGCGCGCTTCGGGCGCGACCGCGTCCTCGGCGGCACGGCGCACATCAACGCCACGCTTCGCAAGGACGGCACCGTCGTGAACGGCGATGCCCTGCACCGCATCATCTTCGGCGAGCGCGACAAGAAGGAAACGGATCGCGCGAAGGCCTTCTTCGCGGAGTTGTCCAAGGCGAAGTGCGAATCGAAGCTCTCGCCCGACATCGAGCAGGAGCTCTGGGAAAAGATCGTGTTCCTCTCGGCGCTCGCGGCGGCGACCTGCCTCTTCCGCGGCAACGTGAAGGAGATCATGTCCGCGCCGGGCGGAAAGGAAGCGATGGTGCGCCTGCTCGAGGCGAACGCCGAGATCGCCACGCGTGCCGGCCGCAAGCCGCGGCCCGCGATCATCCAGTCCGCCACCGAGCGCCTCACGGATCCTGCGGGCGAGTGGAGCGCCTCGATGATGCGCGACATGGAGGCGGGCAATCGCGTGGAAGCCGATCACATCGTGGGCTGGATGCTGAAGAAGGCGCGCGAATTCGGCGTCGACGACACGATGCTCTCGGTCGCGTACACGCACCTCAAGACCTACGAGGCGCGCCGCGCCGCGAATCGGCTGTCCAAGGGATAGTCGTGCGCGTCGCGATCGGCGTCGTCGTCGCGGTCGTAGTCCTGGTGATCGTTACCCTGCTCGCGCGGAAGGAGCCGCCGGCCACGCCGAATGCGGCGATGGCCCCGCAAGTGGCGCTTTCCCGCGGCTCGCTCGCACCGGATGCCGTGCTCGCTATCGCGCCGCGATCCACGCCGCTCGCGCCGGCTCCCGGGCGCTATGCGCTCTCGCCCACGCAGCGCGAGTTCTACGCTCGCAACAATTTCGCTCCGCTGTACGAGCGCCTGTCGAAGGGGCCGCGGACGCCCGAGGAGAGCTGGATGCTGGCTCGCATCCTCGAGCACTGCGCGATGATCCCCGACGAACGGCCGCGCGGCCAGGCACACCCGATCAAGCCAGTCGTGGAGGAGCGCCGGGCGAAGCTCGCTGGCGCGCTCATGGCGGGCGATCCGGATCGCTCCAAGCGCCTGGCGGCTTTCGACGCGATGATGCGCGATCCCTGCGAGGGGCTATCCCAGCTGAAATCGACGCGCGAGGAAATCAACCAACTCGACCGCGATGCCGCAGCCGCCGGCGACGTGAAGGCGCGTCTCGCGCTCTTGCGCCAGGACCTTCGCGCGCAGCCGGTCGAACGCTCGCCGGACGGCACCACCTTCGCGCCGCAGGTGAATGACGAGCAGAAGGCGCTGATCCTCCAGTCGCTCGCCTCGAGTGATCCCACGACAGCGATGGAGGGCGTCATGAGCCTGGCGTTCACGTTCAGGAACGCGAGCCTCAGGGATCCGGACGGAAGGCCGATCGACCTCGGCGTCCTCAGGAACGCGGCGACGCTCGTCGCCTGCGATTCGGG
Organism: Usitatibacter sp.; assembly: GCA_035308545.1. Classification (GTDB taxonomy): domain Bacteria; phylum Pseudomonadota; class Gammaproteobacteria; order Burkholderiales; family Usitatibacteraceae; genus Usitatibacter. Next base: position 23,017 of record DATGGI010000237.1, read on the forward strand.
ATATCCATGCGGCGCGGACGCTCCGCAGGTGGCCAACGCCTGCGTATATTCGGGACGTTGCGATGCCCTCAGCATGCGCGACTACCTTCTCTACTACGCCGAATCGCCCCATGACTCGCAGGTGCTCGCGCGCTACGAAAATGCGCTGCGGGAGGGCGCGGCTACCGGGCAATCGTCCTTCTTCAATTTCTCCCCGGAACCGTCGCCCCTGACCGCGATGTTCCAGTAGCGCGAAACCGCCGGTTTCCCTGCTAGCATCGTCGTCAATGGATTCGCTCGGGGAGTACGACTACATCGTGGTCGGCGCAGGCAGCGCCGGATGCGTGCTCGCCAACCGCCTCACGAAGGACGGGAAGTCGAGCGTGCTGCTGGCGGAGGCGGGCGGCAAGGACGACTGGTACTGGATCGACATCCCCGTCGGCTATCTCTTCACGATCGGCAATCCCCGCACGGATTGGTGCTTCAAGACCGAGCCCGATGCGGGACTCAACGGACGCAGCCTCGGTTACGCGCGCGGCAAGGTGCTCGGCGGCTGCTCGTCCATCAACGCGATGGTGTACATGCGCGGGCAGCGCGGCGACTACGACCTGTGGCAATCGCTCGGCAATCGCGACTGGTCGTGGAACGACGTGATTCCCTGGTTCAAGAGCGCCGAACGCCATTTCGGTGGCGCGAACGAGCATCACGGCGGCGAGGGTGAGCTGCACGTGCAGGAGCCGCGCGTGAAGTGGGAGATCCTCGATGCGTGGCGCGACGCCGCCGCCGAGTGCGGCATCCCCAAGGTCCCTGAATTCAACCGTGGCGACAACTTCGGCAACGCGTACTTCCACATGAACCAGCGCCGCGGGCGTCGGTGGAGCGCGACACGCGCCTTCCTCGCGCCGGCGCTGGGGCGGCCCAATCTCACGCTCGTCACGAAGGCGCACGTCAATCGGGTGGCCATCGAGACGAAGGACGGCCTCAGGCGCGCAACAGGGATCGAGCTCGAAGTCGAAGGGCGCGGCAAGACGACCGCGGCCGCCCGCAAGGAAGTGATCCTCGCCGCCGGCAGCATCGGTTCCCCGCAGCTGCTGCAGCTCTCGGGCGTGGGCCCTCGCGAGTTGTTACAAAAACTCCACATTTCAATCACGCACGAGCTTCCCGGCGTCGGTGAGAATCTCCACGACCACCTGCAGATCCGCATGGTGTGGAAGGTCAAGGGACCGACACTCAACGAGCGCGCCAACCGGTGGACGGGCAAGGCGGCCATGGCACTGGAATACCTCTTCTTCAAGACCGGACCGCTCACGATGCCGCCCTCGCAGCTGGGCGCGTTCGCCATGAGCGCGCCCGACGAGGACACGCCCGACATCGAGTGGCACGTGCAGCCGCTCTCCCTCGACAGGTTCGGCGATGAGCTGCATCCGTTCCCGGCGATCACGCCTTCCGTGTGCAACCTGCGTCCGACCTCGCGGGGGCACGTGCATGTCCGCAGCGCCGATTCGCGCGCCGCGCCCGAGATCCGCCTGAACTATCTTTCGACGCCCGAGGACCAGGCCGTGGCGGCGCGCTCCATGCGCTTCACGCGCCGCATCATGGCGGCGCGCGCGCTTTCGAAGTACGCGCCCGAGGAGTGGCGGCCGGGCCCGGCCTGCTCGACCGACGCGGACCTCGTGAAGGCGGCGGGCGACCTCGGCACCACGATCTTCCATCCCGTGGGTACGTGCCGCATGGGCCGCGATTCGCACGCCGTGGTCGACGACCGACTGCGCGTGCACGGTGTGAGGGGATTGCGCGTTATCGACGCATCGATCATGCCGCGCATCACTTCGGGCAACACCAACGCACCCACGTACATGATCGCGGAACGCGGCGCGGAGTTCATACTGAAGAACGCACCATGAGCAATCGCCTCTACGCCACACTCGCCATCGTCGCCGTCTTCGCGGTCGGCGCGTGGATCCTCGTGCGGCCACCCGAGCTCGCCGAGAGCGCGGCGCCGGCGAAGGCCGGGCCGTCCGGCCTGCGCGCGATGTCGGTCGCGCCCAGCAAGCTGGGGGCGGCGAGCGTGCTGGCCATCGACCCGCGCAATCTCGGCAAGAACGGCATGCCCGCGCCGCGCCGCACGCTGTTCAACGAGTTCCTCAAGTCGAAGAACTACAAGGCGCTCTACGATCGCCTCAAGAACTCCCCGGAGGGCAAGACGGCCGAAGGCGAATACGTGATGTACCAGATCCTCGCCCGCTGCGCGACGGTCACGGATCGCACCGGGCGCCAGCCGCAGCAGCGCGCCACGGACCAGAAGCGCGAGGATTTCATCGCATCCATCCCGGAGAGCGACCCGCAGCGCGACAAGCGCATCGCGGCCTTCGACGACGTGACGGCCAACCGCTGCGCGGGCATGGAGGACGTGAAGGTCACGCAGGCGGATCTCAACAAGCTCCTCTCCGACGCGGCGGCGGCGGGCGATGCCAAGGCGCAGGCGCTCTCCATCGAGCAATCGCAGTGGGCGCAGCGCCGCGCGGCGGGAGCCGACGGCAACTGGGGCCGCGGTTCGGTCACGCTTTCGGATGCGCAGGTGACCCAGCTGCGGCAGATCGCGTCCTCGGGAGACGGCGAAGCGATGGTGATCGCCGGCCGCGTGATGGCGCAGAACTGGCACGACTACCAGGTGCAGATCGGCGACAGCGGCCAGCCCGCGGAGAATCGCGCGCTCAACCAGGCATTCCAGTTGCTCGCCTGCGACTACGGCTATCCGTGCGACGACAGCAACCCGCGCATCCAGGCCGCGTGCGCTTACCAGGGCCACTGCAACGCGCAGAACCTCGCCGACTACATCTACTACTACGGCGCTTCTCCCAACGATTCGCAGCTCATGAGCCAGTACGAATCGATCCTGCGCAACGCCGTGCAGACAAACAACTGGTCGCAGGTGCAGGTGGTCCGCGGGCAGCCCGATCCCGTGCTGCCGAATCCGCCGCCGCGCTTCTTCCCGCCGGGCCCCTAGAACCTCGCCTGCAGCGTAAGCCGGAACGTCCGCGGCTCCACGGGATGGAAGTGGATGTCGTTCACGCCGGCCGCGGGCTCGCCAGGCAATCGCGACGCGTAGTAGTAGTCGATGTCGCTCGCCGCGCGGTCCAGCAGGTTGAATCCGTCCAGCGTGATGCGCCAGCGCTCGTCGATGCGACAGGCGATGCGGCCGTTCAGCAGCGTGGTGGATTGCGATCGCACGCTGCCGTCCTCGATCAGCGCGCGCGGACCGAAGTAGCGAAGCTGCAGGTTCCCCGACCAGCGCCCGAGATTCACCGCGGAGACGCCGAACGCGACCGCGCGCTCGAGCGCGCCGGGAATGTACGGGCCTGCGGGGTCGATGTCGGTGAAGCGCGCCTTGTCGAAAGCAAGATCGAGATCGACGAGCCAATGCTCGGCGGCGGCATAGTGGTTCGACCACTCGATTCCGCGGCGGCGGGAAGGGCGCCCGGGGACCGTGGTGCCCGCGTCGGCCTCGAACACGAGCTCCGAGGCGAGATCGAGTTGCCAGAGCGCGAGCGAGCTTTGCCACCCGGGCGATGGCTCGGCGCGAAAGCCCAGCTCGCCGCCTTTCGACCTCGCGAGGGGCGTGACCGACTGCACGACGCCGCGCGCATCGTTCGAATGGAATCCCTCGCCCCAATTGGCGAAGATCTCGGCGAGTTCCCAGGGGCGAATCACGGCGGAGAGCTTGGGTGAGGCGAGTCCGCTCGAGACGTTTCCATTGCCGGATGCGTTGCCGCTCGCCACGTCGAAGCGGTAGCGGTCGTAGCGCAACCCCGCAAGCGTCCGCAGCCATTCGCTCACCTGGATCCCCGCTTCGTAGTACGCGCCCGCGCTCGACTCGGTCACGCGATCCTCGCTCGTGGTCGCCGTGCGCTGCCGCGCCGTCGTGTCGTAGAGCGCCACGGGATCGAGGCGATCGCTTCGCAGCTGGACGCCGGCGGCCTGGACCACGTCGAGCGCACCCCAGCGCGCGGCCCAGCGCCGGCCGAGCGCGCCCCCGAACGTCGTGCGGTGCTCCGCCTGCTCGAACTGGTCGCCCTTGTCCGGATGATCGAGGAAGTAAGTGAAGTCGGAGAACAGGTCGAGGCGCGACGAGATCGCGTACGCGCTCGCAAGCCAGAGTCCCTGCGTGTCGCCGCTGCGGCCCTCGAAGGACAGGCTATACCGCGCGGTGCTTCCGCCATCGGTGGGATCGACGGCGCCGAATCGGTTCAGCGATCCATTCTCGACCGCGCGCTTCGGAACCTGGTCGGTCGCATTCCACCGGGATTCGTAGCCCATGGCGGTCACGCTGAATCCGTTCGTGGGCCCGCCGCGCGAGTAGCGCGCGATGCCGCTCCACTTGCGAAGATTTTCGGGGTTTTCCCACGGGCCGTCGTTTTCGCCCATTTCCAGCGCGAAGAGCGTGCGCGCGTGCGGCACTTCGGGAGAAAAGGCGAGGACCGCGCGCCTGTAGCCGTTCTCGCCGAGCGTGAGCTGCGCGAGGTCCGTGACGAGGCTTTCGTGCAGGGCGATGTGCGCGGCGCCCGCCGAGGAGAAATCGCCTTCGGCGGCGAAGTAGGGGCCTTTGCGATAGTCGATGCGCCGCACCAGCTCGGGAATCACGAAATTGAGGTCGGTGTAGCCCTGGCCATGGGCGTTGGTGGGCTGGTTCACGGGCATGCCGTCGACCCAGGTCGCGAAGTCCGTGCCGTGGTCGAGGTTGAAGCCGCGCAGGAAGTACTGGTTCGCCTTGCCGTCGCCGCTGTGCTGCGTGACGACCACGCCCGGGACGAACTCGAGGATCTCCGCCGGGCGCAGCACCGGGCGATTCTCGATGAGCTTCGCCGTGACGCTCCCCTCGCTTGCCGCGTCGCTCGTCCCGACGCTGTTGTCGTAGTGGCCGTTCACGTCGATGCGCTCCACGGTCACCACGTCGTGGGCGAGCGCGGCGGAAGGAATCGCGAGCGCCGCTGTTAACGACGCGTGGAGGACGGCACGACCCATGGCAGCGACGGACGATACGCTAGAATTCCGGGAATGAGAACGAGACGGCGCCTCTTCGCGCTCGTCGCCGCCTTCGCGGTGGCGTTCAGCTCCCTATGGCCGCTCGTCTCGCAGGCCGGCCCGCGCTCGCACGAGATCCCGAACTTCATCTGCACGCAATCGGGCTTCCAGCATCCGGGGCTTCCCGCGAGCCACGACGACAAGTTCCACTGCCCGTTGTGCGTGACCTCCGTGGACAGCGCGCCGCCCGTCGTGGCGCCGGCGCCGGTTTACGTGGCGTCGCTTTCGTTGCCCGCGGTTTCCGAGAGCGACTCTTCGCTCCTGCTGCTTTATTCCGCGCGCTCTCCGCCCAGCCGCGCCCCTCCGCAAGACTCCTGAGTGATCTGTCACCCCCGCGTAGGCGGGGGCCCAAGCTATTCTCTCGAGGAGTATTCGATGTCGTTTTCACTTCGCACGAAGCGCGCGCTTGCCGCTTCGATGGCACTCATTGCAAGTCCCGCCGTCTTCGCGTGCTCGAGCTGCGGCTGCACGCTCTCGTCCGACTGGTTGATGCAGGGCGCCGACCACAAGGGCCTCACCGTCGATTTCCGCTACGACTACTTCACGCAGGATGACCTGCGCACCGGCACGGGAACGTTCGACCGGGGGAGCGTCGCGTTCCCGACGGACCGGGAGATCCAGCAGGAAACCGTCAACCACAACTACAACCTGTTCCTCGACTACGCGCCGGCCGGAGACTGGGGCGTGTCGGCCCAGCTCCCGTACTTCGACCGCTACCACACGACGATCGCGGAAGGGGACACCGACATCTCGACGTCCCATACGAAGAGCATTGGCGACATTCGCGTGCTCGGGCGCTACCGGGGCCTGAGCGACGACAAGAGCACGGGCATCCAGTTCGGCCTGAAGCTGCCCACGGGGAGCATCCACAACAACTTCATCTCCGGGCCGCAGGAGGGCGAGCCGCTCGACCGCGGGCTGCAGCCGGGCACGGGCACGACGGACCTGCTGGTCGGCATGTACAACTTCGGCGCGGTCAACCGCGACTGGGACTACTTCGCCGAAGCGATCGTCCAGCAGCCCCTCAACACGCGCGAAGACTTCAGGCCCGGCACGGGCCTCAACGTGAGCCTCGGCGCGCGTTACATGTCATTCGAGAACGTGCGGCCGCAGATCCAGCTGAACGCGCGCGTCGAAGGCCGCGAGTCAGGAGCGAATGCCGACATCGAGAACAGCGGCGCCACGCTCGTGTACCTGAGCCCGGGAGTCAACGTGAAGGTCGCGCCGGGCGCGGCCGCCTATGCGTATCTCCAGCTGCCCGTGTACCAGCGCGTGAACGGCTTGCAGCTCGAGCCGCGCTACTCGGTGTCGATCGGCTTGCGTTTCTCGATGTAGTCAGCGCGTCGCGAGCAGCGGGGTCACGAGCTTTTCGAGCGATGCCTCGTCGAGGCCGGGATCGCCGTACCAATCGACCTTGCGAAGCGTGCCCGAGCGGTCGACGACGAAGGTGAGCGGAAGCCGCCAGATGCGCTCGTAGCCCTTGATGTTGCTCTTGCTGCCGTCCGCGGCGTCGAAGGCGAAGGGCTTCATGACCTGGCGGACCTTCGCTTCGTCCTTCGGGTCATCCATGCTGACCGCGAGGACGGCCAACCCTTCGTCGCGATGCTTGCGGTAGTAAGCGTCGAGCGCCGGCATCTCCGCGCGGCACGGCGCGCACCAGGTGGCCCAGAAGTTCACGATCACGACCTTGCCGCGTTGATCGGACAGGGAGAAATCCCTGCCGTCGATCAGCTTCGCTTCGAGGGCGGGCGCGGGCGTGCCTTCGGCGATATGCGTCGCCGCCACCGGCAGGGCGGCGAGGAGTGCGATGGCGGCGACGAGTCGTCTCATTTTTCACCGGGTTCGTTTTCGCTCGGGCAAGCTTATCGAAGAACAGGCGGGCAGCGGCATTCATTTCATGCGGCCGCCGGAATCGCGAAGTTCGCGCGAGCCCAGGTGGCGAACTTCGCGGGCTGCCGGCCGGCGACCTGGTTGGCAAGCGCGATCGCCTCACGCGAATCCGAGCCGAGGTAGGTGTGCGCCTCGAAGTAGGCGAGCATCGCCGCGACGTCGTCGGCGCCCGGGAAGAATCCCGCATAGACCTCCCGTGGAACCTGCCTGAACGACAGCGCGTTTCCCTGCCGATTCAGCGTCGCGACGACTTCGTTGAAGCTCAGGAAATCGCCGACCAGCGGAAGGTGTTCACCGTGTCCCGCCAGTTCCGGTTGCGCGAACGCTCCGGCCACGATCGGCCCCAGCTCGTTGATGTCGCCCATGTGGACCACGCGACGCTCCGGATCGATCGGCATCGCCCAGCCCTTCGTTCCATCCGGCAGCTGCTGCGGAGTCATCGCGCCGAGCAGGTTCTGGTAGTAGAACGGCGCGATCACGAACGTGTGGTGGGCAAATCCCGCCTCGCTCACGATGCGCTCCACCTTCGCCTTCGCGGTGAAATGCGGGACATTGATCCTGCCGCCGCTGATCGATTCCACGTTCGGCAGCGTCGACCAGATGAAGTGCTGCACGCCGGCGGCCTTCGCCGCATTGACGGCGGTGACGGCCTGGTCGAACTCGGCCGCGCCGGCCTCCCAGGCATTGGTCACCAGGAACACTCCGTACGCTCCGGCGAATGCGGACTTGAGCGTCTCGGGCCGGTTGAAATCCGCGAGCACGACCTCGTCGGCGAGCTTCGGATGCTTGGCCGGGTTGCGCGTCAATGCGCGCACCTTGAATTGACCGCTCGACTGCAACGCGCGTACGACCGGGCCGCCCTGCTGGCCGGTCGCGCCGACCACGGCAATCACTTTTCGGGTATTCGACATGATGTTCTCCACTTGCGTTGTTGGGATGGAGAACAAGATAGGCCCCGCGGGGCTATCCTTGAAGCCTATATTAATCGATACAAGCCATCGTCAAGACAGATGGATCACCGGCGGCGGCCCGGGGTCGAAGGCTCCTTGTAGCGGCGCAGCTGGTCGATGAACACCCGCGCCGCGGGCCCCGGAGGGGCGTCTTTGCGGTAGGCGATCCTCATCGACATGTGCATGTCGCGCGGCGCGTCTTCCACGCGGATCTCAACCAGCGCTCCCCGCTCGATGTCGTCGCGCACCATAGCGCGCGGCATGAAGCCCCATCCCAGTCCCGACTTGAGGAACGCGTGCTTCGCGCCCAGGTCCGCGAGGCGCCATGTATAAGGTGAAACGACCGCGAAATTGCGCCCCTCGCTCAACGAGGTGCGGTCCGTGAGGATGAGCTGCACTTCCTTCGCGATCGTCGAGTGCGGGATCTTTCCCTTCACCTTCGCGAGGCGATGCGACGGGCTCACGACACCGGTCATGAGCACGTCGATGAGCGGCTCCGACTGGACGCCTTCGGGCACGGTCGGCAGCGAACCGATCACGCCCACGGTGCAGGTTCCATCGAGTACCGCCTTCATGACTCCGCCCAGGGCTTCGACGTAGAGGCGCAGCGGCGTGTGCGGGAACGTCTTGCGGCTGTGCGCGGCGGCGGCCGTGAGGCCCGCCATCGGATAGAAGACATCGACGACAACGGAGAGCTCGGGTTCGAGTCCTTCGTGCATGGCGCGCGCGCGCGCCTTGAATCCATCCATCTGGTCCGCCACCGAATGCGCGTCGGCCAGGAGCACGCGGCCCTCCTCGGTCAGCACGGGATATCGCGAGGACCGGTCGAAGAGGCGCACGCCCAGTTGCGCCTCGAGGTTGGCGAGCGTCTGGCTCACCACCGACTGCGCGCGGCGCAGCTTCCGCCCGGCGGCCGAGAAGCTCCCTTCCTCCGCCGCGGCGATGAAGGTCCGCAATTGGTCGAGCGTGACGGCTTCGATCATCCATCTCTCCAGACGATAGTAGATATCGAATTATATAGGCTTCACAGATGAGTGGCGCGGCCGTAACTTGGGGGCGTCAAAACGAACCCAAGGAGATGCACATGAACATGATCGACACCCTGGTGGAACGGAACTACCACTTGTACGACCTGCACGAGCACCCGCATCTGCCCGCGCCGGCGGCCGCGCCGGCGCCCGCTCGCGAGATCGCGTTCCTCACGCGCGGCCGCCAGCACGGGGAAATCCGTCGCCTTGCGAGCCCCATCGACATCGGCGAGATCATCAAGCCGTTCGTCTTCCTCGACCTCGCGGAATTCGAGCCGCGCGACGAGCCGCTCTTCGGAATGCACCCGCATTCGGGAATCGCGACGGTCACCACGATCCTCAGCGGCGAAGTGTCGTACGAAGACACGACGGGCAAGAAAGGGACGATCCCAACGGGCGGCCTCGAGTGGATGAAGGCCGGCAACGGCGTATGGCACGACGGCATCGCCCTCCCGGGAAAGCCCTTTCGCGGATTCCAGCTGTGGCTCGCGCTCGACGCCGAGCACGAGAACGATCCGTCGGAAAGCCAATACATCGCGCCCGAGAGGATTCCGCACGCGGGCCCCGCGCGAGTGTTGCTCGGAAGCTATGGCGGCGCCCGCAGCCCGGTGCGTTCACCCGGCGGCGTCACCTACCTGCACGTGACCCTGAAGGATGGCGAACGCTGGACCTTCACGCCGCCGCCGCTGCAGGACGTCGCCTGGCTTGCCGTCGACGCGGGGAGCCTCGTCGCAACGAGGACGGTGCGCGCGGGCGAGCTCGCGATCTTCAAGCAGTCCCCGGAATCGATCGTGCTCGAAGCGAAGGGCAATACGTCCTTCGTCCTCGGCTCGGCGATCAAGCATCCGTATCCGCTCGTCGTCGGCCGCGGATCCGTTCACACGAGCCGCTCCGCGCTCTCGCTGGGCGAAGAGCAGATCAATCGTCTCGGCAACCTGCTTCGCAACCAAGGCCGGATCTAGGCCATCACTGAAAGGAGAATCCACATGAGCACCATCATCGGCAATACGCAGGACTCCCGCATCGAAACCGCGAAGAACGCCGCGGAGCTCGCAGGCCGCATCCTGCTGGCGACGCTCTTCCTTCTCTCCGGCCTGGGCAAGATCGGCGCGTACTCGGGAACGGCCGCGTACATGGCGTCGCTCGGCGTGCCGGGCGCGCTGCTCCCGGTCGTGATCCTGACCGAAGTGGGCGGCGCGCTCGCGATCGCGGCGGGTTGGCAGACGCGGATCATCGCGTTCCTCCTCGCCGGATTTACAATGCTGAGCGCGGTCATCTTCCACAGCAACTTCTCCGACCAGATGCAGATGATCAACTTCATGAAGAACGTGTCGATCACCGGCGGCTTCCTGCTGCTGGTCGCCAACGGCGCCGGGGCCCTGAGCCTCGACCGGAGGTCCGGGAGGTCATGAAGTCATGACAATGGCCGGGGGCCGCGTTCGCGCGGCCCTTTTCCCGCAGGTCGCGGCGCTTGCGCTTTGCGCTCTCGCGGGATGCGCGACCGTCTACAACAAGGCCGACAACAAGCCCTGGGTACCCGGGAGCTCGCCAAGCATGGGCGCGCCATCCGACGTGATGCACGAGAATTCGATCGTGCTCACCTTTTCGGGCGGAGGATTGCGGGCATCGGCCTTCGCGCTCGGCGTGCTCGACGCCCTCGAGGACGCCAGGACGGCCGACGGCGACCTGCTGGACGACGTGTCGCTCATCAGCAGCGTTTCGGGAAGCTCGCTCACCTCCGCCTACTACGGCCTCTACGGGCGCGATGGCATGAAGCGCTTTCGCGACGAGGTTCTCCTGCCGGGCTTCGAAAGCGGAATGCGCCTCTCGCTGAGCCCCGACAACCTCCTGCGAATGCTGCATGGCGGCCTCAATTCCCGCGAAGCCTTCGGCGACGTGCTCGACAAGAAAGTTTTCCACGGCGCGACGTTTGCCGACCTCTACCGGCGCGGGCGTCCTGACGTCCGCATCCACGCGACCGACCTTTACAATCGCGTGCCATTTCCGTTTCTCCCGGACGTCTTCAACGTCATTTGCAGCGACATCGCCAGCTATCCGATTGCCGACGCGGTCGCCGCGTCGATGGCGGTGCCGCTGGTCTTCGCGCCGATCGTCGTGCGAACGTTCCCGGGCGATTGCCCTCCGTTGCCGGAAGGAGTCGAGAACCTGCGCAGGAGCGCGAGGCAGTCGCAATCGCTGGATTCGATCGCGCAGTCGCACGCGACCTATCGCGACAGCAAGGTCCACTACATCAAGCTCGCCGACGGAGGCCTCACGGACAACTATGCGGTCTCGCTGATCACGAACCTGCGAATCGCTTACGGCACGCCCTACGCGCCCATGACCGCGCGCGACGCGGTTCGCGTTCGCCGCCTCCTGGTGATGGTCGTCGACGCATCGCACGCGCCGAGCGGCGACTGGATCGATCATGAAGAGGGCCCGGTAGGCCTCGATCTTGCCCTTTCGGCGACCGACGCCGCGGTGGACACGGCGGCGAAGCTGGCCGTCGATGAATTCGACCGGATGATCGACGATTGGCACAAGTCCGTGGTCGCGTTCCGCTGCGGGCTCACGAAAGAAGAAGCGGCGCGCCTCGGCGCCCCGGCGATTTGGCAGTGCGCCGACGTGACTTTCACGCTCGCTCACCTTTCGGTGCGGGACCTCCCAAGCCCCTATCGCGAGCGCGTCCAGTCGATCCCCACGCGGCTTACGCTTCCGAAGGAGCAGGTCGACGAGGCAATCGAAGGCGCACGCGTGGGAACGCTCGCATTGCCGCAGCTCGAGGTGTACCGTCGCGATCGCTATCGCGCACCGTGATCCGATATGATGGCGCTGTGTTGAACATGTTTCGCCGCCTCGCGCCCGCGCTCTTCCTCGTCCTCGCCCTGCTCCTGGGTCAGAACGCGGCGCAACTGCACGACCTTTCACACGCGCTTCAGGCCGTCCAGCAGGGATCGCAGGATTCCCATCCCGGTTCGGACACTTGCGACAAGTGCTCGCTCTACGCGCCGTTCTCCGGCGCGGCCGCCGGCTTCATTGCGGCCGTCGTCGCACTCACCGCGGCGATCGTCGCCGCGCTCGCGTCGTTCCTCCCCGCGCTCTCGCGCACCGTAGTCCACTCGCGCAGCCGCGCGCCTCCCGCCTCCGCCTGAAGTCCTGATTCGCGCAGCGAGGCCGCGGCCCCGGCACGTCCGGGGGTCGCCGTTCCATATCGGCATCGGACCCGGAGGCATTCCATGTTTCGCACGAACCTGTCGGCGATCGTCATCGCCGCTTGCGCAGTTCCGCGTTTCACTTTCGCCCAGGAGGCGGATGTTCCACAGCAGCCCGAAGTCGCCAAGGGCGACACGATCAGGGTGATCGGCAAGCGCCTCGACGAGGCGCGCAACGCGTTGTCGCCCGACACGGGCAGCACCATCTATCGTTTCGACCAGAAGGACATCCAGTTGCTGCCGCTGGGCGACTCGACGCCGTTGAACCAGGTGATCCTCCAGGCGCCCGGAGTCGTGCAGGATTCCTTCGGCCAGCTCCACGTGAGGGGCGACCACGCCAACGTGCAATACCGCATCGACGGCGTGACGATTCCGGAGTCGATCTCGGGCTTCGGGCAGGCATTCGACGCGCGCTTCGCGCAAAGCATCAACATCCTCACGGGAGCGCTTCCCGCGCAATACGGCTATCGCACCGCGGGGATCGTCGACATCCGCAGCAAGAACCCCGCGGACGATGGCGGAAGCCTGGGCGTGATGGGAGGGAGCCATTCGAGCGCCGAGGCGAGCGGCGAGCTCTACGGAACGAGCGGGGCATTCGGCTACTACCTCACGGGCTCGTTCCTGCGCAACGATCTCGGCATCGAGAATCCCACGCCGGACAGGAATGCGATCCACGACACGACGCGCCAGAGCCACGGGTTCGGGCAGCTTTCCTACGTGATCGACGCCGACAGCCGCGTGAGCCTCATCTTCGGAAGCGCGGACAACAAGTTCCAGATCCCGAACATCCCGGGACAGGAGCCGTCGTACACGCTCGCGGGCGCGCCGCCCATCGATTCGAGCCAGCTCGACGCGCGGCAGAACGAGAAGAATTTCTTCCAGGCGCTCTCCTACCAGCACTCGGCCGGGGAGAACCTCGACTA
>DATGGI010000238.1:0-30566 GCA_035308545.1 Usitatibacter sp.
CCCGAGCAGAAGCGCGAGCAGTACGACTGCGACATCACCTACGGCACGAACAACGAGTTCGGCTTCGACTACCTCCGCGACAACATGAAGTTCGATCTGGCGCACTACGTGCAGCGGGGTCATGGCTTCGCGATTGTCGACGAGGTCGACAGCATCCTGATCGACGAGGCGCGCACGCCGCTCATCATCTCCGGGCAGGCTGAGGACTCCACGGCGCTCTACCGGGCGATCGACGGGCTCATCCCGCAGCTCGTGGCGCAGAAGGACGAGAAGGGCGAGGGCGACTACTGGGTCGACCTCAAGCAGCACTCGGTGATGCTTTCGGAGCAGGGGCACGAGCACGCCGAGGAGATCATGACGCGCGCGGGCCTGCTCGCCGAGGGCGCGAGCCTCTACGATCCCTCGAACATCGTGCTGATGCATCACCTGTACGCGGGACTGAAGGCGCACGGGCTCTACCACCGCGACCAGCACTACGTCATCCAGGACGACGAAGTGGTGATCGTGGACGAGTTCACGGGGCGCATGATGCAGGGCCGACGCTGGTCCGACGGGCTCCACCAGGCCGTGGAAGCGAAGGAAGGCGTCTCGATCAAGAACGAGAGCCAGACGCTCGCCACGATCACATTCCAGAACTACTTCCGCCTCTACAAGAAGCTTTCGGGCATGACGGGCACGGCGGACACGGAAGCGTTCGAGTTCTCGACGATCTACAACCTCGAGACCGTGCTGATCCCGACGCACCGGCCGATGGTCCGCGCGGACCTCAACGACCAGGTCTTCATCACCGAGAAGGAAAAGTACCAGGCGATCCTGAACGACGTGAAGGAGCGCAGCGCCAATGGGCAGCCGGTGCTCGTCGGCACGACGTCGGTGGAGAACTCCGAGCGCCTCTCGGCGATGCTGCAGCGGGAGAACATCCCGCACAACGTCCTCAACGCGAAGCAGCACGCGCGCGAGGCGGAGATCGTCGCCCAGGCGGGACGCCCGTCGCAGGTCACGATCGCCACGAACATGGCCGGCCGCGGCACGGACATCGTGCTCGGCGGCAACCCCGACCCCGAGATCAACAAGCTGAAGGACGACGAATCGCTCGACGGCTCCGAGAAGGAGCGCCGGATCGCTGCGATCCGCGAGTCCTGGCAGAAGCTGCACAACGACGTGGTGGCCGCGGGCGGTCTGCACATCGTGGGTTCCGAGCGCCATGAGTCGCGCCGCATCGACAACCAGCTGCGCGGCCGCTCCGGCCGCCAGGGCGATCCGGGAAGCTCGAGATTCTTCCTGGCGTTCGAGGACCCGCTGCTGAAGATCTTCGCCGGCGAGCGCCTCCAGGCGATCATGCGCTCCCTCAAGATTCCCGAGGGCGAGGCGATCGAGGCGCGCATGGTCACCCGCTCCATCGAGAACGCCCAGCGCAAGGTCGAGGCGCGCAACTTCGACATCCGCAAGCAGCTGCTCGAATTCGACGACGTCGCCAACGACCAGCGCAAGGTGATCTACCACCAGAGGAACGAGCTGCTCGAGGCCCACGAGATCAGCGACACGATCGCCTCGATCCGCCGCGACGTGCTCGCGGCGACAGTGGCCGAATTCATCCCGCCCGAGAGCGTCGAGGAGCAATGGGACGTGCCCGGGCTCGAGCGCAAGCTCGAGGCCGAATACGCCGTGAAGGCACCGGTCGCCCAATGGGCCGCGGCCGATTCCGAAATCGACGGCGCCGGCATCGCGAAGAAGGTGGACGAGCTCGCCACGCGCGAATACGACGCGAAGTTCACGCCGATCGCGGATTCGGGCGGCGTGCGCAATTTCGAACGCGCGGTGATGCTGCAGTCGATCGACCAGCACTGGCGCGAGCATCTCGCGGCGCTCGACTACCTGAGGCAAGGCATCCACCTGCGGGGCTACGCGCAGAAGCAGCCCAAGCAGGAATACAAGCGCGAAGCCTTCGAGCTTTTCGGCTCGATGCTCGATTCGATCAAGCGCGAGGTCACGAAATACCTCATGTTCGTGAGGGTGACGTCGGAAGAGCAGGTGCGCGAGGCCGAACGGCAGGCGGAAGAGGCCGCGCGCGCGCTCAAGAACGTCACGTACCAGCATGCCGATCCCACGCAGGGGCTCGCGCCGGAAGCCGGCGAAGTGTCGCCGACGGCGGGCAACATCGGCACTGTCGATTTCGGTTCACCGGCCGCGGCGGCGGCAGGCGCGGTCGACGGATTGCAGCCCTTCGTGCGCTCCACGCAGAAGGTGGGTCGCAACGATCCATGTCCCTGCGGGTCCGGCAAGAAGTTCAAGCAATGCCACGGCAAGCTCGGGTGACGCGGCTGCCGGCGTAGCGCCGGAGCGAGGGGTCCGCGGGCCGAACCCGGCGCGAGTGTAGAATTCCGCCACACCCGGAAGGACCCCCATGGCCGTCAACCTCGAGCCGCCGCGCCCGCAAGACCTGCTCGCCGTTCCCGGGGTCCGCCTCGGCATCGCGCGTGCAGGAATCCGCAAGCCCAATCGCAAGGACCTGCTGCTCATCGCCCTCGACGAGGGAAGCCGCGTGGCCGGCGTGTTCACGCGCAACCGCTTCGCCGCGGCGCCGGTCCTGGTTTGCCGCGAGAATCTCGCCGACAGGGACCCGATTCGCGCGATCGTCGTGAACACGGGTGTCGCGAACGCGGGGACGGGGAAGCCCGGCATCGAGGCGGCGAAGGCCACGTGCGTGGCGGTCGCGTCGCTGCTCGACATCGAAAATTCGCAGGTGCTGCCCCTTTCCACCGGAGTGATCATGGAGCCGCTGCCCATCGACCGCATCACGGCGGGGCTGCCCGCGTGCATGAACGATCTCGCGGCGGACCATTGGGCCTCGGCGGCCGAGGCGATCATGACGACGGACACCGTGCCGAAAGCCGTATCGCGCCAGGTCGCGATCGACGGGCGCATCATCACGGTGACGGGCATCTCGAAGGGCGCCGGAATGATCCAGCCGAACATGGCGACGATGCTCGGCATCATCGCCACCGACGCGGCGGTCGGACCCGACGCACTCAAGCACCTCGCCGCGTATGCCGCGAATCGCACGTTCAACGCGATCACGGTCGACGGCGATACCTCCACCAACGACACGTTCCTCCTGGTCGCCACGGGCAAGGCGGGCAATCCGCTGATGGTGGGCGAGGGCACCGCCGAATTCGGCCAGCTCCAGGAGGCCGTGATGGAAGTCGCCCGGCTTCTCGCCCAGGCGATCGTGCGCGACGGCGAGGGCGCGACGAAATTCATCACAATCACGGTCGAGGGTGGCGCCAGCGCCCGCGAGTGCCTGCGCGTGGCGAAATGCATCGCCCACTCGCCGCTCGTGAAGACTGCATTCTTCGCGTCGGACCCGAACCTTGGCCGCATCCTCGCCGCCATCGGCAACGCGGGGATCGAGGATCTCGACCCGGCGTACGTCGGGCTTTCGCTGGGTGGCGTGACTGTCGTCGAGAACGGCGGGCGCGCCGCGAGCTACACCGAGGAGCAGGGGAAACGCGTGATGAAGGAGGCGGAGATCGAGATGATCGTGACGCTCGGGCGCGGAGTGGACACGGCGACCGTGTGGACCTGCGACTTCTCCTACGACTACGTGAAGATCAACGCCGACTACCGAAGCTGACAATAACGAGGCCACGACGCCATGAAAGAGCCGCGCAGCACGACCCCGCACCTCGAGGACTACTACTCCAAGCGCGCCAAGGAATACGAGAAGGTCTACGACAAGCCCGAGCGGCAACAGGAGCTCGAGTGGCTGCGTGGACGCGTCCCCAAGCTCTACGCGGGACGCACGGTGCTCGAAGTGGCTTGCGGAACGGGCTATTGGACGCAGCACATCGCGAACGCGGCGAAGCGGGTCTACGCGTGCGACATCAACGAGGCGGTGCTCGAGATCGCGCGTGAGAAACCCATCGCGCCGGGCAAGGCCCATTTCTTCAAGGCGGACGCGGTCTCGCTGGAAGGTGTCCCCGAGGGATGCAACGCTGCATTCGCCGGCTTCTGGTGGTCGCATGTCAAGAAGAGCGGCATCGCGCAGTTCGTGGCGAACCTCTCGACACGGCTGCTACCCGGTGCGGTCGTGGGAATCCTCGACAACCAGTTCGCCGAGGGGAGCTCGTCGCCGGTCACGCGCAAGGACGCCGAAGGCAACACCTACCAGATGCGCAAGCTCGCCAACGGCGAGGAGTTCGAAGTCCTGAAGAATTTCCCGACGGCCGAAGAGCTTCGCTCGGCGGTGCTGCCCATCGCCCGCGAGGCGCACCTCGAAACGCTGCAGTACTACTGGCTGCTCGTGTTCACCCTCAAATGAACGGCGAGTGGAAGCGCATCGCCGACCGGTTGGACGGCCTGCTCGAGCGGTTCGAGCGCCTGCTTCCGCCCGCGTCGGGTGAGCCCGACTGGAAGGCGACCGCGTTCCGCTGGCGCAAGCACGCGCGCGGCGGTTACCTCGAGGCGGTGCGCCACCCGCACACCATTCGCTTCGCTGACCTGAAGGACGTCGACGAGCAGAAGCGGCGGCTGCGCGACAACACCGCGCAGTTCGTCGCGAAGCGCCCCGCCAACAATGTGCTCCTCACCGGCGCGCGCGGCACCGGAAAGAGCTCGCTCGTGAAGGCGGCGCTCAGCGAGTTCGCGTCGAAGGGCTTGCGGCTCATCGAAGTCGACAAACGCGACCTCGTGGACCTCCCGGACATCGTGGACATCGTCGGAGACCGCAAGGAGCGCTTCGTGATCTTCTGCGACGACCTCTCGTTCGAGGCTTCGGATCCGGGATTCAAATCGCTCAAGGTCGTTCTCGACGGCTCCATCGCGGGGTCCGCCGAGAATGTGCTCATCTACGCTACCTCGAACCGCCGACACCTGATGCCGGAATTCATGGGCGAGAACCTGGAGGCGAAGCACGTCGACGGCGAGATCCATCCCGGCGAGACCACCGAGGAAAAAATCTCGCTCTCGGAGCGCTTCGGCGTCTGGCTCTCGTTCTATCCGTTCGACCAGGAGCAATACCTGGAGATCGCCGATCATTGGGTGGGTGCGCTCGGCGGCAAGCCGGGCGAAGAGTCGCGCAAAGCCGCGCTCGTGTGGGCGCTGGAGCGCGGATCGCGAAGCGGGCGCGTGGCGTGGCAGTTCGCGCGTGACTGGGTCGGAAGAAAAACGCGCGGATGACCCGGATCACGGAGGTGGCGGCGGCCGTGATCGAGCGGCCCGGGGAGTTCCTGCTCGCGCAGCGACCCGAAGGAAAGCCTTACCCGGGCTACTGGGAGTTTCCCGGAGGAAAGGTCGAGGCCGGCGAGGACGCGCGCGCCGCGCTCGCCCGCGAGCTCAAGGAAGAGCTGGACATCGACGTGCGGGAATCATCGCCGTGGATCACGCGGGTCTATGCCTACACCCACGCGACGGTTCGCCTGCATTTTTTTCGCGTCACGAAGTGGGATGGTGAACCCAAGCCCCTGGAGGACCAGGCCATCCGCTGGCAGCGCATCGGTGCGGCCGACGTCTCGCCGATGCTTCCCGCGAATGCCCCGGTGCTCGCGGCGCTGGCGCTGCCCGCGGTGATGATCGTCTCGAACGCCCACGACATGGGCGTGGAGAAGTGGATCGCGAAGCTCGCCGACCTCGTCGTGGATGAGAAAGTTCTCGTGCAGATCCGCGAGAAGGAAGCCAACGCGCAGCAGGTGCAGCACATCCTGTCGCGGGCGCTTGCCCATACCGCGCCCTTCGGATCGCGCGTGGTGGTGAACAGCGACAGCGGCCGTTTCCCCCAGTGCGACGGAATCCATCTCACGTCGAGGACGCTGATGGAATCGGCGGCGCGGCCCGCGGGAATGCTCGTGGGCGCGTCGTGCCACGACGAGCGCGAGCTCGCCAAGGCCGAGGAGCTCGGCGTGGACTACGCCGTCCTGGGACCCGTGAAGGCCACGGCTTCGCATCCCGGCGCCACGCCGCTCGGATGGGATCGATTCGCGGCGCTGGCGCGCGATCGCGCCATGCCGGTCTACGCGATCGGAGGCCTCGCGCGGCTCGACATCGCCGAGGCGCGACGTAACGGCGCACACGGCGTGGCATTGTTGCGCGCCGCGTTCGGCTGATCAGTCGGAAACGAGGGACGTCACGTCGAGGCGCGCGGCAAGCGACAGCGCGTCGGGCGGAGAACCATAGGGCAAGCGGCCGAGCAGCGGGGCGGAGAGCCGCTCGCGCAGCGTCGCCACGTTCTCCTCGCGCACGGGCATGTCCGGATCGACGGCGTTTGCGATCCAGCCCGCGAAGGGAAGGCCCGCCGCTCCGATCGCCTGCGCCGTGAGGAACGCGTGGTTGAGGCAACCGAGGCGCAAGCCGACCACCATGACGACCGGCAGCGCAAGCGCGCGGGCGAGATCCGTCGTGTCGAGCCCATCGCCGAGCGGCACGGCGAACCCGCCCACACCTTCGACCACGAGGAAGTCGCTCGCCGAGGCGAGCCGCGCGAACGAAGCGAGGATCGGATCGAGCGAGATGCGGCGCCCCTCGCGCGCCGCGGCGATGTGCGGGGCCATGGGCTCGCGAAGCAGCACGGGCGTCACGTCCGGCATCAGCGTCATCTCGCGCGAGGCGGCGCGCAGCAGCGCGATGCTGTCCTCGTTGGCGAGGATCCCGTCGTGCATCGACGCGCCCGCCGCGACCGGCTTCATGGGCATCGCAGCCACGCCCTGTCGCTTGAGCGCATGGATCAACGCGCACGTCGCGAGCGTCTTTCCCACGCCTGTGTCGGTGCCGGTGACGAAGATGCCGCGAATCATGGCGCGCGGTGGAACTCGACGACCTGGCGGCCGTCGGCGATGCGCTTCGGTGGCACTTTCCATGCGTGGCCGTACACGACTTCATA
This sequence comes from Usitatibacter sp., assembly GCA_035308545.1. GTDB lineage: Bacteria > Pseudomonadota > Gammaproteobacteria > Burkholderiales > Usitatibacteraceae > Usitatibacter. The sequence continues at coordinate 6,875 of DATGGI010000238.1, forward strand.
GGTGGCCGGCAACGCGCCTTCGCGCCGGAACGATTCGTAGCGCTCCGCCATCCGCTTCCAGCGCGCGCTTCCAACGAGCCCGGGTCCCCGGGCGGGCAACGCGGTGGCCCCGACCGATTTGAGGTCGCGGGCAAGGGTTTCGACGTTCGAGTACTGCAACGTGACCACCTCCATCTCCATCACCGGATCGGCGAAGCCCGCGTGCACGAGCGCGTCGCCAAGGTCGTGCATGTCCACGAACGAGTTTACGTGTTCGCCTGAGTCCGCCGCCGCGAACGACGCGCGCAGTTCGCGCAGCGTGTCGGGGCCGAACGTGGAAAAGAGAAGGAGTCCCCCGGCGGGAAGAACGCGCGCCGCTTCCGCGAAGAAGGCATCGGGCCGGCACCACTGCAGCGCGAGGTTGGAGAAGACGAGTCCGGCAGCGCCGGTGGCGAGCGGCAATCGTTCGGCATCCGCGCACGCGAGGTGCGGTACACCCGCGCCGATCGCGCGGCGCCACCACGGCGTTCGCGTGCGCGCCCGCATCAACATCGCGCGGGCGAGGTCGAATCCGGCGAGCACCGCGCGCGGGTACCGTTGCCGAAGCGCGTCGAACGACGCGCCCGTGCCGCATCCCACGTCCACGACGAGCGCGGGCTCGATGCGGATCGGGTCGAGGTGCTCGAGAAGGCGCTGCCCGACTTCGCGGTGGATCACCGCCGCCGCGTCATAGCTCGCCGCGGCCCGCTCGAACGCCCGGCGCACGGCACGCCTCGGAGGAAGCACGACCGCCTTCACGGCGCGAGGTCTCCGGCGAGCGCGGAGACCAGCGCTGCGATGTCGCTCGCATCGTGCGCCGCGCAAAGCGAGATGCGCAGGCGCGACGTTCCGTCGGGCACCGTCGGAGGGCGAATCGCCGGCACGAGGAAACCCTGCGCCGCGAGCCGCGTGGATGCTTCGAGCGCGCGCGGCGCGGTGCCGAGAATGACGGGCTGGATCGCGGTGGGCGTGATGTCGCCACGAAAGCCGATTCGTTCCAGGGCCGCGCGCAGCTCTCCGATGCGGGCACGGAGATTCCTGAGCGGCGAGGGATCCTCGGAGACGACCTCCAACGCGCGCATCGCGACCGCGGCCGCCATCGGCGGAAGTGCCGTCGAGTAGATGTACGTTCGTGCGCGCTGCACCAGCCACTCGACGAGCCGCGAATCCCCCGCGACGAACGCGCCATAGCCGCCGAGCGCCTTGCCCAGCGTCGCCATGTATACGATGCGGGACGATCTCGCGCCGAAATGCTCGAGTGTTCCGCGACCCGTGGCGCCGAGCACACCGATGCCGTGCGCGTCATCGAGGACGAGCCACGCGTCGTAGCGTTCGCACAGCTCGACGAGTTGCGGCACCGGCGCGACGTCCCCGTCCATGCTGAAGACGGCGTCCGTCGCCACGATGCGTACGGAAGCCTTCGATGCCGCGAGCGCTTCGGCCAATGCGCCGAGGTCCCGATGCGGATACACGGTAACCTGCGCCCGCGAAAGCCGCGCCCCGTCGATGAGGCACGCGTGGTTCAACGCATCGGAGAACACGTGCGCGTCGCGATCGCCCAGCGCCGCGAGGATCCCGAGGTTGGCGAGGTACCCGTTGCCGAAGAGGAGGGCGCGCGGAAGCCCCGCGAATTCGGCGAAGCGTTCCTCGGCCTCGTGGTGCACGCGAAGATGGCCCGAGACGAGGGCGGAAGCGCCCGCGCCGGTTCCATACTGGTCAATGGCGCGAATGGCCGCCTCGCGCAGGCGCGCGTCCGCGGCGAGCCCGAGGTAGTCGTTGCTGGAGAAGTTGACGAGCGTGCGCCCGTCGAGCCGGACGCGCGCGCCCTGCGGGGAATCGAGCACGCGGCGCGTGCGGCGAAGCTCGCGGCGATCGAGGTCGGCGAGGCCCAGTGCCAGGCGCTCGGCCGCGGCGCTCATGGAGCGGTCAGGCCGGCGCGACGCCGAGGGCCGCGAAGAGCGCGTCGTCGCGCGCGACGTCTGGGTTGCCCGTGGTGAGGAGCTTCTCGCCGTAGAAGATCGAGTTGGCCCCGGCGAAGAAGCACATCGCCTGGACGGCGTCGCTCATTCGCGTGCGGCCGGCGGAAAGCCGCACCATGCTCGTGGGCATGAGGATTCGCGCGACCGCGATGGTGCGCACGAACTCCATCCACGGAAGCTCGGCGGCGCCCGCGAGCGGCGTGCCTTCCACCTGCACGAGATCGTTGATCGGCACCGACTCGGGCTGGGGAGCGAGGCTCGCGAGCTGCGCGAGAAGCCCGGCGCGTTCTTCGCGCGATTCGCCCAGTCCGACGATGCCGCCGCAGCACACCTTGAGTCCCGCATCTCGGACGCGCTCGAGCGTGTCGAGGCGGTCCCGGTATTCGCGTGTCGTGATGATTGACGCGTAGTTCTCGGGTGCGGTGTCGAGGTTGTGGTTGTAGTAGTCGAGGCCCGCGTCGCGCAACTGTTCCGCCTGGCCCTCTTTCAGCATGCCGAGCGTGCAGCACGTCTCGAGCCCGAGGGCCTTCACTTCCCGCACCATGTCGAGCACGGGCTCGAGATCGCGCGCTTTGGGCCCGCGCCACGCCGCGCCCATGCAAAACCGCGTAGCGCCGTGCGCCTTGGCCGCGCGCGCCGCATCGACCACGGCGTTGAGCGCCATCAGCTTCTCGTTCTCTACCCCCGTGTGGTAACGCGCCGCCTGCGGGCAGTAACCGCAATCCTCGGGACAGCCGCCGGTCTTGATCGAGAGCAGCGTCGAGCGTTGCACGCGATTCGGGTCGAAATGCTCGCGATGCACGGTATGCGCTTCGAAGAGCAGGTCGTTGAGAGGAAGCGCGTAGAGCGACAGCGCTCTCTCGCGCAGCGACGCCATGGCGGGGTCGGCGGCTTTCGGGGCCGCGTGAAACGTGACTGGAGTGTCCATGAGCCTTCCCTAAGGCTCTGATAATTGTGGTTTTTCGGGGCAATGTCAAATCCCGCGACGGGAATGTCCGGACGAGTGATGAAAATTTCATCAATGATCCTGGCGCAGGACTGCGCGCTCTGCGGAGGCCGCTCGGACAGCGAGCTCGTCTGCCCGGAGTGCAGGGATGCGCTGCCACGCATCGCTCGCGCGTGCGCGCGTTGCGCGATTCCGCTCGCGACGAAGGCGATGTTCTGCGGTGAATGCGCGAGACCTGCCCGCCATCGGTTCGACGACGCGCTCGCCGTTTTCGAATACCGGTTTCCCGTCGACCGGCTCGTGCAGCGTTTCAAGTACGCGGGCGACCTCGCGATGGGCCGCTGGCTCGCGGAGCGCCTCGCCGCGGCCGCCGCGAATCGTGAGCGTCCCGATCTGGTCGTCGCGACCCCGCTCGCGAATCGAAGCCTGCGTGAGCGCGGCTTCAACCAGGCGCTGGTGCTCGCGCGCCATGTCTGCGCCGCGCTCGCGCTCCCCTGCGAGCTCGCCGCCGTTTCGAAGGAGCGCGAGACGCCGAAGCAGGAGGGGCTCGGCCGCCGCCAGCGCGTCGAGAATCTGCGCGACGCATTCCGCTGCGAGCTGCGCCTCTCGGGCGAGCACGTGGCTCTCGTCGACGATGTCGTCACGACGGGCGCGACCGCGAGCGCGTTGGCGCGAGTGCTGCGCGAGAGGGGCGCGGGACGCGTCAGCGTGTGGGCCGTGGCGCGCACGCCGGATCCCGCGTTACGCTGACGCGATGTTCGACGTGGTCCTGGTCCATCCCGAGATTCCACCCAACACGGGGAACGTGATCCGCCTGTGCGCGAACACGGGCGCGCGCCTGCATCTGGTCGAGCCCCTCGGGTTCTCGATCGACGACAAGCAGCTCAAGCGCGCGGGCCTCGATTATCACGAGTTCGCCGACATGCGCGTCCACGTGAGTTGGGATGCATGCATGGCCGTGCTCGCGGGACGGCGCACGTTCGCCTTGTCGCGCCGCGCCGGGCGCCGCTTCGACGAAGTGGCCTTCGCCGAAGGTGACGTGTTCGTCTTTGGCGGTGAAACGAGCGGGCTTCCGGACGAGCTCCTCGAGGGCTTCAGCGCCGACCACCGGTTGCGCCTGCCGATGCGTCCCGGGAACCGATCCCTGAACCTTTCCAACTCGGTCGCAATCGTGGTTTTCGAGGCATGGCGCCAGCAGGGGTTCCGGGGGGCCACCTCGTTTTAAAAAGTCGTTTAAAACGTTGTATTTGCATGCAAATCGGCGGTGTCGGCGCCGAGATATGAACCCCACAGCTAGAGGCAAGGAATGTGGAATTCCACAAATTGTGAGCGCTACCTCATGATTTTGCTGGATTTTCAGCCAGCGAACCGTCACAATCACAAACGTAACTCGTCGTTGGACGGAGACTGTGACGCGAGGCACAGCGGCCCGGAGCATAAGGGCATCTAATTCGCGGCAGCACGTTCGACACTGTCCATTCTTGAGAGGGGATTCTCGGAAATGAAACGCTTTCTCGTAGGCGCGCTCGCCAGCTTTGCCGTGGTTTCCACGGCGCAGGCAGTCGGTACCACCAACAACGACTTCACCGTGAAGCTCACGTCGTTCAACTCGCAGTGCTCCGCTTCCAACTCGGGCACGACGACAATGGACTTCGGCACGTACACCGCGTTCCAGGCGACGGCGGCCACGGGCTCGGCAGTGAACCTCACTTTCAACTGCACGCACAACTTCGCACCGACCAGCGCGGCGTTCGACGTCGTCAACGGAAACGCGGCGGGACTCGGCGTGCTGGTGGGGCTCCAGTACCAATTGACGATCGGAGCGCCCGGCACGGTTGCCGGTACCGCGGCGACCCTGACCACCGGGGCCGGCGCCGACGTGGTGACGTACAACATCACGGGCTCGATGGCCTCCGGCCAGGCGGGACAGTGCGCGACAGCCACCTGCGGACCCGCTTCGCACACCCGCACGTTGATCGTCACGTTCTAAGCGTTTGAAGAACGCAATGCGAGCGGCAGCGCTGGCTGCCGCCTTCGCGTGGGTGCTGCCTGCGGCGCAGGCAGCGACGACGAGCAACAACTTCAACGTCTCCGTGACGTTGACGTCGCAATGCGCCGCCACGAACTCGGGGACGACGACAGTCTCGTTCGGGACGTACACGGCCTTCCAGGCCACGGCCGCGACGAGTAACTCGGTGAACCTCACGTTCCAGTGCACCCGCGGCTTTTCGCCGGTGTCTGCTGCCTTCGACATCGTGAATGGCACTGCGGCCGGGGTCGGCGTCGTCCAGGGGCTGCAGTACACGCTCACGGCCGGCGCACCCACCACGACGGCCGGCACTGCGGCGACGACGGCCACCATCGGTACCGGGGACATCAAGACCTACGCGGTTTCGGGCACGATGCCGGCCGGCCAGGCGGGACAGTGCGCGGCGGCTTCGTGCGGCCCGACGACGCAGCTTCGCACGCTCATCGTGACGTTCTGACCGTGTTGCGATTCGCTCCCGGCCTCCGAGCCTCGGTTCTCGCGGCATCGATGGCCGCTGGAGCCGTATGCGCGGGGCAGGCGGGCTCGACGTTCACTGTCGAGGTCACGCTCCAGGGTGCGGAACCGGCGCCGCCGCAGCCCACATCCGCCTTCTGCCATGTTCGCAACATGCCCGGCTCGTACGGCGCCGTGGTCACGGTCGTCTGTTCGACCGGCACTGTCGTCGAAATCGGCCCACCGGCCGACCACGCGTCGTGGCTTCCGATCCACGGCGGTTCCTATCGATTCTTGCCCCCGGTCTCGTTGGCTGGTGTAATGTCCCCCGGTTCGGACATGGACACCGGCCTCGGCACCGTCACTTCCTGGCGTGTGTTCAAGGTATCGGACCGCGACTTCCTGGAATTGACCGTGCGCTGGTAGACCGATGAGCCCATCACGAGCTGACAGAAAACGAAATACCCGATTCCCACCGCTGATCGCCTCGGCTGTCGTTGCGAGCTTTCTCGCGGCCCCCGTTTTCGCCGGGCAGTTCTCCGTGAGTCCCGTGCGCATCTACATGACCCCGCAGGATCGCGCGACGGCGATCACGGTCGTGAACGAGAGCGCGGAGGAGCTGGTCATGCAGGCGGACATCTTCACCTGGGCGCAGAAGCCGGGCGGGGAGGACGTGCTCGTTCCATCGGAGGACCTCTTCCTCGCGCCTCCCATCCTCAAGCTCCCGCCGAACGGCAGGCAGGTGGTGCGCCTCGCCATGGTGAAGCCGGTGAGGAGCGGCTCGCAGGTCACGTACCGCATGATCCTTCGCGAAGTCATGGAGGCGAAGCCGCCGGAGAAGGGCGTCGACGTCGCCATTGCCCTCGCGTTCTCGCTGCCGGTGTTCATCACGCCACCCGGCGCGAAGAGCGATATCACCTGCACGGCGAAGCGCTCGGCAAAGGACTCGGTCGTCGCGGAGTGCGAGAACACGGGCAACGCGTACGCCAACCCGCGGGGCTTCGCCCTCGAGGGCGCCGCGGGCGAGAAGCTCGCCGCGCGCGATTCGGGCGGATACCTCCTTCCCGGGGTCAAGCGCGAGTTCGACATCAAGCGTGCGGACGGCCCGATTCCCCCCGGCAAGGCGAAGCTCGCCGTTTCCCTCGACGACGGGTCCACGAAGACCTTCGACGTCCAGCTCGCGGACTAGCCTCATCCTTCCTGCGCGCGGCCGCGGCCCTCGCGGCCGCGCTGCTTGCGCTCTGTCCCGTAGCGTTCGCCCAGCTCGGCAATTCCGCGGTCGCGCCCTCGGCCACGCAGGACCGCATCTTCCCGCTCGACGTCACTGTGAACGGGGCTAAAGGCGGCACGTGGGTATTCATCGAGCGCAACGGCGCGCTCTATGCGCCGCGCGATGCTTTCGAGGAGTGGCGCATCCAGCTCAAGAACGAAGTGGTGCCCATCGACTTCAAGGGCGAACCCTATTGGCCCCTCGCGGCGGTCCCGGGCTTCAAGGTGAAGATCGACTACGCGACGCAATCGGCCACGCTCCTCTTCGACGCCCAATCGTTCACGGCCCTTCGCCTCGAGAAGGAGATCGTGAAGCGCCCGCCGGTGAGCGATCCCATCCCGAGCGTGTTCCTCAACTACGACTTCAACTACACGGGCCAGGTGCTGAAAGCGGCGCCGACCGTGAACGACCTGGGCCTCCTCACGGAGGTGGGCGCGTCGGGAAAGTGGGGCGTGCTCACGAGCAGCCAGGTGATGCGCCACGTGACCTCGGGCGTCGAGGACAGCCAGACGCATCCATTCCTCCGCCTCGAGACCACGCTTACGCACGATTTCCCGGACACGAACCGCACGCTGCGCATCGGCGACGCGACCACGCGGTCGGGAGCCTGGGGACGCAACGTCTATTTCGGCGGCGTGCAGTTCGGCACCAACTTCGCTCTCACGCCGGGCTTCATCTCGCAGCCGATTCCTTCGCTGCGCGGCCTGTCGACGGCGCCGTCGACTGTGGAGCTCTACGTGAATGACGTGCTCAGGCAGGTTTCCACGGTTCCCACGGGGCCATTCGCGATCGACAACTTCCCCGTCGTGAGCGGCACGGGCGATGCGCGCGTCGTCGTTCGCGACCTTCTCGGCCGCGAGACCGTGATCGTGCAGCCGTTCTTCGCGAGCTCGCAGCTCCTCGCCCCGGGATTGAACGACTGGAGCGTCGAGATGGGCAAGGTCCGCCGCGACATGGGCGTGGAGCCCGACGACTACGGCGAGACCTTCGCGAGCGGCACGTGGAGGCGGGGCATCACGAACAGCCTCACGCTGGAAGCCCATGGCGAGGCCACTTCGCAGATGCGCAACCTCGGCATCACCGCGATCACGGGACTTCCGTGGCGGATGCTCGGGACCTTCTCGCTCGCGGCAAGCGACACGCGGGGCATCGGAACCGGGACCAACTGGCTCGTCGGCATCGAACGCAACACCACCAGCAGCGCGCTCACCCTGCAGGCGCTGGGAAACACAGCGAACTTCCGCATGCTCGGCCAGGACGACTTCATTCCGCCCAACCGCCTGCAGATCGCGGGAAGCTATACCTGGTTCTCCGACAAGTACGGCTCGCTGGGCCTGGGTTTCGCGCGGATCGAGCCCTCGGCCGATGCCGACGTGACGACAGTCTCGGTCAACTACTCGATCACTGTGATGGAACGCGCGAGCCTCAATTTCTCGGCCACGCGCGCCATCGTCGGGACGACCGGGAATTCGATCGGCCTCAGCTTCACGATGCCGCTCGACAACTCGAAGACGCTCACTGCGTCGGCGACCGCGCGCGACCACCAGACCGATGCGTACCTCGCTGCATCACGGACGCCGGGGCTCGATTCCACGCTCGGATGGCGCGTGCTCGCCGGAACGCAGGACCAACGGCCGCACGGCGAGACGGGCGCGTACTACATGGGAAGCAAGGGAACCCTTTCCGGCGATTTCAGCACCGACTCGCAACAGACCGCTCTTCGCCTCGGCGCGAACGGTGGCTTCGTCTTCGCGGGAGGCAGCGCATTCATGACGCACCGCCTGGACCAGAGCTTCGCGATCGCCCAGCTGGATGGATATCCGAACGTGGGTGTCGGCCTCGGCAGCACTGTTCTCGCGCGCACAGATGCAAACGGAACCGCCCTGATTCCCAACATCTGGCCGTACCAGACGAACTCCGTGCGCCTCGATCCGAAGGATCTCCCCATCAGCGCGGAGCTCGACTCCATCGAACAGCCCGCGGTGCCCGCCTGGCGCAGCGGCGTCCTCGTGAAGTTCCCGGTTCGCGGCGGCCGCGGCGCGCTGCTGCGGATCGTCTTCGACGATGGCGAGGTGGCGCCGCCCGGAGCCACGGTTCACGTCGAAGGCGACAAGGAGATTTTCTATGTCGCGCGGCGCGGCGAGGCATTCGTCACGGGCCTCAAGGACCAGGACCGGATCCAGCTCGACTGGCAAGGGCACGCGTGCTCCATCGACGTGAAGCTTCCGCCGCCGTCGCCGGACGAGGTGCCGCGCCTGGGGCCGTTCGCTTGCAAGGGAGTCGCGCGATGATCTTCCGAATGCTGCGCGTTGCCTTCGCGGCCGCGCTTGTCCTCGCGGGTGGGATGGCGCACGCCGCGATCACCTGCACGTTCTCGTCCACCGGCTGGAGCACGGCCTACGTGCCGACGACGGCGACAACCAACACGACGCAGTCCACGGTGCAGGTCACCTGCCAGCGAAATGCCGGAGGCGACGGCACCACCGTGAACTTCACGATCAGCGTCAACAACGGGTTGCACGCGGCGGGCGCGCAGAACCGCGCTCAGTTGAACGCCACCAACCGGATCAACTACGAGAATTACCAGGACGGCGGGTGCGGAACCATTTGGGGCAACCCCGCCGCGCAACGCATCTCGGGCAGCATCACGGGACTCACCGGATTCGCGCCCATGAGCACCAACGTGAGCTTCTGGGGCTGCGTGCCCGGCAGCCAGACCGGTCTCGCGGCGGGCACATACACCGACACCGTGACGATGACACTGCGCTACGGCGGAGCCACGAATCCGACGGCCACATTCCCCGTGACGATCGTCTCGCCGGCGAGCTGCACCATCAGCACGGCGCCGGGGACCGTCTCGTTCACCTACAGCGCATTCCAGGCGGCCGTGTCCAACGCGAGCACGAATTTCGGCGTCACGTGCACGAACCTCCTGCCCTACACGATGGCGCTCGATGCGACGACCGCGGTGATCGCGGGATTGCAGTACTCGCTCGCGCTCAGCAGTTCCAGTGCCACCGGAACGGGAGCAGCGCAGGCATACACGGTGGACGGGACGATGCCGGCGAACCAGGCGGGAACGTGCGGCACGGGCAGTTGCGCGACCACGCAGCCGCGCACGCTCACAATCTCGTACTGAGGCCTAGCGTTCGGATCGCGGATCGCGGGTGAGGAGCTGCTTCACCGCTTCGGGCGCGGCACGCCCTTCGAAGAGCACCGCGCAGACTGCCTCGGTGATCGGCATCTCGATTCCGAGCGCGCGGGCGTGCGAGCGCGCCGCGCGTGCGGAATGCACGCCTTCGGCCACGTGCCCGAGGCCCCCCAGCGCTTCGTCGAGGCTCTTGCCCCTCGCGAGGCTCACGCCGACTTCGCGATTGCGCGACAGGTCGCCGGTGCACGTGAGCACGAGGTCGCCGAGCCCCGTGAGCCCGTTGAATGTTTCCGGCCTTCCGCCCATCGCGGCGCCCAGCCGCGAGATTTCGGCGAGGCCACGCGTGACAAGTGCCGCGCGTGCGTTTCGCCCGAGCGCGAGCCCGTCCGAGATTCCCGCCGCGATCGCGACGACGTTCTTCAGCGCGCCGCCGAGCTCCACGCCCGTGACGTCGTCGTTCGAGTAGATGCGAAGCCGCGCGCTGTTCAGGGCCGCCGCGGCGCGCGCGGCGAAGGGACCCTCGCGCGACGCGAGAACGATGGCGGTGGGCTGCCCGCGCGCGACTTCCAGCGCGAAGCTCGGCCCCGAGAGGGCGGCCACGCTCGTCGCGCGGGGCATTTCCTCCGCCACGACCTGGTGCGGAAGCAGTCCGCTGGCGGTCTCGAAGCCCTTGCATGCCCATACGACTGGCGGATGGGATGTGAATGCGGCCACCGCGCGCAGCGTCTCGCGCAGTCCCGCGGTGGCGGTGGCGACGATGATCAAGTCACGACCGTCGACCGCGCGCGCGAAGTCGGACTCGATCGTCACCGATGCGGGAATGGGTACTTCCGCGAGGTAGCGGCTCGTTCGCGAGCGGCGCAGGGAATCGCAGTCCTCCTCGCGCCGGGACCACAGCGCGATCGCGTGGGCGTCCGAAAGCGAGATCGCGAGCGCCGATCCCCAAGCACCCGCGCCGAGGATGGCGATGTTCACGAGGCTAGACGCCCCAGACGTGCGCGATGCGGATGTAGCCGGCCTGCCCGTCGCGGTGGCGGACCTTCACCCAGCCGTCGGCGGGAGCCTCCATCACCTCGAGCAGGACCTGCTTGTAGGCTTCGAACACGAGCGGCGCGTCGGCGTTGGGCGCCGAGCGCACGTCGGCGAGGGGAACGTTCACGATGACAGTGCGTCGATCCCCGAGCGCCTTGTTCTCGATCCACGCGACCTCGCCATTCACGTCGCGCACCTTCGTCCACTGGTCGAGCTTCACCAATACCTCGAACGGGTAGTAGCGGCTCGCGATGAAGAGGCGGTCGGCCTTGAGCGAGGGCGCGTCGTAGAGCACCGCGGGCACGGCACCCAACGCGCGGAATTCGGTCGCATCCGCGGCGAACGCCGCGAACGCGGCGGCGAGGACGAGCGCGCGTCGTCCCCGCACGGCTAGTGGGAAACGCCCGGCGTGACGATCTGCACGTCGCCCGAGCCCGCCGCCTGGCCGCGCTGCTGCGCGTAGATCGCCTCGAAGTTCACGGGAGCCAGGATCACGGGCGGGAAGCCCGCGCGCGCCGTGGTTTCGGAGATCACTTCACGCACGTAGGGGAAGAGGATGTTCGGGCACGCCACCGCGAGCACCGCTTCCATCTCCTGCTGCGGGATGTTGCGGATCGTGAAGATGCCCGCCTGCGCCGCCTCGACGAGGAAGAGCGTTCGCTCGCCGATCTTCGCGGTCACCGTCGCCGTCACCACCGTCTGGTACACGCCGTTGTCCACGGTGGTGGAGTTGTGGTGCAGCTGGATGTCGACCGTCGGCGCTTCGCGCTCGAGGAAGACCGCGGGCGCGTTGGGAATCTCCAGCGAAAGGTCTTTCACGTAGACCTTCTCGATGCTGAAGGCCGGCTGGTTCGACTGCGGATTGATCTGCGGGATGTCGCTCATGAAGCTTCCTTGGATGTGTTGCCGTGATTGGAATCGTTTTTCTATGGCGCGGAGAGCAGGGGATCGAGGCCGCCCGCGCGATCGAGGGCCGCGAGGTCGTCGTAGCCGCCCACGTGGCGCTCGCCCACGTAGATCTGCGGAACCGTGCGGCGCCCGGTGCGCTCTTCCATCTCGCGGCGCCGTGGCGGGTCCAGGTCGACGCGCACCTTCTCGATGTCGGCGACGCCCTTCGCCTTGAGCAGGCGCTCGGCCATCATGCAGAAGGGACACACGCCGGTCGAGTACATCAGCACCCTTGCCATCGCGCTACTTCTCCACCGGGAGGCTCGCCTGTTGCCACGCCGCGACGCCGCCCTTCAACTCGTACACCGTGGTGAAACCCGCGGCCTTGAGAAGCTTCGCCGCCCGTCCCGAGCGCGCGCCGCCCTGGCACGTCACGATCACGGCCTTTTCCTTGAACTTGCCGATCTCCTCGACGCGCTTGCCGAGCTCCGCGAGCGGAATGTGGCGGGCTCGCGGCAGGTGTCCCGCCGCGTACTCGTTGCCGTCGCGCACGTCGAGGATGAGCGTCGAGCCCTGGTTCATGAGCCGCGTCGCTTCAAATGTTCCGATTTCGCCCGATGTGCCCACGAATCGTGAAATCTCGGGCCAGGCCAGCATCAATCCGCTCGCCACGAAGATGGCGACGAGCCAGATGTTGTTCAAGATGAATTCGCCCACGTTGTCCTGCGTCAGGGCGCTTCGAAGCGCGGCCCGCGAAAAAGGATCGATTTTACCCCATCGCCCACTGGAGGAGCCACAACGCCGGCATTCCGGCGGCGATCGGGGCGAGGGGATTGCGCCAGCGCGCGGCGACGGCGATGGCCACGATGCCGGCGATCCACCGCGGATTGGCGAGCGTGAGGTCGAGCGCGCCCGCGGGCATCGCGAGCCCCGGCGCCACGATCGCCGCAAGCACCGCCGGCGGCACGAGGAGCAGCGCCTGGCGGAAGCGATGCGGGAACCGGTGCGGATTCGCGAAGAGGATGAACGAGGCCCGCAACGCGAAGGTCACGATCGCCACGCCCACGATCACGGCCCAGGTGTTCATCGCTTGTGCCGTGCCTCGATCGACATGCCCGCGGCGATCCCGCACACCGATGCGGCCACCAGGGCGAGCCGGTACGGAAGCCCCGCGGCCACCAGGGCGATGGCCGAGGCCACGATCGCGGCGCCGAGATCGGCGCGAGTACGAACGGCGGGCACGAGCAGCGCGATGAACGTGAGCACCACCGCGAAATCGAGCGACCAGTTCGACGGCACCTGGGCGCCCAGTGCGATGCCCGCGCCGACGGCGATTTGCCACGAAACGTAGAACGTCGCGCAGGCGCCGAGCGTATGCCATTCGCGATGGGTGGTGTCGCCCGGCGCGCTGAAATGGCGCGTCGTCATGGCGAAACTCTGGTCGACCATGAGGAACGCGATGATCGCGCGGGTCCTCCGATCGAGATGCGCGACGTGCGGCGAAACGGCGGCGCTGTACATCACGAAGCGCAGGCTCACGACGGAGCCGGCGAGGATCGCCACCGGCACCGGCGAGTTCGCCGCGACAAGCTGGCAGACGATGAGCTGCGCGATCCCCGAGAACGAGAGCATCGACAGCGCCATTCCCTGCGTGGCGGTGAGTCCCGATGCGATCGAAGCGACGCCCGCGACGAGGCCGAACGGGATCGTGCCGACCAGCATGGGAACGACTTCACGGGAACCTGCGAGGAACTCCTCGCGCGGGGTGCGCGGCGTCACGGCGGCAGCGGAGAAAAAGGATCGATTCTAGGGTGTTTGCCCGAAGCCGTTTGCTAAAATCGGGCAATGAAAAAAATCGTACTGATCCGCCACGGCGAAAGCACCTGGAACCAGGAGAACCGATTCACCGGCTGGAAGGACGTGGATCTCACGGCGCGCGGCGTCGACGAGGCGCGCGCCGCCGGCAAGCTCCTCCTGGCGGAAGGCTACGACTTCGATTTCTGCTTCACGTCGGTGCTCCGACGCGCCGTGAAGACGCTCAACCTCGCGCTGGAGGAGATGGACCGCCTCTGGCTGCCCGTGGAGAAGGACTGGCACCTGAATGAACGCCACTACGGCGCGCTGCAGGGCCTGAACAAGGCAGAGACGGCGGCGAAGTTCGGCGACGAACAGGTGCTCATCTGGCGCCGCAGCTACGACGTGCCGCCGCCGGCGCTCGACCCTTCCGACGAACGCAACGCCGCGCGGGATCGCCGCTACGCTTCGCTCGCGCCGGGCGAGATCCCGCTCACGGAGTGCCTCAAGGACACCGTGGCGCGCGTGATTCCCTTCTGGAAGGAGCGCATCGCGCCGCGCGTCGCCGCCGGCGAGCGCGTGCTCGTCGCCGCTCACGGCAACAGCATCCGCTCGATCATCAAGTTCTTCGACGGCATGAGCGACGAGGCGATCGTCGGCGTGAACGTGCCGACCGCGATCCCGCTCGTGTACGAGCTCGACGACGCGACGCTCGAGCCGCTGCGCAACTACTACCTCGGCGATCCCGAGGCGATCGCCAGGGCGCAGCACTCGGTGGCGGCCCAGGGGAAGGCGAAGTAGCGGCGATGGCCACCACGCGCGCCCTGCGCGTGCTGCATCGAGTCGCCCTCGTGATCGTCGCGTCCTTCATGTTGGGGGCCGCGAAACACCCGCCGCCTCCGCCGCCGAGCGAGCAGGATCTCAAGGACCTGCGCGCGCGAATCGAAAAGCTCCAATCGGACCTGGCGGCGAAGGAGGAATCTCGCGGTGAAGCGGCCGACCAGCTCAAGGCGACGGGCAAGGCCGTGAGCGAAGCGCACCGCGCGCTGTTCGATCTCGCGCAACGCCGCCGCGCCATCGAATCGGAGCTCGCGTCGATCGCCGCGAAGGAACGCGCGGCGCGCGATGGCGTGGCGCAGCAGGAAGCGCTCGCCGCGAAGCTGCTGCGGTTGCAATACCAGCAGGGCGCGCCCGACCGGCTGCGCCTCATGCTCGAAGGCCAGGACGCGGCGACAGTCGCGCGGCAACTCGCTTACTACGGCTACATCCAGCGCGCGCGCGCGGCACTCATCGGGGAGCTTCACACCCAGGAGGGCACGCTGGCCGGGCTCGCCAACGAAGCTGCGGAGCGGCGCGACGAGTTGAAGCAGAACGAGCGCGACCAGGCCGTGGAGGCACGCAAGCTCGAGAAGGAGAAGGCGGCGCAATCCGCCGCCGTCGCGCGGCTCGCGGGCGATATCGCGAAGAACCGGCGCGAGATCGGGAAGCTCAAGAAGGACGAGGCCCGCCTCACGCGGCTGGTCGAGGAGATTGCGCGCACGCTCGCCGCGAGGCCGCCACCGGGGGAACAACCCAAGGGTCGCAAGGTCGAAAGGGTGGCCGATGCATCGCTCGCGTCGAGGCCGTTCGAGAGCCTGAAGGGCCTGCTCAGCTTTCCCGTGAAAGGAGAGCTTACAAATCGTTACGGAGCTTCGCGCGAGGAATCGGGCGCGATCTGGAAGGGCCTCTTCATTCGCGCTGTTTCAGGTGAAACGGTGCACGCAATCGCCGATGGGCGCGTTGTATATGCCGATTGGCTCAGGGGCTTCGGTAACCTGTTGATTCTCGACCACGGCCGGGGCTACATGAGCCTCTATGCCAACAACGAGGCGCTCCTCAGACAGGTTGGCGAAACGGTGCGCAGCGGAGATCCAATCGCCAATACGGGCGCGTCGGATTTTGCCCCGGAATCGGGTCTATACTTTGAATTGCGCCGCGATGGAAAACCATTCGATCCGCAGGCGTGGGTGGCACCCTAAAGCGAATCTTGAAAGGCTGACGAAATGGGCAAGAAGGTACAGCAGATCGGACTCGTGGCGCTCGGCGCCGTACTCGGCGTCGTCGCGAGCCTGCATTTCTCCGCGGTTGCGGACCGGCAGGCTTCGGCGCTCAGGTTGCCCGTCGACGACCTTCGCCTCTTCACCGAAGTCTTCGACCGCATCAAGAGCGACTACGTCGAGCCCGTCGAGGACAAGAAGCTGCTGAAGGAAGCCATCAACGGCATGCTGACGGGACTCGATCCGCACTCCGCCTTCCTCGACCAGGATGCCTACAAGGATCTCCAGGTCGGCACGCAGGGCGAATTCGGCGGCCTCGGAATCGAGGTCGGCACCGAGGACGGATTCGTGAAGGTCGTCGCTCCCATCGAGGACACGCCGGCGTTCCGCGCGGGTGTCCAGGCCGGCGACCTCATCATCAAGCTGGACGACGTTTCCCTGAAGGGCATCAGCCTTTCGGATGCCGTGAAGAAGATGCGCGGCAAGCCCAACACCGACGTGAAGCTCACGATCCTGCGCAAGGACGCGACGCAGCCGCTCGACATCATCGTGCGCCGCGACGTGATCCACGTGAAGAGCGTGAAGGCTCGCATGCTCGAGCCTGGCTACGGCCTCGTGCGCATCACGCAGTTCCAGGAGCACACGGGCGAGAACCTCGTCACCGCGATCAACGATCTCTACAAGCAGTCGAACGGCGACCTGAAAGGTCTCGTCCTCGACCTGCGACTGAATCCCGGCGGGCTCCTCAACTCGGCGGTGGCGGTCTCGGCGGCATTCCTGCCGAAGAACGCGCTCGTCGTCTACACGGACGGCCGCACGGAAGATTCGAAGATGCGCCTCACCGCGACCAAGGACAACTATGTCCGCGGCGCCTTCAAGGACGACTATCTCTCCAAGCTCCCCGCGTCGGTGAAGAACGTGCCGATGGTGGTGCTCGTGAACGGCGCGTCGGCCTCCGCCTCGGAGATCGTCGCCGGAGCGCTCCAGGACCATCACCGCGCGACGATCCTCGGCACGCAGACCTTCGGCAAGGGCTCGGTGCAGACGATCCTGCCCCTTCCCAACAACCAGGCGGTCAAGCTCACGACGGCGCGCTACTACACGCCGAGCGGGCGATCGATCCAGGCAAAGGGCATCGTGCCCGACATCATGGTCGACGACGCACCGGACCAGAAGGTGCTGCTGCGCGAAGCGGATCTGCAGCATCACCTCGTCACGGAGGACGACAAGAGCGCCTCCGCGGCCGCAGCCGCGAGCGACAAGGGCAAGAGCGCTTCCGACAAGGTCGCTGGCCCGGGCGCGATTCCCGCGGCCCCGGCGACGACCGCGAAAGCGAGCCCGCCCACGAAGGATGCTGCACCGAAGGATCCCAACGCGAAGAAGGAAGACCTGCAGCTGAACGCCGCGTTGAATCATCTCAAGGGACTTCCGGTCAACAGCGCCGTCACAACCACCGCGGCGATCACGAAGTAGCGGTCGCGGCGGCCGCGCTATCCGAGCGATGGACGACCGCCAGCGGCTGCGATACAGCCGCCATCTGCTGCTGAACGAATTCGGCGAGGAGGCGCAGGAGCGCCTCCTCGCCGCCCACGCGCTGGTCGTCGGCGCCGGCGGCCTCGGGTCCGCGGCGCTCATGTACCTCGCCGCGAGCGGCGTGGGGCGCATCACAATCTGCGACGGCGATCGCGTCGAGCTCACGAATCTTCAGCGCCAGATCGTGCATCGCACCGCGTCGATCGGCGAGCCCAAGGCCACTTCGGCCGCCGCCACGATGAAGCAGCTGAATCCCGACATCCGGGTCGAGGCTCTCGACGAACGCGCGGGCCCCGAACGCCTCGCGGCGCTGGTGCGCGCAGCCGACGTCGTCCTCGATTGCTCCGACAACTTCGCCACGCGCCACGCGCTCAATCGCGCCTGCGTCGCCGAGCGCAAGCCGCTCGTATCGGGCGCCGGCATCCGCTTCGACGGGCAAGTCGCCGTCTTCGATCTCCGGCGCGAGGGCGCGCCGTGCTACAACTGCCTCTTCGCCGACGACGCGCTCGAGTCCGAGGAGCGTTGCGCCACGATGGGCGTCTTCGCGCCGCTCGTGGGCATCATCGGGACGTTCCAGGCTCTGGAGGCCATCAAGCTCGCCGCCGGCGTGGGCGAGACGCTTGCCGGGCGCCTCATGCTCTTCGACGCGCTCGCGAGCCGCTGGCATGAGGTGCGCCTCGCGCGCGACCCGCAATGCCGCGTGTGCGGTCCCCGGCGTGCCGCCGCATGAAGAGGATCGATGAATCGCTGGAACGCTTGCTGACGGAGGCGCAATGAAGATCGTGCGATGGATGTGGGTGGCGCTGGCGGCCTGCGCATTCGGGGGCGCCGGCGCGCAATCGTTCGAATGGGAATCGCGGGATAGCCTCGTGTACGAACCGAATCCGCTTCCGCCTCGCGTGCGCCTGGATGATGCGCACCGCAGGCTCGATGACCTGAGGGACAACGCGACCGCCGACGACTACCGTACGATCCGCGTGCAGAACAAGAACGGGAAGGCGGCGTTTCGCCGCGTTCCGACCGAAGAGTTCGCGGCGCGCATCCAACGCGCCGAGATCGACCGCGACACTGCCGAGGCCGAGCTCAAGGCGCTGGAGCGAAACCTCAATTGAAGGGAGCCCCTCGATGAAAACCGCGCGTTTCATGGCAGCCGCCACGCTGTGCGTCGGGTTTGTCGCTGCGCCGTGCATCCTGGCGCAGACGCTCTACAAGTTGATCGACAAGGACGGCAAGATCACCTACTCGGAGGAGAGACCCAAGAATTTCGACGGGCAGGTGATCCCGATGAACATCGACCCGAAGGCCAACACCGCCACGTTGCCCAAGGCGAGCTTCGCCCCGAAGCCAAAGCCGAGCCCGCAGCAGTTCGACGAGGCGCAGGATCGCCTCGACAAGGCGAAGCTTGCGCTGCAGAACGCGAAAGCCAACCCCAGCGCCGAGGAGAAGATGATGGTCGGGAAGGTCGGGGGCGGCGTGCGTTACGTCGAGAGCGAGGACTACCAGAAGAAGATCAGCCAGCTCGAGCAGGACGTGAAGGACGCTGAAGACAATCTCGCGCGCCTCAAGGACAAATGAGGTGGCGATGAGGCCGCCACGCGCGGCTCTTCTCCTGGCTGCGCTCCTCGCAGTGCAGGGAACCGCGTCCGCGCAGGTCCTCTACAAGTGGATCGACAAGGACGGAAGGACGCAGTACAGCGACCAGCCGCCGAAGAATTTCCCCGGGCCGGTGACGCGCATCGAGCCCGACGAGAAGGCAACCGCCGGATCGCCCGCACCGAAAGCCGACGCGAGTCCCGCCAAGGCCCAGAAGGCGAACGAGGATACGCGCGCCATCATCCAGATGGCCGAGAAGAAGCGCGCGGAGCGCGACGCGCTCGAGGCGCGGGTCGTGGCGGCTCGCGAGAGGCTCGCGGCCTTGAAGGCGCAACGCGACAATGCTTCGCCCGGCGATGGGGAGCGGCAAGTGATCCAGCAGCGAATGGACCAGGGCGTGCCGTTGCCGGGAGCGGGCTCGTCGACCACGGGCGGCATGTTCGGAATGGGCGCCATGAACGGCACCGCGCCGCGCTCCAATTGCACGACGTCGAAGAACGCGGCCGGCAACAACGTCATCATGTGCCCCACGTCCGTGCCGAACGAGTCGTACTACGACCGGATGAAGCAGTTGGATGACGCCGTGAAAGCCGCCGAGGACGAGCTCGACGCCGCCGAGACCGCCTACCGCCGCGGCGTGGATTGAGCTGCCGCTTCCGCGAGATCCCAACGCGGATACACCGGAAAGGCCTCTTCGCCGGCCGCGCCGTCGGGATACTTGAGCGCTGCGGCGAAAGCGATCATCGCGCCGTTGTCCGTGCAAAGGCGTAGCGGCGGGAAATGGACCTGCGCGCCGATGCGCGCGGCTTCCGCCTCGAGGCGCTTGCGGAGCAACGTGTTGGCGCCCACGCCGCCCGCGACCACCAGGCGCTGCATGCCTTCCCGCTCCAGCGCAAGAACGCACTTGGCGACGAGCACGTCGACGATGGCGGCCTGGAACGATGCGGCGAGATCGGCGCGGGTCGAATCATCGATCGCACTCATGGCCCGCACCCGCGTAAGGACCGAGGTCTTGAGGCCGCTGAAGCTGAAGTCGAGATTGCCGCTGCCGATCATGGGGCGCGGGAAATCGAATCGCGTGGCGTCGCCCTTCTCGGCGAGCTTCGCGAGCGCTGGGCCGCCCGGATAACCCAGCCCCAGCAACGTCGCCGTCTTGTCGAAGGCCTCGCCGGCGGCATCGTCCTGTGTTTCGCCGAGCAGCGCATAGCACCCCACGCCATCGACGCGCATCAACTGCGTGTGGCCGCCCGAGACGAGCAGCGCGACGAACGGGAATTCCGGCCGCGGATCCGCGAGCAGCGGCGAGAGCAGGTGGCCCTCGAGATGATGGATTCCGACGACGGGCCTGCCGAGCGCGATGCCCAATCCCGAAGCGACCGATGCCCCGACCAGCAGCGCGCCACCCAGGCCCGGTCCCTGCGTGAAGGCGACGAGGTCCACGTCATCGACCCTGCGCGACGCCTCCTTCAGCACGGTCGACACGAGCGGCAACAGGCGCCGAACGTGGTCGCGCGAGGCGAGCTCCGGCACCACGCCGCCGTAGAGCGCGTGCAGCTCCACCTGCGAGTGAAGCGCGTCGCCGAGAAGGCCCTCGCGGGTGTCGTAGAGGGCAACGCCGGTCTCGTCGCAGGAGGTCTCGATGCCCAGGATCAACACGGATCCGACGACTTTCGCGTGACGTAAAATCCTGATATTATGCGTGGTTTCCCAGCATTAAAACCGCGTCCAGAGACATATGCCGATCGTACGAGTGAAGGAAAACGAGCCCTTCGATGTGGCGCTTCGCCGCTTCAAGCGCGCCGTCGAGAAGACAGGGCTGCTCACGGAACTTCGTGCGCGCGAGTTCTACGAGAAGCCGACCGCCGAGCGCAAGCGCAAGCATGCCGCGGCCGTGAAGCGCCGCTACAAGCGCATGCGCGCGCAGATGCTGCCGCCGAAGCTCTACTAGTTTTCCAGCGGCAAGGGATCCAATGCGGCGAGCCGGGCTTGAAAGCCCCGCTCGCCGCAGTCATTTTGTCGCTTTAGGAGATTGGAAATGCCCCTGCGCGAACAACTGAACGAAGACATCAAGTCCGCGATGAAGGCCCGCGAGGCCGAGAAGCTCGCGGCCCTTCGCCTCATGCTCTCGGCCGTGAAGCAGCGCGAGGTCGACGAGCGCATCACGCTCGACGACACGGGCGTGATCTCCGTGGTCGAGAAGATGATCAAGCAGCGCAAGGACTCCATCGAGCAGTTCGAGAAGGCCGCGCGCCAGGACCTGGCGGACAAGGAGAAGTTCGAGATCTCCGTGCTCGAGGCCTACTTGCCGAAGCAGCTCTCCGCCGCCGAAGTCGACGCGGCCATTGCCGAGGCGATCGCATCGACCGGCGCGAAATCCCCCGCCGACATGGGCAAGGTGATGGGCGTGGTGAAGCCGAAGCTCGCCGGCCGCGCGGACATGGGAAAAGTCTCGGGACTCGTCAAGGCGAAGCTGGCCGGCTGACGGGAAGCCGGCCATCGCCGCGAGGGCGGGCATCCAAGCTATCCTTTCCCAATGATCCCGCAGGAGTTCATCCAGTCCCTGCTCGGGCGCGTCGACATCGTCGACGTGGTGGACCGCTACGTGAAGCTCAAGAAGGCGGGCGCCAATTTCCAGGCGCTCTGTCCCTTCCACAACGAGAAGTCGCCCTCGTTCAGCGTGAGCCCGACCAAGCAGTTCTATCACTGCTTCGGGTGCGGCGCGCATGGCAACGCCATCGGGTTCCTCATGGAGTATTCGGGCCTCGCCTATCCCGAGGCGATCCGGGCGCTCGCCGAGACCGTCGGCATGCAGGTCCCGGAAACGCGCGGATCCGGTCCGCGTCCCGGCGCGACTGAAACTGTCGGCCTGACCGCCCGAATGATGGACGCCCTGGCCTACTACCGCGCCGAGCTCAAGAAATCGAAGGCCGCCATCGACTACCTCAAGGGCCGCGGAGTCTCGGGCGAGATCGCGGCGCGCTATGGGCTCGGCTACGCGCCCGATGGATGGCAGAACCTCGAAGCGGTGTTCACGGACTATGCGACCGCGCCGCTCAAGGACACGGGCCTCGTCATCGACAGCGAACCGGACGGAGACAAGAAGTCCCGCCGCTACGACCGCTTCCGCGACCGCGTCATGTTCCCGATCCTCGATGCGAGGGGCAACGTGATCGGTTTCGGCGGGCGCGTGATCGGCCAGGGCGAGCCCAAATATCTCAACTCTCCCGAGACGCCGCTCTTCGAGAAGGGCCGCGAGCTCTATGGTCTGTACCAGGCGAGGCGTGCCATCCGCGACGCGAACCAGGTGATCGTCGTCGAGGGCTACATGGACGTCGTGGCTCTCGCGCAGCACGGCGTCGAGAACGCGGTAGCCACGCTGGGCACCGCGACCACGCCCGTGCACGTCGCGAAGCTCCTCAAGATGGCCGAGAACGTCGTGTTCTGTTTCGACGGGGACGCCGCGGGCCGCAAGGCCGCGTGGCGCGCGCTCGAGGTTTCGCTTCCGGTACTGGCCGATGGAAAACTCGTGAGCTTCCTCTTCCTGCCCCCCGAGGACGATCCCGACACGTATGTGCGCCGGCTGGGCAAGGAAGGGTTCGACAAGGCGCTCGCGCAAGCGAAGCCGCTTTCGCAGTTCCTCTTCGCCGAGCTCGCCTCGCACGTTGACATGGGCACGGAGGAAGGACGCGCGAGCTTCGTGGCGCACGCGCGTCCGCTCCTCACGCAGATCGAAGCGCCGGCCCTGGGCGCCATGCTTCGCAAGCGTCTCGCGGAGCTCGCGCGGCTCTCGCCCGAGGAAGTCGACCAGCTCGTGCCCGCCAGGGCGCCGGAACGGCGCGCCAGCGCCCCGGCCCCGCGTGCGGCGCGCAAGGGCCCGGCGCGCCCCGAGTCGCGTGTGCTGGCGATCGTCCTGCACCGCACGGAGCTCGCTCGCCACGTGCCCGACGACGTCCTGGTCACCTCGGGATCGGAGGCGGCCGCGGCGCGGGCCGTCGTGGGCCTTCTCCACCGGGATCCGGCCTTGAACCTGGCCCAAGTCAGTGCCTACTTCGAGGGGTCCGAGCACGCGCCTGCCCTGGAAGAAGCCCTCAACGACCCCCTTTTGAAACAGGCCGATAGCCCCGATTTCGATCTGGAGGCCGAGCTGCAGGGCGCCGTGGACCGCATGCGCGGGGAACTGCTGGATCGCCGCCGCACCGAACTCTTGAACCTGAAGATCGCCGGCACCCTGACCGACGAGCAAAGCGCGGAACTGAACCGCCTCCTGGCGCAACTTTCCGCTTCAAAATCAGGGAATCAGGGGTCGGAAGAACGGTCTAAGATATGATAAAATTGATGGTTTTCCCCGACGAAACCGCCGCGCGGGAGCGAGCTACGTGAAAAACCCCAGCAAGCATCAGCACCATTCCGCCGAGCTCAAGATCGCCGAAGTCGAGGCGCAGAAGAAACGGCTCAAGAACCTGATCGTCCTGGGCAAGGACCGCGGGTATCTCACGTACGCCGAGATCAACGACCACCTGCCCGACGACATGACCGACGCCGAGCAGATCGAGGGCGTGGTCACGATGCTGGCCGACATGGGCATCGCCGTGTACGACGAAGCCCCGGACGCCGAGCAGCTCCTCATGAACGAGGCGCCGACTCCAATTGCGGAGGAGGACGTCATTGAGGAGGCCGAGGAAGCGCTCTCCACCACGATCGACGCGGAATTCGGCCGCACCACGGACCCGGTGCGCATGTACATGCGCGAGATGGGCTCGGTGGAGCTGCTCACTCGCGAGGGCGAGATCGAGATCGCCAAGCGCATCGAGGATGGCCTGAAGCACATGATCCAGGCGATTTCGTCCTGCCCGACGACGATCGAGGAGATCCTGCGCCTCGCCGACCTGATCGAGAAGGACGAGATGCGCATCGACGAGCTCGTGGACGGGCTCGTGGACGGCGACGAGGAAGACGTCGTCGAGGAGGAG
>DATGGI010000239.1:0-44481 GCA_035308545.1 Usitatibacter sp.
TGGCGGATCGTGTACACGTCGAGCAAGCCCTGCGTGGGGTGCGCGTGCCGCCCGTCGCCCGCGTTGATGACCGCGACGCCCGGTTTCACGTGGCGCGCGATGAGGTGCGGCGCGCCCGATTCCGAGTGGCGCACGACGAACATGTCCGCGTCCATCGCCTGGAGGTTCCACACCGTGTCGAGCAGCGTCTCGCCCTTGTTGGTGGAGGAAGCGCCCACGTTGAGGTTGATCACGTCGGCCGACAGCCGCTTGGCCGCGATCTCGAAGGTGGTGCGCGTGCGGGTCGAGTTCTCGAAGAAGACGTTGAAGATCGTCTTTCCGCGAAGCAGCGGCACCTTCTTCACGTCGCGCTCGCCCACGGAGACGAATTGGTCGGCCGTATCGAGGATATGGCGGACCAGCTCGGCCGGAAGCCCCTCGGTGGTGAGCAGGTGCTTCAGCCGCCCGTCGGCGCCCACCTGCGGATTCGATCGCGTCATTGGACTCACTGGGGAGGACTCATTCTGGGCGTTTCACCGCGGCGAAGCGGAGCTTTCCGTTCTCGTTGGAGAGCACCAGGTCCTCGTCGGCGCCGACCTCGACCTTCGCGCCGAGGAAATCCGCGCAGACCGGCAATTCGCGTCCCCCGCGATCGGCGAGGATCGCGAGGCGCACGGCGCGCGGCCGGCCGAAATCGAAGAGCTCGTTCAACGCGGCGCGGATCGTACGCCCCGTGTGCAGCACGTCGTCCACGAGCACGATCTCGCGCCCGTCGACCGGGAACGGGATCTGGCTGCGGCGCGACTCGCGATGCAGGCCGATCCGGCCGAAGTCGTCGCGATGCAACGTGACCGCGAGCAGCCCGAGCGGCGTGCCCGGATTGAGCAGGCGATTCAACCGTTCGGCGACCCACGCGCCGCCCGTGTAGATGCCCACGAGCGCGGCGTCCTTCGAGACCTGGCCGCGCATCTTCTCGGCCATTTCGGCCACGAGCTTTTCGGGATCAGGGAGCGAGGCGCTCATGGCCCTCCGGCTGGTCGAGGAAACTTTGCAGGATGATGGCGGCGGCGAGCGCGTCCACGTCCGTCTTGCGCCACGCGCGCGTGCCCGTCTCGCGAAGCTGCGATTCGGCGGTCGCCGACGTGAGCGTCTCGTCCACCAGCACGACCTCGAGCTTGTAGCGTCCCGCGAGGCGCCGCGCGAACTTCCCGGCGAGCTTCGCGACCGCGTGCTCCGATCCGTCCGAATGTCGCGGCTGCCCGACAACGAATGCGACCGGGCGCCACTCGCTCACGTAGCGATCGATCGCCGCGAAGCGCGCCTCGTTGGCCTCGGCCTCGATCGCGCCCAGGGGATTGGCGATGCCCGTCGCGGTCTCGCCTACGGCGATGCCCACGCGCTTCGCACCGTAGTCGAAGGCGAGGACCGTTCCCGAGACCGCCATCACGCGTGACCCGCCTCCTCGGAAAGGTTGGCGGCCGTGATGCCGAGGGCGTGCATCGCCGCGTCGTAGCGCGCTTCCGGCGGCACGTTGAAGATGAGGTCCAGGTCGGCGTTCACCGTGAGCCAGCCGTTCTTCTGGATCTCGTCCTCGAGCTGGCCGGGCGCCCATCCCGCGTAGCCGAGCGCAACCAGCTGTTGCGGCGGTCCCCCACCCTTGGCCATGGCTTCCAGGATGTCGCGCGAAGTCGTGAGGCCGATCTCGCCCACGGGCAGCGTCGACTTCCACCGGCCCACCGGGCGATGCAGCACGAATCCATGGTCGAGCTGCACCGGGCCGCCGTAGAAGACCGGCTGCTCCGCGAGGGGTGAGTCGTCGAGCGGGATCTCCACCTGGCGGAAAAGGGCGGCGAGCGTCACGTCGATGGGCCGGTTCACCACGATGCCGAGCGCGCCGCGCTCGTTGTGCTCGCAGACGAAGGTGAGGGTCCGGGAAAAATTCGGGTCCGCCATCGCCGGCATGGCGATGAGGAAGTGGCTGGTAAGGTTGATCGTTTGCATTGGCCACCGGAGTGCCATTTTAAACCTTCGCGCCCTCCGGCTCAAATGCGGGGGAAGCGCTACTCCGAAACCACCTGGTCGGACTTGGTGAACATCCACGTGCGCGTGATGTAGAGGATGTCCGTGTCCTTGCGGATTTCCATCGAGAACGGCTCGAAGGGCGCGGACAACCTCACGATGCGGACGGCCGCCTGGTCGAGGAACTTGTAGCCGGAGGACCGGTTCACCTCGATGGACTCGACCTCGCCATCGGCCTTGATGCCCACCGTGAGCTGGAGCGACGCGTAGATCTTGCGGGCGCGCGCCTCGTCGGGATAGTTGAGCGTGCCGATCCGCTCGATCTTCATGCGGAAGGTGTCGATGTATTGCGCGAAGCGGTACTCGGAGGTGCGCGCGCCGACGAATTTCTTCTTCGGGCGCTGTTGGTAGGCCAGGTGCTCCCGCGCGATCTGCGCCTCGAGGGCGGCGATCTCCAGGCTCTTGTCCACGAGGTCGCGCGCTTCCGCGCTGCCCTTCGCGGGATTGTCCTGCGACGACGGGGAGGGCGGCGTCACGGCGGCCTTCGATTTCATCGCCACCATGAGCTCCTTGGCTTCCTCCTCGAGCTGCGCGCGGCGCGCCTCGGCGGCGCGCAGCTCGGGACTCGGATCCCGGGGCGTGACCGCCGGAAGCGGAGTCTTCGCGCGCATCTTCTCGTCGGTGTTGCCGCCGCCATCGAGGTTCGCCTGGGCCAGCGCGTCGGCCTTCGTGGGCTTCGTGGGGCTCTTCGAATTCACGAGCACCACGTCCATCACGTTGTGGGGCTCGTTGTTCCCGAGGGCGCGGATGAGCGTGAAACCCACCAGGCCGATGGCGACGGAGTGGATCGCGATCGAGGCGACCAGCGCCACCTGCATCGAGGCGACGAGCCCGAAACGTTCGAGCAGGAAGTCCGAGAAGGAGACGAGGGCGTCGGGAGAAGGCTGCCTCAACTGCACGGCAGGTGCTACCAAGGTCGATCGGGACTCGTCATGAGCCGCAATTGTACGGTCATTTCCCCGCGAAGCGGGCGAGAACGTTCGCCTCCCAGAGATCGACTTCGCCGAAAGCGACTCTCACCCGTTCGCCCGGGGCCGCCGCGGGGAGCCCCACCGCCCGGCAGACGAGCGGCATCCCCTCGATGCGCACCAGCTCGTCGCGCACCACGGTGGCCTCGGCGGACTCGATGCCTTCCTGCAGGAGGTACTTGAGGCACCAGTAGCGCTCGAGCAGGCGCTGGTGCTCGGCGTAGGCGTCGTGGGCGGTTTCGAAATCGCGCGCGGCGGCCGCGAGCTCCTCGCGTGAATACGCAGGCTCCTCGCCCCGCAACATCGCCGCGAGCTGGCGCTGGTTCGCGAGATCGCTGAAGCGCCGCAACGGCGAGCTCGCCCAGGCGTAGTGCGAGACGCCGAGCCACTCGTGGGAACCGGGCTCGACCTCCATGCGGGTCTTGCCGCCCTTCTGGTTGCGGTAGATCGCGTCGAACCCCCGTTCCGCGAGGAGCTTTCCCCACGCGGCGTTCACGTGGATCATCAGTTCCGCGACAACCGTGTCGACGGGAGTTCCACGGCGGCGCGATTCGATCGTCACGCGCCCGTCATCGACCTTGATGTTGTAGTCGGGGCGATCCACGCGCTCCTCGGCGGCGCCGCGGGCCGCCTTGAGCGTTCGCGCGAGCCGCCAGAGCGCGAGCAATTCGGATCCGTGGGGACCGTCCACTTTCCCCGCGGCCACACTCTCGTCATTGAGGCGCGTGCCGACTTCGCCGATGCGAAGGTTGTCGGCCACCGCGATCCATTCCACGCGCGATTCAGTCGCCTCGATGGCGAATGTCTGCGCGTCCACGGTGAGATAGAGCGACGCGGCGGGAACGCGCTGGCCCTGGGCAAGCGTCGCGCGCTCCACCGTCGTGGGCGGCAGCATCGTGACCTTGCCGCCGGGGAAATAGGCCGTGCAGAGGCGTTCGCGAGCCAGCACCTCGAGCGCGCCCGCCCGCCCGAACCACAACGCCGGGGCCGCGATGTGCACTCCGACGCGAAGCTTCCCGCCTGCGAGCGTCTCGAGCGAGAAGGCGTCGTCGATCTCGGTCGTATCGGCATCGTCGATCGAGAATGCCGCGACATCCGCCTGCGCGAGGCCCTCGGGCTCGGCCGGCGGCGCGATCGAGGGAAACCCGAGGCCCTTCGGATAGGCCTCGAACGCGAAGCGGCGCATGAAGAAATCCTCGGGGCCCGACAATGCGCCGGCGGCCACGAGCAATCGAGGAGGCGCCATTCCCGCCTGCGTGGCCGCCGCATCGAGCGCGCGCCACTCGAGGCTCATCTTGTCGGGCTTGAAGAGCAGCGTGTCGATCTTCGCGGCGAGCGGTTCAGGCACGCGTCCACCGGCGAGCTCCGCGCTCCAGGCATCGATCTGTTCCTGCTGCTTGCGCTTCTTCTCCGCGCCCGCGAGGGCCGCGCGCAGGTTCTCCTCCGGCGCGGCCTGGTAGCGTCCCTTTCCGCGCTTGTAGAAGTACATCGGGTGCGAATGCAGCGCGAGCGCGACGGCCGCGGCTTCCTGCGGCGTGGGCGCGCGCCCGAAGTAGTCCTGTGCAAGCGCCTCGAAGCCGAACTCCGCGGAGCCGCTCACTTCCCAGAGGAATTTCGGGTCGATGGGCTCGGATAGCTTTTGCGCCTCGGGCATGAATCCCGCGAGGGGCTGGCCATCGAATCGCAGCAGGATCGCGGCCGCCTTCAGCTTCGAGCGTTTGCCGTGAGCCGCCTCGACCTGCACCGAGGCCCCGGCCTCCGAGAGGATGGTGCCCACGCGAAACGCGCCGTCTTCCTCGAAGAGCACCTGCTTCACGATCGGGCCCACTCGACGAGCTCGGGCACATGCTCGGGGAACGACACGAGCGCGTGGTCGCCGCCGCGCACGAGCGTTTGCAGGGCGCCCTTGTAGAGCTTCACCGCGTCGCGATAGTCGAGCACCACGTCGCCGGTCTCCACGAAGAGCCAATAACGCTCCGGCCGCGTGATGTCGCCGGGGTCGAGGTCGCGCAACTCCTCGACGTGCTCGTGGGTGAGCGTGAACTTCTCGTGCGTGTAGAGGTTTTCCTGCGGCCCGAGATATTTCCCGAAGTGCAGGTGCGGGTGCACGGCCGGATTGAGGAGCGCCGCGCGGCAACCCAGGCGCTCGGCCATCACCGTGGCGTAGAAACCGCCCAGCGAGCTGCCCACCAGCGTGAGGTCCGCGGCGTCCACGCCGGCGCACGCGTCAGCCACCTGTTCGATGGCGCGCGCCGGCCGGTGATGCAGCTCGGGAACCACGTACTCGAGTCCGCTCGCGACGTTGCGCAGGTAGTCGCCGAGCATCACCGCCTTCTTCGACCGGGGCGAGCTGATGAATCCGTGCAGGTAGACGAGTGTCTTCACTCAGAGCGCGAGCGTGCCGCGCGCGAGCTCGATCACGTTGCCGCTCACGCGGATCACGCCGGCCTTCACCGACAGGAAAAGCGTCGATGGGCGCGAGACCATCTCGCCCTGGGACACGGTGCGTTCGATGTCCGCGCCGGGCCGGGTCGCGATGAACCATCCGCCGAGATTCGCGCAGGCGCTGCCCGTGGCGGGATCCTCGAGGATCGCGTTGCCGTTCGTGAAGAAGAAGCGCGATTCGACGGTTGTCCCGGCGTCGGCGAATACGTAGGCCTGCCCGGGACCCTCGTCGCTCCCGAGGCGATGGAAGAGATCGGCGCGCGGGCGCGCGCGGCGGACCGCATCGGCGCTCTTCACCGGCACGAGGAGCTGCTCGCGGCCGATGCTCACGCGCATCGGTGCCGGCGCGATGTCGCTCGGATCGAGCCCGAGGATCTGCGCGAGCTCGTCGCCCGTGAGCTTCTCGGCACGGGACTTGGGCGGATTGGCCTGCAGCGTCCAGCGGTCGCCCTTGGCCTCCACGGGAATGATCCCCGCCTTCATCTCGAGCGTGAGCGAGTCGCCGGACGAGGCGAGGTCCCTCACGACGTGGGCCGTGCCGAGCGTCGGATGGCCCGCGAAGGGCATTTCGTACGAAGGCGTGAAGATGCGAACGCGCGACGTGGCCTTGTCCGAGGGCAGCACGAACGTCGTCTCCGACAGGTTGAACTGGCGCGCGAGCGCCTGCATCGCGGTGTCGTCCAGCCCCGCGCCGTCCTCGAAGACGCAGAGCGGATTTCCAGTAAGGCGCCCCTCGCGCGCGAAGACGTTGAGGATGCGGAAGGCGTATCGCTTCATGGCTTGAACCCCGGAATGGTGGAGGCGGGACGGCGCGCGAGATGGGCGAGGAGCTTTTCGTGGATGCCGCCGAATCCGCCATTGGACATGATGAGCACGTGGTCGCCGGGACGAAGAGCCGCGGCGAGCTCGCTCACGAGGGCATCGAGATCGTGGTGCACGGCCGCGCGCGTGCCCAGGGGCGCGAGCGCCTGCGCCGGCTCCCAGCCGAGGTCGCGCGCGTAGCAATGGACGAGGTCCGCGCCCGCGAGGCTCTTCGCGAGTCGTTCCTGCATGCGCCCGAGCTTCATCGTGTTGGAGCGGGGCTCGAACACGGCGACGATGCGCGCGTCGCCCACCCGGGTGCGAAGCCCCGCGATCGTCGTCTCGAACGCGGTCGGGTGATGCGCGAAGTCGTCGTACACGGTGATGCCGTGGATCTCGCCGCGGACCTCCATGCGCCGCTTCACGCCCTCGAAGCGGGCGAGCGACTCGATCGCGGCCTTCGGCGCGATGCCGGCGTGGCGCGCGGCGGCGAGGGCCGCGAGCGCGTTCATCCGGTTGTGCTCGCCCATGAGCGGCCAGCGCACCGTCCCCTGCTTCGCGCCATCGAGCATGACGTCGAACGAATCGTCCGGATGCACCGCTCCCACGCTCCACGATTGGCCGGCGCCGAAACGCTCGACCGGCGTCCACGCGCCGCGCGCCAGCACGCGCTCGAGCGCCGCTTCCTGCCCGTTGGAGACCAGCAAGCCCTGTGAAGGCACGATCCGCACGAGATGGTGGAACTGCGTCTCGATGGCGGCGAGGTCGGGAAAGATGTCCGCGTGGTCGTATTCCAGGTTGCCGAGCACGGCGGTGCGCGGCCGGTACCACACGAACTTCGATCGCTTGTCGAAGAACGCCGTGTCGTACTCGTCGGCCTCGATCACGAAGAATGGCGTTTCTCCGAGGCGCGCGGAGACGCCGAAGTTGCGCGGGATCCCGCCGATGAGGAACCCGGGGGCGAGTCCGTTGGCTTCCAGCAACCACGCGAGCATCGACGTGGTCGTGCTCTTGCCGTGCGTTCCGGCGACGGCGAGGACCCACTTGTCCTGCAGCACGTTTTCCGCGAGCCACTGGGGGCCCGACGCGTAGGGCAGGCCGCGATCGAGTATCGCCTCGACGACCGGCTTGCCGCGCGTCATCGCGTTGCCGATCACGTACAGGTCCGCCTTGACGCGGTCGAGCTGCGCGGCGTCGTAACCCTCGTGGAGCTCGATGCCCAGCGCGCGCAGCTGGTCGCTCATGGGAGGGTAGACCTGCGCGTCGCAACCCGTCACGGTATGGCCACATTCGGCGGCGATCCTCGCGAGGCCGCCCATGAACGTGCCGCAGATGCCCAGGATATGGAGGTGCATTTTCAGTTGCGGAAGATGAAGTAGACGGCGCCGGTCATGCACAGCCCGGCCCACAGGTAGTCCCAGCTCAGCGCCTCGTCCATGTAGAGCATCGCGAACGGAACGAACACCGCGAGCGTGATCACTTCCTGGAGGATCTTCAGCTGCGCGAGCGTGAACCCGCCCGCGTAGCCGATGCGGTTGGCCGGCACCTGCAGCATGTACTCGAAGAAGGCGATGCCCCAGCTCGCGAGCGCGGCGAGATACCACGGCCACGCCTGCGGTTGCTTGAGGTGCCCGTACCAAGCGAACGTCATGAAGACGTTCGATGCGGCGAGCAGGGTGACAGTCGCCGCGAGGGACTGGATGGGGGTCATGGCAGCAGGGAAAAACGTCGCGCGAAGGGTGAAATTCTAGCATTGCGAAGCGTGTAAACTGATCCTCCCGCCGCGCTGCGAGAATCCTCACAAGACATGTTCGCCCAGCTCACGACAACGCTAAAGGCGCCACTCCAGGACCTGGAACAGAAAGTACTCGGCAAGCGCGCCGAGATCGAGCACTGGTTCCGCACCGAGTGGCTGCAACACCCTGTAACGTTTTATGCGTCGGTGGATCTTCGCAACAGCGGCTTCAAGCTCGCGCCCGTCGACACCAACCTCTTTCCGGGCGGATTCAACAACCTGGCGGCCTCCTTCCTCCCGCTATGCGTGCAAGCCGCCATGTCCGCGGTGCAGCGCATCTGCCCCGACACGCGGCGCTTCCTCATCACGCCGGAGAACCACACGCGCAACCTCAACTACCTGCAGAACGTCGCGGTGCTGAAGCGCATCCTCGAGGATGCGGGACTCCAGGTGCGCATCGGAAGCCTCATTCCCGATCTCAAGGAGCCGATGACTGTCGAGACCGCGGCGGGCGAGAAACTCCTGCTCGAGCCGGTCGTGCGGCGCGGCAATCGGGTCGGCGTGGAGGGATTCGATCCCTGCGCGATCCTCAACAACAACGATCTTTCCGGCGGGATTCCCGCGATCCTGCGCGGCCTCGAGCAATCGGTTGTGCCCCCGCTCGCGGCGGGATGGACCACGCGGCGCAAGTCGCACCACTTCCACGTGTACGACCGGGTCGCGGAGGATTTCGGGCGCCTCATCGGCATCGATCCCTGGCTCATCAACCCGGTCTTCAGCCAGTGCGGCAAGGTGAACTTCGCCGAGAAGGAAGGCGAGGAGTGCCTCGCGGCCAACGTGGAATTCGTCCTGAACGAGGTCCGCGAGCGTTACGCGCGCTACGGGATCGCGGAGGAACCGTTCTGCATCGTGAAGGCCGACGCGGGCACCTACGGCATGGGCATCATGACAGTGAAGAGCGTCGACGACGTGAGGAACCTCAACCGCAAGACGCGAAACAAGATGTCGGTGATCAAGGAAGGCCAGCCGGTGAACGAGGTGATCATCCAGGAAGGCGTCCACACCTACGAAAGCGTGAACGGCGGCGTGGCCGAGCCGGTCGTCTACATGATGGACCAGTTCGTCGTGGGCGGGTTCTATCGCGTGCATACGGGACGCGGGATCGACGAGAACCTGAATTCGCCGGGCTCCTACTACGCGCCCTTCGAGAACAACTGCCACGGCCCCGACGGCACGCGCGACTGCGACGACGCGCCCAACCGCCTCTACACCTGCGGGGTGATCGCGCGGCTCGCGAACCTCGCGGCGGCAATCGAGATCGAGGAGCTCGTCGAGCGCGACGCGGCCCTGGAGGTCCAGGCGGCGAACGCATGAGGCTCGCGTTCGTCGTCGATCCGCTCGAGAAGCTGAAGGCGTACAAGGACTCGAGCATCGCGATGATGCGCGAGGCGGCGCGCCGCGGCCACGAGGTGCATGCGCTCCAGGCCCGCGACATGTCCGCGGCAGCCGATGGCAAGATCCGCGCTGCGACCGTGGCGCTTGCCCTGCGGGACGACGATCACGACTGGTACCGCGCGGGATCGCCTTCGCGATCCGTGCTCGCGGACTTCGACGTGGTCCTCATGCGCAAGGATCCGCCGTTCGACCAGGAGTATTACTACGCGACGCTGCTGCTGGACGGCGTGCAGGCCAACGGCGGCCGCGTCGTGAACAGCCCCAGGGCGCTGCGCGACTGGAACGAGAAGCTCTCCATCCTCGCGTTTCCGAAGCTCGCGCCGCCCACGCTGGTGGCGAGCGCAATGGATGAACTCCACGCCTTCGTCGACGAGCACCGCGACGTCGTCATGAAGAAGCTCGACGGCATGGGCGGCGCCATGATCTTCCGCGTTCGCGCCGAGGATCCCAATCGCAACGTGATCGTCGAGACCATGACCTCCCTCGGATCCGTCACGGTGATGGCGCAGCGCTACATCCCCGAGATCGCCGATGGCGACAAGCGCGTGCTCGTGATCGACGGGAAACCTTTCTCGCACTGCCTCGCGCGCATCCCGAAGAAGGGCGAGACGCGCGGCAACCTCGCGGCGGGCGGCACCGGCGTGGCGCGGCCCATCACGGCGCGCGACCGCGAGATCGGCGAAGCGGTAGGGCGCGATCTCGTCAAGGCGGGAATCGTCTTCGCCGGGCTCGACGTGATCGGCGACTACCTCACGGAAGTGAACGTGACGAGCCCGACGTGCATCGTGGAAATCGCGGAGCAGACGGGCAAGAATGCCGCGCGCGACCTCCTCGACGTGCTCGAAAAGGGCCGCTAGAAAGTCGTCGCGCGGTCGAAGTCGGTGCCGCGGATGAGAAGGTCCTCGATCGTGGACTCCTTCGACGCGCCGTCGGTCCAGACCTCGATGCCCCGGCCGCGAGTGCCGTGCGGGCTCGGCACGATGATCGTCGCCGGAATCTGCGCCTTCTCGAGCGCGGGCAGCCTGAAGCCCGGCACCCACTGCGCGGACGCACGATTGCGGAGGTCTCCCGCGCGCACCGCGATCGCCTCGGGCCTGCCCGGGAACAGCGAAAGCGATGCGACGATCTTCCCGTCGGTCTCCTGCGTGAGCTCGTTCACCATCGCGAGGAAGAACGGGCCCGTATCGCCCATGCGCAGCGCGACGAGGCGGCGAATGCCCACGCCGCGCGATGCCGTCGAAGGCCGCTGCGCGCGCACCGAGCCGAGGCCCTCGTCTATGGCCGCCCAGTTCTCCACGGTGTAGTTGAATTCCGCGACCATCTTGCTCTGCGTCTGCTCGCGGACGCGCCCGAAGACCTCGATATCCTGCTTCTCCTGGGACGTGAGCTCGCGCTTCTTGTCGGGCTGCTCGAACGCCTTGCCGCCGGTGACGAAGAAATAGATTTCCGACATGCCGAAGACGAGCCCCACGTTCGGTTGCGACGCGGCCTTGGCGGCGGGGCGCGGCGGCGCGCCTTCGCACCAGAGCTTGTGCAGGCGCAGCAGTTCGCCCTGGACGTCGAGCGAGCTCGCCTGCGCGGGAAGCCCCAGCGTGGCGAGGTCCTCGCCGTTCTGCAGTCCGTGGATGCGGCGGCGAATGCTCTTCGAGAGCGCGTCGGTATCGAGCACGCGTTGCGTGGCGAGCAACGATCCGCGCAGCTGCGGCCGAGCCCCGATGGACTTGGTGAGGTCGACCACGAGCGCATCCACCGGGGCGGGATTTCCTTCCGGCGATTGCGCGAGGACCTGCACCTTGCGCGCCCAGAGGCGCAGCAGCGCTTCGGCGAAATCCACCTGCGGCGCGCTCATCTCCGAGAGGAACGCCGCCTGGATGAGCACCGATTGCGCGTAGCTCTGCGCGACGCTCGTCACGCCTTCCTCGCCCTCGAGGGAATCCTTGACCGGCTCCAGCGCCGTGCCGCGTGCCTCGCAATCCGCGTAAAGCTGGTGAAGGCGCTGCCAGAGCGCGGGATCGAAGCGCTTGAAGACGATCGCATGGAACAGCATCTGGCCGCCGATGTAGCGCATCACGCGCTGCGCGATGAGCGCGGAATGCTTGCCCATGCCGCCCGGGTCGCTCTCCGCGGCCGTGAGGCACTGCCGGTAGCCGTTCTCCATTTCCTCCAGCAGCGCGCGTCCCGTATTCCAAGCGTTGCTGTCATTGGGCGAGAGCGGGATCGTCTTGCCGAAGTAACGCGCGCGCTGTTCGCCCTGCAGGAACGCGATCTTGTCGCGGAGCATCTCGAGGCACTTGAGGCGCTCGAGGGGATTCAGGTCGGCGGCGCGCATCCCCTGCATGGCCTCGAGGACGGTCTGCTGCGCCTGCGGGATGTTGGTGAGCGGCAGGACGTTGAGCCACTCCTTGCAGCCACGCCCGTCGGAAAAGGGCAGCGGGGCGCGGGTGGGCGTGGCGGAAGAC
Source organism: Usitatibacter sp. (assembly GCA_035308545.1). Taxonomy (GTDB): domain Bacteria; phylum Pseudomonadota; class Gammaproteobacteria; order Burkholderiales; family Usitatibacteraceae; genus Usitatibacter. Next base: position 11,922 of record DATGGI010000239.1, read on the forward strand.
ACGGGCTAGGCTCCGAGGCGCGCGCCGATGGCGGCCGCGACGCCGGCCGCGCGCTGCTCGCGATCGGGATGCGCTGCGCGCTCGCGCTTGGGCTGGGCCCATACGGGACCGGGGAAATGGCGGTCGTCGCGGAAGCGCGGGACCACGTGCCAGTGCAGGTGCGGCGTCTGGTTGCCCAGGCTTGCTAGGTTCATCTTGTCGGCCTTCATCGTGTCGCGCACCGCCGCCTCGACCGCGAATACCACGGCCATGAAGCGATCGCGCTCGTCCTTTCCGAGGTCCGCCATCTCGGTCGCGTGCCGCCCGAGGATCACGCGCACGAATCCCGGGTAATCGGGCTCGTCGACGCGCACCACCCGGCAAATGTCATTCTGCCAGAGGACCGCGCCTCCGGGGCTATGGCAAAACTCACAATCGGCAGCGGACATGCACACCTCGTGATCGATTGTCCGTCGCCTCGCGATCGAAGGCAACGGGACGGTTGCGCATTCACAACAGCACGCGTTCGATGCCTCCGTGGCGCGCCTTCTCCACGAAATCCTTCATCCAGCCTTCGCCGAGCAGGTGCCGTGCCATCTCGACCACGATGTAGTCGGCGCTCGTGCCCGCGTCCGGCGCGAAACGGTGCAGCCCCTGGAGGCACGACGGGCACGAGGTGAGCACCTTCACCTCGCCCTCGAATCCGCCGGCGCGCGCCGCGGCCGCCCCCTTGCGCATCTCCTCTTCCTTGCGGAACCGCACCTGCGTCGCGATGTCCGCCCGCGTGGCCGCGAACGTTCCCGACTCGCCGCAGCATCGATCGTTGATCTCGATGTCGGTGCGGCCCATGAGCGCGTTCACCACTTCCAACGGCTCGTACGTCTTCATCGGGGTGTGGCAGGGATCGTGGTACATGTAGCGCACGCCCTCGACGCCTTCGAGCTTCAGGCCCTTTTCGAGCAGGTACTCGTGGATGTCGAGAAGGCGGCATCCCGGGAAGATCGTCTCGAATTCGTACTTCTGCAGCTGGTCCATGCAGGTGCCGCACGACACCACGACAGTCTTGATGTCGAGGTAGTTGAGCGTGTTGGCGACGCGGTGGAAGAGCACGCGGTTCTGGACCGTGATGCGATCGCCGACGTCCGCGCGGCCGGCCGAAGTCTGCGGATAGCCGCAGCAGAGATATCCAGGCGGCAGCACGCACTGGCTGCCCACGTGGTAGAGCAGCGCCTGGGTCGCGAGGCCGACCTGCCCGAACAGCCGCTCGGAGCCGCAGCCCGGAAAATAGAACACGGCGTCCGAATCCTCGCTCACCTTCGCGGGATCGCGAATGATCGGCACCATCTCCGGATCCTCGACGTCGAGCAGCGCCCTCGCCGTCTTCTTGGGGAGTCCGCCGGGCATCGGCTTGTTGATGAAGTGGATCACCTGGCGCGGGACGCTCGCGCGGCCCACCGTGCTCGCGGGCTCGCGCACCTGCTTCTGCACGAACGGCGTGCGGCCCCACAGGCGATTCGCAAGGCGCTGCGCGCGGAACCCGAAATCGATCATCACCGCCTTGATGAGCTTGATGCGCGCCGGGTCCTGCGCGTTCAGGAACTGGAGCGCCGCCCATGCGCCGGGATTGAAGCGGCGCTTGCGGAGCTTCGCGAGCAGGTTGCGCATGGCGATGGAGACGTCGCCGAAATCGATGTCCACGGGGCAGGGCGATTCGCACTTGTGGCACACGGTGCAGTGGTCCGCGACGTCGCCGTACTCGTCGAAGTGGCGGATCGAGACGCCGCGGCGCGTCTGCTCCTCGTAGAGGAACGCTTCGGTGAGGAGCGACGTCGCGAGGATCTTGTTCCTCGGGCTGTAGAGCAGGTTCGCGCGCGGCACGTGCGTGCTGCACACGGGCTTGCACTTCCCGCAGCGCAGGCAGTCCTTGAACATGTCGGCGATGGCGCCGATGTCGTTCTGCTCGAGGATGAGCGACTCGTGCCCGATGAGCGCGAAGGACGGCGTGTAGGCGAGCCTCAGGTCCGCGCCCGCGAGGAGCTTTCCGCGGTTGAAATGCCCCTCGGGATCCACGCGCTTCTTGTAGTCCGCGAACGCCGCGATCTCCTGGGGCTCCAGGAACTCGAGCTTCGTGATGCCGATGCCGTGCTCGCCGGAGATCACGCCGCCGAGCTCCCGCGCGAATTTCATGATGCGCGCCACCGCGACGTTGGCCTCGCGCAGCATCTCGTAATCGTCGGAGTTCACCGGGATGTTCGTGTGGACGTTGCCGTCGCCCGCGTGCATGTGCAGCGCGACGAACACGCGCCCGCGGAGGACTTCCGCATGGACGGCCTCGATCGCCTTCATCACCGGCTCGAAATCGCGCCCCGAGAAGATGTCCCGGAGCGGATCGCGAAGCTCCTTCTTCCACGAGATGCGCGTGCGGTGGAGCTGCACGTCCTCGAAGACGGCCGGGTCGTCGAGGCGCTCGCGCACCGAGCGCCAGCGGCCGGCGGTGGCATCCACGAGCTCCAGCGCGCGCGCCTTGCGCTCGCCGACGAGCTCGTCCTTCACCGGAAGCTCGCCGCGGAAAAGCTCCGCGAGGCGCGCGCACAGCTTGATCTTGTTGGCGATCGAGAACTCGATGTTGATCCGCTCGATGCCGTCGGTGTAGTCGCCCAGGCGCTCGAGCGGGATCACCACGTCCTCGTTGATCTTGAAGGCGTTGGTGTGCTTCGAGATCGCGGCGGTGCGCGCGCGGTCGAGCCAGAAGCGCTTGCGCTGTTCCGCGGTCGTCGCGACGAACCCCTCGCCGTCGCGCGCGTTGGCGATGCGCACCACCTGCGAGGCCGCCTCCGCCGCCGCGTTCTCGTCGTCGCTCACGATGTCGCCGAGCAGGATCATGCGCGGACGCCCGCGGCTCTTCGCCTTGGTCGCATAGCCGACAGCCTTCACGTAGCGCTCGTCGAGGTGCTCGAGGCCCGCCAGGATCGCCTTCGGATGCGAATCGAGGTAGCGCTTGATCTCCACGATCGAGGGCACCGCCTTCTTCACGTCGCCGAAGAACTCGAGGCACACGGTGCGCACGTGCTTGGGCATGCGATGGAGGATGAAGGTGGCCGAGGTGATCAGGCCGTCGCAGCCTTCCTTCTGCACGCCCGGAAGGCCGCCGAGGAACTTGTCGGTGACGTCCTTGCCTAGGCCTTCCTTGCGAAGCCGCCGGCCCTCGATCTCGAGCACCTCTTCAGCTTTCATCCTTCCGTCGGCGTCGAGGCGGCGCAAGCGGAACTTCGCGACCTTCGCATCGTGGATGCGGCCGCGATTGTGCTCGAGGCGCTCCACCTCGAGCCATTCGCCGCCGGGGGTGACCATGCACCACGAGGCGAGGTTGTCGAGCGCGGTGCCCCAGAGCACGGCTTTCTTTCCGCCCGCGTTCATCGCGACGTTGCCCCCGATGCACGACGCGTCGGCGGATGTCGGGTCGACCGCGAAGACGAGCCCGGCATCCTCGGCGGCCTCCATCACGCGACGGGTGACGACGCCCGCGCCGCAGCGAATCACCGGGCAGGGCTCCGCGAGTCCCGGAAGGACGCGCTCCTCGATCGCCTCGAGGCGGTCGAGCTTCTCCGTATTGATGACCGCGGAGAGGCGGTCCAGCGGGATCGCGCCGCCCGTGTAGCCCGTGCCGCCACCGCGCGGGATGATGGTGAGGCCCAGCTCGATGAGCGCGCGGACGATCGGCGCGCATTCGTCCTCGGTATCGGGATTCACGACGACGAACGGATACTCGACGCGCCAGTCCGTCGCGTCGGTCACGTGGGACACGCGCGCCATCCCGTCGAACTGGATGTTGTCGCGCCGCGTGATCGCGCCCAGGCGGCGCAGGATCTTGCGCCGCAGGCTCCGCGTCTCGGCGAATTCGTTCTCGAATGCATGCACCGCGGTGCGCGCGTCGTCGAGCAGGTCCGTGACGCGGTCGCGGGTCTTCTTGTCCGCGCGGCGCTTGTCGACCTCGTTCAGGCGGTGGTGCATCGCGTCGACAAGCATCGCGAGGCGGCGCGAGCTGTCGAGGAGGTCGTCCTGGAGGTAGGGATTGCGCCGAACCACCCAGATGTCGCCCAGCACCTCGTAGAGCATCCGCGCCGAACGGCCGGTGACCCGCTGCTCGCGGAGCTCCTCGAGCGCGTGCCACGCGGGCTCGCCCAACAGGCGGATCACGACCTCCCGGTCGGAATACGAGGTGTAGTTGTAGGGGATCTCGCGAAGGCGTGCGCTCATGGGAACCTGAAATCTTACCGCAGTGCAGCAATCAACCGAAACCGTAGTACGCTCACTCCATGTCGAACGCCCTTCCGCAACGCGTCCGCATCGCGACGCGCGAGAGCCGCCTCGCCCTGCGCCAGAGCGAGATGGTGGCGGACGCGCTGCGCGAACGGCACCCGGGCCTCGCCGTGGAGCTGGTCGGCATGACGACCAAGGGCGACCGCGTGCTCGACCGGCCGCTCGCGCAGGTCGGCGGCAAGGGGCTTTTCGTGAAGGAACTCGAGAACGCGCTCGACGAGGACCGCGCCGACATCGCAGTGCATTCGCTCAAGGATGTGCCGATGGTCATCGAGCCGCGATTCTCGATCTCGACCTTCGGCCCGCGCGAGGATCCGTTCGACGCCTTCTGCTCGGGACGCCATGCATCCCTCGAGGCGATGCCCGCGGGCAGCGTCGTGGGCACGTCGAGCCTGCGGCGCGAATGCCAGCTGCGCAGCCGGCATCCACGGCTCCAGTTCCGCGCGCTGCGAGGCAACGTGAACACGCGTCTCGCGAAGCTCGATGCCGGCGAATACGACGCGATCATCCTCGCGGTCGCGGGGCTGAAGCGGCTCGGATTCGAAGCGCGAATTCGCGCACGGCTCGAGGAAGCGATTCCCGCCATCGGCCAGGGCATCCTCGGAGTCGAGCATCTGGCCGGCCGCGAGGATATCGCGCGGTTGCTCGCGCCATTCGAGGGGCGCGACCCGGCCTGCGCTGCGCAAGCCGAGCGCGCCCTGGGCCTCGTGGTCGAGGGCAGTTGCGAAGTCCCCGTGGGCGCCCTCGCCCGCGTCGACGGAAATTCGCTGCGGATCGACGCATTCATCGGGCTTCCCGACGGAACCCGCATCGTGCGCGACCAGGCGGCCGGACCTTGCGGCGATGCGGCATCGATCGGGACGGCGCTCGGGAACCGGCTCCTCGAGGCCGGAGGGCGCGAGATCCTGCGCCTGCTCGCGAGGCAACCGGCATGAGCCCGCGTCGCCTCGAAGGCCTTGGAGTCGTCGTGACGCGCCCGCGCAACGCGGGCGAGCCTCTCGCGGCGGCGCTTTCTCGCGAAGGCGCGAAGACGTGGCTCTTTCCTGCGCTCGCGATCGAGGATCTGGAGCCCGACGCCGGGCTCCAAGCGCTGCTTTCCGGCATTTCCCGCTTCGACATGGCGATCTTCGTGAGCGCCAACGCGGTGGAGAAGGGGCTCGCGATGGCGGCGCGCTTCGCTTCGTGGCCCCCGGCGATCGGCATCGCGGCGATCGGCGAAGCGACCGCCCAGGCCCTGCGGAACTCCGGCCACGCGAACGTGATCTCACCGCCGGACCGCCACGATAGCGAAGGGCTCCTCGCGCTGCCGCAATTGCGGGATGCGCGGGGCCGAAATATCATCGTCTTCCGGGGTGAGGGCGGCCGCGAGCGCCTCAAGGAAGCGCTCGAAGAACGCGGGGCCACGGTGACGTACGCGGAGTGCTACCGCCGCGTGCGGCCCGACGTGGATCCCTCGACCGTCGTGACGGCGCTCTCGCGCGGCGAGGTGCACGCGGTGAGCGTGCTCTCCGGCGAGACGCTCGGCAATTTCGTCGCGATGATCGGCGCGAGCGCCGGAAATCTCGGGGACGTGGCGCTGCTCGTGCCCCATGCCGCGGTGGGCGCGCGGCCCGAGGCGCGGCGTTTCGCGCGCGTCATCGTGGCGGAACACGGAGCGGAAGGACTCATCGAGGCATTGACCCAGATTCGAGCGACAACCCGGATTCGATCGACCCCATGACCGACCTGCCGAACAATCCCCCGCCTTCGCAACGGCCCACGGCGCGTGACGCCTTGGCGCGCGCAGTCGCGATCGTGGCGGTCGCCGCCACCGTCGTCACGGGATGGTTCGCATGGGAAGCGAGGCAGGCCCTGGGCGACATGCAATCGAGCGCGGGCGGTCGCATCGCCGAGCTGGGCGCGGCGGAGGCCCAGTCGCGCGCCGGATTCGCCCAGCTTCAGTCCGCGATGAAGGACGCGCAATCGCGGATCTCGGAGCTCGAGGCGCGCGTGGCCGACACACAGGAGCAGCGCGTGGCGCTCGAGGAGATGTACCGCGAGCTCTCGCGCAGCGCCGACGACCGCGTGCTCTCCGAGGTCGAGCAGATGCTGGTGCTCGCGAGCCAGCAGCTGCAGCTGGCCGGCAATGTGCGCGGCGCGCTTGCGGCCCTGCAGGCCGCGGACCAGCGCCTTGCCCGGGCGGACAAGCTCGCCTCGACGCCGCTGCGCCGCGCGATCACGCAGGACATGGACAAGCTGAAGGCCGTCCCGCAGGTGGACACGGTCGGGATCGCCGTGAAGCTCGACGCGCTCATCGCGCAATCGGACTCGCTGCCGCTTCCGATTGCCGAGGCGGCGCCCGCCCGCGTCGCGTCGCGCGCCTACTACACGGACGAGCCCAACGGCGTTTCGCGAGCCGCGCGCGATTTCTGGGAAGAGATGAAGAACCTCGTGCGCATCCGCGACATGGAAGCGCCCGACGCTGTCCTCCTCTCGCCGCCCCAGGCCTACTTCCTCCGCGAGAACCTCAAGCTGAGGCTCCTGTCGGCGCGCGTCGCGCTCCTCGCCCGCGACGAGCCCTCGTTCCGCGAGGACCTCAAGTCCTGCCAGGCGTGGGTCGCGAAGTATTTCGATCCCCGTGCCAAGGCGACGATCGCCACCGTCGCCTCGCTCAAGCAGGTCGCCGAGAGCCCCGTATCGATCGCCGCGCCCGACATCAACGCGAGCCTCGCCGCGGTCCGCTCGGCGCGCACGGCGAGGGAGAAGCGCTAGCCATGCGATTCGCGCTCTGGTCCGTGATCCTCGCCGCCGTCGCCGTGGGCATCGCGCTCTTCGCGCGCCACTCGACGGGCTATGTCGTGATCGTCGCCGCGCCCTATCGCATCGAGCTGTCCCTGAACCTGCTGATCTTCCTCGTGCTCGCGGGCTATCTCGCGTTCTACACGCTCGCGCGCCTCATCACGACGCTCGTCGCGATCCCCGCCCGCGTGCGCGCCTATCGCGCCGAGCGCACTCGCGGAAAGCTGCGCCTCGCGCTCAACGACGCGCTGCTCGCGTTCTTCCAGGGGCGCTACGCCTCGGCGGAGAAGAGCGCCTCGACGGCCCTGGAAGGCGACGAGACCAAGGGCGTGGCCGCGATCATCGCCGCGCGAAGCGCCCACGAGCTGGGACGATTCAACGAACGCGAGCGATTCCTGGACCACGCGAAGGGCGCGGCACCCGAAGTCGACCAGGCGCGCCTCACTACGCTCGCCGATCTCCTCGTCTCGCAGGAACGCTACGACGAAGCCCTCGCCGTGCTGAACGACCTGTCGGCGCGCGACTCGCGCAACCTGCGCCTGCTGCGCCTGAAGCTGCAGGCCGAGCAGGCGACGCGCAACTGGGACGAGGTGCTCGCGACCGTCGCATCGCTCGCCAAGCTGGGCGGGCTCGGACCCGCGGAAGCCGCAGGCGCGCGGCGCGCGGCGCACCTGGGCAACCTCAACCGCAAGGCGCACGACGCGGCAGCCCTCGCCGCGTACTGGAAGCAGTTGCCCTTCGAGACGCGTGTCGATCCCGCGATCGCGGCCACCGCGGCGCGACATCAGCTTGCGCTGGGCGGCAATGTCGAGGCGCAGGCCATCATCGAGCAGGCGCTCGAGCGTGAATGGAATCCGGGCCTGGTCGCGCTCTATGGGGAGGCCGCGGGCAGCGACGCCCTCCCTCAGATCGAACGCGCCGAGAAATGGCTGCGTGAGCACGCGCGCGATCCTGCGCTGCTGCTCGCGCTCGGCAAGCTCTGCCTGCGCCAGGAGCTCTGGGGCAAGGCGCAAAGCTACATCGAGGCGAGCCTTGCCCTCGAGCCCACGCACGACGGGCACATGACGCTCGCCGCATTGATGGAGCGCATCGGAAGGCACCAGGAGGCCGTGCAGCATTTCCGGCGCAGCGCCGAGCTCGCCGGCTGAACACGAAAGGGAGAACTCATGCGCGAATACTCACCGCTCGCACTCACGCTGCTCGCGCCCGCCGCCCGCGTCGCGGAGCCCATGGCCCCGGGACGGGTCACGCTGGACGATCCCGCGTTCTCGGTGATGACGGACCTGCGCGAAGTCTCGGCGGCGACCACGCGCCCCGAGGAGTCGATCGACGCCGCGCATGCGCAGATGATCCGCCGCGCCGTGCGGCTGCTCTTCGTGCTCGATCCCGGCGGCTCCGTCACCGGCGTGATCACGGCAACGGACCTGCTGGGCGAGAAACCCGTGCGCTTCATGCAGGATCGCGGCGTATCCCACGCGGAGATCCTCGTCGAGGACATCATGACGCCCGCATCGATGCTCGAGGCGTTGCCGCTCGTGGACATCGCGCAGATGCGAGTGGGCCACATCGTGGCCACGCTCAAGAAAGTGGGGCGCAAGCACCTGATGGTCGCCGAGGACGGCGGGCGCCGCGTCCGCGGCCTCTTCTCCGCTTCGCAGATCGCGCGTCAGCTGGGTGTCGAGCTGCAGACCTTCGAGGTCGCGAAATCCTTCGCCGAGGTCGAGGCCGCGCTCGTCCGATAGCGTCCCGTGCGCGATCGCTATCGCGAAATCTACTCGTCGTTCCGCTGGGACGTCCCGGCCGACTTCAACATCGCGCAGTGGACCTGCCGGCGCTGGGCCGCCGATCCCTCGCGCGTGGCGCTTCTCTGGGAAGACGAGGCCGGGCGCGAGGAGACGTGGACCTATCACGATCTCCTGCAATCGGCGAACCGCCTGTCCAACGCGCTTCGCTCGTTCGGGATCGCGCGGGGCGATCGCGTGGCGCTCATCCTTCCGCAGCGTCCGCAGACTGTCGTCGCGTATCTCGCCTGCTTCCAGATGGGCGCGATCGCGGTGCCGCTCTCGTTCCTGTTCGGACCCGAGGCGCTCGAGTATCGCCTCTCCGATAGCGGAGCGCGGGCCGCCATCGTGGATCCGGCCACCCTCGTGAACCTGCAATCGCTGCGCTCGCGCTTGACCGACCTGCGCCACGTCTTCGGCGTGGACGGTGCGCGAGGCGACGGCGTACTTGACTGGGATGCAACGCTCGAGCGCGCATCATCGGACTTCGACCCGGTCGCGACGCGGCACCTGGATCCGGCCGCCATCATCTACACGAGCGGAACCACGGGTCCGCCGAAGGGAGCGCTCCTTCCGCACTGCGCGCTGATCGGCAACCTGCCCGGCTTCGAGCACTCGCATGATGGCTTTCCGCAGCCAGGCGATCGATTCTGGTCGCCCGCCGACTGGGCCTGGACCGGCGGCCTGTGGGACGCGCTGATGCCGACGATGTACCACGGCCAGGCGATCCTCGGCTTTCTCGGCCGGTTCGATCCCGAGCGCGCGCTGCGCCTCATGGAGAAGCACGCCATTCGCAACGCGTTCCTTTTCCCGACGGCGCTCAAGATGATGATGAAGTCGTTTCCCGAGCCACGCTCGCGCTTCGACGTGCGCCTTCGCTCGCTCATGAGCGGCGGCGAGGCGCTCGGTCCCGCCGTTTTCCACTGGGCGAAGGAAGGCCTCGGCACGACGGTGAACGAGATCTTCGGGCAAACCGAGATGAACTACATCGTCGGAAACTCGCAAACCCTCTGGCCCGTGAAGCCCGGATCGATGGGGCGCGCGTATCCGGGTCACCTCGTCGCGGTGATCGACGAGCAGGGCCAGCCGCTGCCCACGGGAGAGGTGGGCGACGTGTCCGTTCGCCGCACGTGGAGCGATGGCACGCCCGATCCCGTTTTTTTCCTCGGCTACTGGAACAGGCCCGAGGCCACCGCGGAGAAATACAGCGGCGAGTGGTGCCGCACGGGCGACCAGGCGCGCGCCGACGAAGACGGCAATCTCTGGTACGAGGGCCGCGCCGACGACATCTTCAAGGTTTCGGGTTACCGCGTGGGCCCGACCGAAATCGAGAGCTGCCTCGTGAAGCATCCCGCGGTGGGCAATTGCGCCGTGGTGCCGACGCCCGACGAAACACGGGGCTCGGTGGTGAAGGCGTTCATCCTCCTCGCTCCGGGCCATGCGGGATCAGAAGCGCTCAAGGACTCCATCCGCGAGCACGTGAAGAGCCATCTCGCGCCGTACCAGCAACCCCGCGAGATCGAATTCGTGGCGGAGCTGCCGATGACCACGACCGGAAAGGTGCAGCGGAAGGTGTTGCGCGAGCTGGAAGCGAAGCGCGGAAAATGATCCGGCGTCAGGCCCCGGGCTTGCGTGAACCGGGGTCTGACCCCCTTGGATCCACCGACGGCGTGAAAGCGTCGCAGTAGAACTCGTCTTCGGGAAGTCCGCGCTGCTCGACGAACGTCTGGCGCGCGATGTCCGTCATGCCGGGCGCGCCACACGCGTAGACCTGGTATCCCGAGAGATCGGTGAAGTCGTCCAGCACGGCCTGGTGCACGAAGCCGGTTCGCCCCTGCCACGCGTCGCCCGGGAGCGGATCCGACAGCACCGGGATGTAGGTGAAATTCGGATGCTCGCGCTGCCATTGCTCCGGAAGGGCGGGCATGTAGAGATCCTTGAGCGACCGAACGCCCCAGTACAGCACCATCGGGCGATCTTCTCCGTTGTGGAACGCGTTCTCGACGATGGCCTTGAGGGGCGCGAATCCCGTTCCGCCGGCCACCAGGATCACCGGCTTGTCCGAATCTCCCCGCATGTAGAACGTGCCGAGCGGTCCTTCGAAGCGCAGGATCGCGCGTTCCTTCATCTCGTCGAAGACGAAGTTGGAAAATGCGCCGCCCGGGGACTTGCGGACGTGCAGCTCGATCAGCGAATCGTTGTGCGGCCCGTTCGCCATGGAGAAACTGCGGCGCTTGCCGTTCTTCAACAGGATGTCGATGTACTGTCCCGCGAGGAACTGGAGGCGTTCGCCCGTGGGAAGCTTGAGGAAGAGCACCGCGACGTCCTCGGCGGGCTTCTCGATCTTCTCCACGCGCGCGGGCATCGTGCGGATCGCGAGGTCCTTCGCGCCGGAAAGCTCGCGCACCTCGAAGACGATGTCGCTCAGCGGTTGCGTGCAGCACGTAAGGGCCTTGCCCGCGGCCTTCTCCGAGTCGTGCAGCGCCCGCTCCTGGTAGTCGCCGTACGCGAGCTCGCCCGATCGCAGCGCGCCCTTGCAGGCCCCGCAGGCGCCGTTGCGGCAGCCATAGGGAAGGCCGATGCCCTGGCGCAAAGCCGCGCCGAGCACGGTCTCGCCGGGTGCTACCGTGAATGTATGACCGCTCGGCTCGAGGCGAACCTGGTGCCCGGTCGTCGGGGAATCAGGCAATTTCAGCGCGTGCGGCGGAAATCGCCTTCGATGAGCGCCCCGCGGCCGCCCCGCCGGGAAACCGACTCCTGCATCGCATCCCGGCTCGGAAGCAGCAGGAGTGTGATCGCCATCAGGTCCGAGACCACTCCGGGGAAGATGAGGAGCAGTCCCGCGATCACGGTGCGGGCGCTGTCGGTCAGGGCGTTGATCGAGAAGTGCCCCTGCGCGAGCCCCGCCGCGAGGCGTGCCACGAGGGCGAAACGCGCCTCCTTGATGAGGGCCATGCCCGCGCAGGCGGCGAGCACCACCCAGGCGAGGACCCACCAGCCCAGGGTCTGGCTCAGTCGCACCAGGACGACGGCTTCGAGGAGGGGGAAACCCAGTAAGATCACCAGCAGTAGCAGCCGCATTCGTTGAACCTTCTTCCTTCGCCGAAAACCCGCCCGTCGACGGCGGGCAGCCGCCACGTGACAGTCATCGCGGTACTGACAAACCTACCCGACTCCGGGTCCGCTTTCAATCTCGCCCGCGAACTGGTGAAGCTACGACTGGCCGCGTGCGCCAACGTTCTTCCCGAGGTCACTTCGTTCTATCGCTGGGAAGGCCGCGACGAGCAGGCCTCGGAGCACCCCGTGCTCATCAAGTCGACTCGCGAGAGGTATCCCGAGCTCGAGGCGGCGATCCTCAAGCTGCACCCGTATACGCTGCCCGAGATCGTCGCGTGGCCCATCGAGACGGGGCTCGCGAAGTACCTTCGTTGGGTCGAGGACGAGACCGATCCGGGACGCGCCGAATGAGCAACAAATGGATATTCGCCGCCGTGGGCATCCTCGCCTTGATCGCCGGCGCCGCGTTGTGGATGGGAACCCAGGGACACACGCCCGATTCGCCGGTCGTGGAAGCCTCGCCCGCGACGCTCTATGCGGCGACGTTCCATGACCTCCAGGGAGGGCCCCAATCCCTTGGCCGGTTCGAGGGCAAGGTGGTGGTCCTCAATTTCTGGGCAACGTGGTGCGCGCCCTGCCGCGAGGAAATGCCGGCTTTCGGTCGCATCCAGTCGCGGTGGGCTGCAAAGGGAGTGCAGTTCGTTGGCATCTCCAACGAGGAGCCGGGACGAGTCCAACCCTTCGCCAAGGGGCTGGGAGTGAGCTATCCCCTGTGGGTAGGCGGCGATGAGGTGGGCGAGCTCTCGCGGCGCCTCGGAAATCGCCTCGGCGGACTGCCCCATACGGTCCTGATCGACCGGTCCGGGAACGTGCTTGAGTCGAGGGTGGGCACTTACCCCGAAGATGCGCTCGAAAGGCGCCTCGCGGAGATCGCCGCGAAATGACGCGAACTTCGGCGAATTTCGTGCAACCGCAATAATTGAACAGAAACCGTCAGTAAGCATTCGCCATCGAGGCGTTTTTCATGCCCCCTTGCGCGGCGGCCGCATTCGTGTTTGGCCGCGCTTCCCACAAGTTCGGCCAAAACTGGACATCTTGCGGCCAGTTCCGGCAAACTCATCGGTCATGCCTACGATCCATGGCTCGAATTCGAACCCGCCCGGGGCTGCTGTCTGCCCCTTTGCGCCGATCCACGTTGCGAAAAGCGGCGAAACTGCCGGCATCATCACCGATCCCACTTCATTGACGCGCGTGCTGAGGAGCAAGCCTTGAGCATGGACCTGCGCAAGTTGAAGAAGCTGATCGACCTCGTCCAGGAGTCCGGGATCGGGGAGATCGAGATCACCGAAGGCGAGGAGAAGGTCCGCATCAGCCGCCAGGCGGCCGGTTCGCCCATGGTCCTGGCACCCCAGGCGATGCAGCCCATGGGGTACGCGCCTGCCGCCACAGCTCCCGTAGAACCCGCACCCGCCCCCGCTGCCCCCGAAGCCAAGGGCCACCAGCTCAAATCGCCCATGGTGGGGACGTTCTATCGAGCCCCGTCTCCCGGAGCCCCGTCGTTCGTCGAGATCGGCCAGTCCGTGACCAAGGGCCAGACGCTTTGCATCATCGAGGCCATGAAGCTGCTGAACGAGATCGAGTCCGACGCCGCCGGGACGATCAAGGCGATCCTCGTGGAGAACGGCCAGCCGGTCGAGTACGGCCAGCCGCTCTTCGTCATCGAATAGCCGCGCGCGACGAATGTTCGAGAAGATCCTGATCGCGAATCGGGGCGAGATCGCGCTACGCATCCAGCGCGCCTGCCGCGAGATGGGCATCAAGACGGTGGCGGTCCATTCGGAGGCCGACGCCGACGCGAAGTACGTGATGCTCGCGGACGAATCGGTGTGCATCGGGCCTGCGCCCTCGCGCGACAGCTATCTGAACATTCCCGCGATCATCAGCGCCGCCGAGGTCACGGACGCGCAGGCGATCCATCCGGGCTACGGGTTCCTCTCCGAGAACGCCGACTTCGCCGAGCGCGTCGAGAACTCGGGCTTCGTCTTCATCGGCCCAAGGGCCGAGTCGATCCGCATGATGGGCGACAAGATCTCGGCCAAGGCGGCGATGAAGAAGGCAGGCATTCCGTGCGTTCCCGGCTCCGAAGGGGCGCTCCCCGAGGACCCGAAGGAAATCCGCAAGCTCGCCGCGGCAATCGGCTACCCGGTGATCATCAAGGCATCGGGCGGGGGCGGCGGGCGCGGCATGCGCGTGGTGCATACCGAGGCGGCGCTCGTGAACGCGGTCACGATGACGCGCACGGAAGCGCAGAACGCGTTCAACAATCCGACCGTGTATCTCGAGAAGTTCCTCGAGAACCCGCGCCACGTCGAGATCCAGGTGCTCGCCGACGAGCACAAGCAGGCGATCTACCTCGGAGAGCGCGACTGCTCCATGCAGCGGCGCCACCAGAAGATCATCGAGGAAGGTCCCGCCCCGCACTTGAAGGCGCGCCTCATCGAGCGCATCGGCGAGAAGTGCGCCGAAGCGTGCCGCAAGATGGGATACCGTGGCGCGGGCACGTTCGAGTTCCTCTACGAGAAGGACGAGTTCTACTTCATCGAGATGAACACGCGCGTCCAGGTCGAGCACCCGGTGACCGAGCTCATCACGGGCGTGGACATCGTCCAGGAGCAGATCCGCGTCGCCGCCGGCATGAAGCTGCGGTACCGGCAGAAGGACATCGTGAAGAAGGGGCACGCGATCGAGTGCCGCATCAACGCGGAAAATCCGTACACGTTCGTACCTTCCCCGGGACGCATCACGCAGTACCACGTCGCCGGCGGCCCGGGCATCCGCTACGACTCGCATGTCTACGCCAACTACTATGTCCCGCCTCACTACGATTCGCTGGTGGGCAAGCTCATCGCCTACGGGGATACCCGCGAGCAGGCGATCGCGCGCATGCGGGTCGCGCTCTCGGAGATGGTGATCGAGGGCATCCAGACCAATATCCCGCTGCACCAGGAGCTCATGAACGATGCCGCGTTCATCCGCGGCGGCGTGAGCATCCACTACCTCGAGGAAAAGATCGCCGCGCTCAAGTCGATCTAGCGCGGCGTCCTCACATGGGCTGGCAGCGCGTCGAGCTTGTAGTCGCCGGCGAGGACGCCGAGGCGCTCGCTGAAGCGCTGGAGGCTGCCGGCGCCATTTCGACCGAGCTCTCCGATGCGGACGCCGGCACGCCCGGCGAGAGCGCGATGTTCGCCGAACCCGGCGCCGACATGGCCTTGTGGCCCCGATGCCGCGTGAGCGCCCTCTTCGCGGGAGACGCCGACGCGGCGCGGGCGGCCGGAGAGGCGCTGGATGCCTCCGGCGTCGCGTCGATCGGCGGCGCGTCGGTCGAGCGCGTGGAAGATGCCGACTGGGTCGCGCTCACGCAACGCCAGTTCGAGCCGATTCGGGCGGGAGAGCGCCTGTGGATCGTTCCCACGTGGCACCAGCCTCCCGAACCGGGAGCGGTGAACATCGTGCTCGATCCCGGCGCGGCGTTCGGTACCGGGAGCCATCCCACGACGCGCCTGTGCCTCGCATGGCTTGAACGGAACCTTCGCCGCGGGGACGCGGTCATCGACTACGGCTGTGGATCGGGAATCCTCGCGATCGCGGCGCTCAAGCTCGGTGCCGCGAGCGCGGTCGCCACGGACATCGATCCCCTCGCGCTGGAGGCGGCGCGCTACAATTCCGCCCGAAACGGCGTCGCGCTCGCCGTCGTCGATGCGAAAACCGAGATCGAAGGCCGCGCGCAAGTGACAATCGCAAACATCCTCGCCAATCCTCTGCGCATGCTCGCGCCGATCCTCGCGTCCCACACCCGCCCCGGCGGCTGGATCGCCCTCTCGGGAATCCTCGAAGACCAGGCCGAGGACGTGATCGCGTCCTACGCGCCCTTCGCGCGCCTCGCGGTCGATTCGCGGGAGGCCGGCTGGGTCCTCATCGCGGGACGCGCGGGCCCCAAGAACGAATGCTGATCACAACCTGCTCCCATTGCCGCGCGCGCTTTCGAGTGACGCCGCAGCAGCTCAACGCGAAGCAGGGGCAGGTGCGCTGTGGCCGTTGCACCAAGGTCTTCAACGGATTCGAGGCGCTCGAGCGTTTTCCCGACGACGATACGGGTGGGCGGCTCCTCGCGGCGCGCGAAGCCGCCGAGCGCACCGCCGCGGCCACCACGCCGAGAGTCGAAGTCGAGGCCGTGAGCATCGAAGAGCTTCCGGACATCGAGACGCTGCAATCCGACGGCTCGCCGGAACCCCCGCCCGCCCTCGTGGAGCCGCCGGCGCCGGTGCCCACGGCCCCGCCAGCGCCACCGCCGCCTCGCCACGCCGCGAAGGAAGCCCCGCATCCCGGCATCACGCTTCCCGAGATCCCGCGCCCGGCTCCGCCCGCGCGAGCCTGGGCCTTCGGCTCCGCACTGCTCGTCGTGCTGCTGGGGGCGGAGCTCGCTTACGCGTACCGCGGTCCCGTCGCGCAACGCTACCCGGTCCTGCGCCCCTACATGGAATCGATCTGCGGCGCGGTCGGCTGCTCGGTCCCGTGGTCGCGCGAGGAAGGATTGCTCAAGCTCGAGGAATCGGAGCTCCTCGAGGTGCCGGGCAAGCCGAACGAGATCGCGCTGAATGCGCGCATCCGCAATCTCGCGGCGGTGGCGCAGGAGTACCCGCACATCGAGCTCACGCTCACGGACGTGAGCGGGCAAGCGGCGATCCGCCGCGTGCTGCGTCCGACCGACTATCTCGGCCGCCCCGTGAACGGCAGCGAGATCGTCGCGCCGGGCTCGGAGCTCGCGATCCAGCTTCGCCTCGAGACTCCCCGCATCAAGGCGACCGGATACGAGCTGCTGCTCTTCTATCCCTGAGCTTCCCTCAAGTTCGTGAGCATCGAGTCGACGGCGCGCTCGACCAGCGGCGCATCGTCGATCACGCGCGCGTATCCCAGCCGCATCTGCTCGGCGAGCGCCTCGGGCGAGATCGACACGGCGGTCTTCGCCGAATACGGGTTCGTGAAGAGGTACACGCCCTTGTTCGGGCTGATCCACGTGAGCCGCGCGCGCGTCGCGGGCGCGCCTTCCTCCGTCATGAACTCGACCCACGTGCCTCGCTTGAGATTCGTCCAGACACCGGTGCGCGTGAAGACATTGCGGATCGGCGCGGAGCCCGGAGCGGCGCGAAGGCGAATTTCCTCGACCTGGACGTCACCCGCGGGAATCACCGCGCGCTCGATCGAAGCGTCCTTCTTCGGTGCCTCGGGGCGGCTTTCGGGTAGGGCGGCGAGTCCGCGCAGCCCGGCTTTCACGGCATGTGCATGGCAATCGACGAGCTCGCCCAGGAACATCATCCGGCGATCCTGCGGATAGGCTCCCCGCTCCATTCCGAGTCCGATGTCGCGCAGCATCGCCGGCAGGATCGTGATGAGGCGCTTGCGATCGTCCGCGCTCGCCTTGGGCTCGACGCTCCACAGGAGGTCGTCCATGGTGCGAAGCAGCCCGTGCCATGCGGCCGAGCCCTCGCCCTCGGTGCGCTGCGCCGAGGCGAGCGCGCCCACCCAGGCTTCCTCGAGCATGTCGCGAACCGGCCCGGGCACCCACGTGCGTGCCTCGAGACGCCGCCCGATCTCCTGGGACGCGACCACGCGCGCGATCTCGTCGCGCTCGCGCTCCTCGATCAGCTTGGCGCTCCGCTCGACGATGTCGTTCTCGGCGCGCCGTTGCGCTTCGATGAACGCTTCCACCCGGGCGACGAGGGTTTCGAAAAGCGCGACGTCGGTCTCGAACTCCTCGAGGACCTTGTCGACGACTTCCTCGATCATCTTGAGCGCCGCGGCCTGGCGATCGCCCGCGTCGAGGAGTCCGATGGAGGATTCGGCGAGCAGGTCGAGCAGGCGCCGCGCGGGATGCGCCTTCGACGAGAAGAAGCTCTTGTCGATGAGCGCGACCTTGAGCAGCGGGATCTGCAGCCTTCCCAGCAACGCCTTCACGCTCGAAGGAATCTGCCGGTCTTCGAAGATGTAATCGAACAGCATCGCCACGATGTCGATCGTCATCGCGTCGATCGTGCCGAGCGAGGCGCTCTGCGGCGCGGCCTTGATGCGCCGCACGACGTTCATCAATGCTTCTTCGGGGATGCCTTGCGCGCCGTCGATCTCGCGATGCTCGATCTCGCGGTGCATCCGCGTGAGCTCGGTCACGAACGACGACGGGACGGTGGGCGCCGATTGCGGCGCGCCGGGCGCCGTGGGCCACGCGGGAGCGGCCACGCCACCCGCGAACGCGTTTCCACCCGCCGCCGCGCCGGCCGGCGCTCCCCCGCCGAGCAGCTCTGCAAGCGCGCCGAGGATGTCACCCTCGGACCGCGGCGCGGCGGGCGCTGGAGCGGCTGCTGGGGAAGCGGACTTCGGCCGGCGCGGCTGCGATGGGGCACGCCGGATGCCAGGCTTGATTTCGGGAAGCACGCGACGCTCGACGAGGTGCGAGTTGAGGTCGTGGTAGATGTCGTGCAGCTCTTCGGAAGCGTATTGCTCGAACTGGCGCATGAGCGTCATGCGCACCTTGAAGCCCGCCTCGATCTGGTCGCAGGCGTCCTTCAGCGCGGCGCAGATCGTCGCGGGGCTCACCGGATTCGCATCGACTTCGAGCTCGGGTTTCTCGAGGAGGTATCCCATTCGCTGGCTGAGCGCGACCAACTCGCCCTCGCAGCTCTCGCCGAGCTTGCGCGACATCTCCCGAACCGCGATCGCCTCTTCGAGATCCTCGTCGCCCACGAGCGAAAGCTCGCCCGTCGCGGACTCCGCGGCCTTGTCGACCTCGCCGCGGACCTTCTTGTTGAAGAAATCGACGAAATGCCGTCCGAAGACGGCCTCGATCACGGCGCGTTTCTCACGGGCCTGGGCGCGGGCATCGAGATAGAGATTCTGCGTCTCGCGGTCGACGGATTTCTCGGCGAGCTCGAAGAGGTCGTCCTCGATGCGATCGAGCATGCCGGATAGCGCGCTCACCATGCGTTGGCGCGCGAGCTCGCGGCACCCCGCGAGCATTTCGTCGGATTCCCTGCGGGAAAAACGCGCCTTCGCGCGCGGGTGGTCGCCCAACGGGACCACGTTCCCCAAAGGAGCCTGAGACATACAGCACCGCCTTTCTGGCAATCCCGCTGTCGTAGGGCTTTCGCCCCTTAGACCGGAGACTTTGCGTCGCCACCTTTCGGTGGGTTTGCCCTGTTTCAGAAACCGTGCGCCGACAGGGAGGTGGCCAGTCATCCAAACCGCCGGCCGTAGACCCAATTCAGCACACTCAGCTTGCGGGGAAGGAGTCCACCCGTCAATGCCGCCCGTCGGGCCGTTCCGACCGCCTATACTGACGCCCCATGACGATCCTCGTTTGCGGCTCGATGGCCTACGACACCATCATGGTGTTCCCGGACCGGTTCCAGAAGCACATCCTCCCCGACCAGATCCACATCCTGAACGTCGCGTTCATGGTGCCCGAGATGCGTCGCGAGTTCGGGGGGACCGCGGGCAACATCGCGTACAACCTGAAGCTCCTGGGGGAAGACCCGCAGGTCATGGCGACGGTGGGACACGACTTCGGTCCCTATGACGAGCGGCTCCAATCGCTGGGAATCTCGCAGCGGCACGTGAAGCGCGTTGACAACCAATTCACGGCCCAGGCGTTTATCACTACAGACGTCGACGACAACCAGATCACCGCCTTCCATCCCGGCGCGATGACTTACGCCCACCTGAATCGCATCGCGGACGCACCCGGCACGCGCCTCGCCATCGTCTCTCCCGACGGCCGCCAGGGCATGGTCGAGCACGCCCGCGACCTCGCGTCGGCCAAGGTTCGTTACATCTTCGATCCGGGGCAGGGATTGCCGATGTTCGAAGGTCCCGACCTTCTCGCTATGATGGACGGTGCGGCGGCGCTCGCGGTGAACGACTACGAAGCTCGCGTCGTCGAACAGAAGACGGGGCGCAAGGTCGAACAGCTTGCCCAGGCGATGGAGGCGGTGGTGGTCACGCGGGGCGCCGAAGGATCGAGCGTCTACGCGAAAGGCGGCCGCGTCGACATCCCCGCGGTGAAGCCCGATGCGATCGTCGATCCCACGGGCTGCGGAGACGCATATCGCTCGGGACTGCTCTACGGAATGGCGCGCGGCTGGAGTTGGCCGGAATCGGCAAAGCTCGCATCGCTGATGGGGTCGATCAAGATCGCGTATCGCGGCGGCCAGAACCACCGGCCCTCGCGCGAAGTCATCGCAACCCGCTTGCGCGAACAGTTCGCGCAGGCGCTTTAGGCAAGGAGAAGAGCATGAAGAACTTCCTCGGCATCATCGCGGCGGCGGCATTGGCGCTGGCGCTCGGCGGATGCGCATACCCGCCGGCGGGATCGGGTGACTATCGCGGCTACGAAGTGCGCGGCGAGCAATCGGTGCGCTTCGGTGTCGTCGAGTCGGTGCGCGACGTTCGCATCACGCCGCACGACACGGGCGTGGGCACGGCGGGTGGCGCGGCGCTGGGCGCCGTGGCCGGAAGCACCGTGGGCGGCGGCAGCGGGCAGGTCGCGGGCGCGATCGGCGGCGCAATCCTCGGCGGCATCATCGGCCAGAACATCGAGAAGTCCGCCAATGAGAAGATGGGCGTCGAGATCACCGTGCTGCTCGACTCCGGCAAGTACGTCGCCATCGTGCAGGGCGCCGACGAGCCGTTCCGTGCCGGCGACCGCGTGAGGATCCTTTCCGGTCCCGGAGGCACCCGCGTCACGCACTAGGCGCACGCCGCTCCCGGCCCGCTACGTGCGCTGGTCGCGCATGGCGGGCCACGCCGCCCTCGCCGCGTTCCTGCTTCGCACCGTCTATCCTCGCCTCTCGCATGACCGGCGTCGCGTGATGCTGCGGTGGTGGTCGGCGAAGTTGCTGCGCATCCTCAACATCTCATCGCAGGTCGCGGGGCCCGCGCCCGGCGCGCACGAGCGTGGCGCGATGATCGCGGCCAACCACGTCTCGTGGCTCGACATCTTCCTGGTCTCGAGCGTGCGCCCCACGTGCTTCATCGCGAAGGAAGAAGTGCTCGAGTGGGGGATGATCGGCTGGATCGCGCAGGCGGCGGGAACGCTCTTCATCCGCAAGACCGAGTGGCGCCACGCGCTGAGGATCAACGAGGTCGTCGCGGCGGCGCTCGCCGAAGGCCAATGCGTGGGGCTTTTCCCCGAGGGCATCACCACCGAGGGCGACACGCTGCTCAAGTTCCACAGCTCGCTCTTCCAGCCCGCGATCGCCAACGACGCGCACGTTCATCCCGCCGCGATCCGCTACGAGCGAAGCGACGGATCGCTCTGCCGCGAGATTTCGTTCCGTGGCGAACGCACGTTCATGGAGTCGATGCGGCTCATCATCGACGAGCCCGCGGTCGTGGCACGCATCTCGTTCGCAGCACCCGTTGAAACGAGCGGCATGCACCGCCGCCAGGTCGCCGCGACGACGCGCGGCCGGGTCGCGGCACTGCTCGGAATCGCCGACTAGCCGCAGGAGGCCTGGAAAACCTTCCGGTCCTCGAGGCGCACGGCCGAGAGCGAACGGCCCCAGACGCACCCGGTGTCGAGCGCGAAAATGTCGCTGCGCTCGAGGAGCCCCAGCGCGGACCAGTGGCCCACGACGATCGTGTGGTCGGCGCTCTTGCGGCGGGGCATGTCGAACCAGGGGATCAT
The DNA here is from genome assembly GCA_035308545.1 of Usitatibacter sp. Taxonomy (GTDB): domain Bacteria; phylum Pseudomonadota; class Gammaproteobacteria; order Burkholderiales; family Usitatibacteraceae; genus Usitatibacter. The sequence goes on from DATGGI010000239.1 coordinate 33,573, forward strand.
CGCGTCGCGCGTCTCGCCCGGCTCGCCCTTGAACTCGAGCGCCATGCGCCCATCGACCGTGCACACGCGCAGGCGCGTCATCGCATTCACGATCACGCGAAGTCGATCGACGCCCGAGAGTTTCTCGTCCCACCGGTCGGGCTCGTCGCCGTACATCTTCTCGAGGAAGCCGCGATAGTCGCGGGCGCGCAGGCGACTCTCCACTTCACGCGCGAGCTGCGCCGCGCGCGCCACGGTCCACTCGGGCAACAGGCCCGCGTGGACCAGCGCAAATCCATTCTCAGCATGCATCAGCGGACGCTGTCGCAACCACGCGAGCAGCTCGTCACGATCTGGCGCCTCGAGGATTGCCTCGAGCGTATCGCGCTTGCGCGGCTTCTCGACGCCCTCCGCGACGCAGATCAGGTGGAGGTCATGGTTGCCGAGGACCGCGACCGCGGCATCGCCCAGCGCCTTCACGTATCGCAGGCATGCGAGCGAATCGGGGCCGCGATTGACGAGGTCCCCCACGAACCACAGCTTGTCCCGAGCAGGATCGAACGCGATGGAATCGACGAGCCGCGCGAGGGGCGCGTAGCACCCCTGCAGGTCGCCGATCGCGTAGGTCGCCAGCTTATTTCGCGGCGGCGACCATGTAGTCGACGGCCGCGGTGACGTCAGCGTCGGACAAGGTCGTATTGCCGCCCTTGGCGGGCATCGCGCCCTTGCCCTTGAGCGCGCTCGCGTGCAGCGTGTCCTTCCCCTGCGCGACGCGCGGCGCCCATGCGGCCTTGTCGCCGAACTTCGGCGCGCCCGCGACGCCGGCGCCATGGCAGGCGAAGCAGACGGTCTCGTAGGTCTTCTTGCCATCGGCCGCGCCGCCTTTCGCCGGAGCGGGCATGGCCGCGGCGGTTGCCGCGACGACGGTCCCCGCGGGAGCGGCCGGGGGCGCGGAGGCAGGCGGAGCGTTCGGGTCCAGCTCGAATTTCGCCACGGGAGCGAGGCGCTTGGCCACGGCTTCCTTCGACATCGCCGGCTCGTCGGCCATGGAGCGCTGGCCGTAGGAGCCCACGGCGAAGGCGGCGAGCATCATGATGCCGATGATGAGCGCCGCGGCACCGATCGCCACGCCGATCGCGACCTTCACCGGGTGCGTGTCGATGTTTTCCTCGATGGGATCGTCGTGATGGTGGGGTTCAGCCATGGCTTCCTCGGAATCGAAGCGCGAATTATAATCCGAACCACCACGCGCCCGTAGCTCAGCTGGATTAGAGTACTGCCCTCCGAAGGCAGGGGTCGCACGTTCGAATCGTGTCGGGCGCGCCAAATTCGATGCTCATCCGTCCCTCCGGCGGCGCGCAGCGCATATTCACGGCGTGCGCTGCAGCCTTCCTCCTCGTCGCGCCCTTCCCGTCATCCGCGGGATGGCGCGTGTTCTTCATCCTGGTCGCGTTGTTGGCGCTCGGGTGGCAGGCATTCCGCGAGGGGATCCCCATGAGGCTCTCGCGCGTTCCGAACGCGCTCAAGCTGGGCGCGGGCCTCTGGATCGCGTTATGCGTGCTCTCGCTCGCCTGGAGCGTCGACGCGGACTACACCCTCGCCGAGTTGCGGCGCGAGATCGTCTATGGAGGCATCACGTTCCTCGTGTTCTTCGCGGGCACCCGCGAGGCCGCCCAGTTGCAGCTCTGGGTCCGCGTGCTCTTCGTGGGCGCGCTCGCTCTCGCCTTGGGCGAATGGATCCACTTTCTCTTCCCCAACGGCATGCGCGCGTCGACTTTCTCGATGGGACCGGGCCCGTTCTCGACGCACGTCGCGATCCTCGCGCCCCTGCTGGTGCTCTTCGCGTGGCGCGCGCCCGTGGGCCTCGGCTGGAGCAACCGCGGGATGCTCGCGCTGGGCGCCGCGACGCTGTGCGCGGGAATCGCCGGCGACAGCCGCTTCCTCTGGGTGGCGCTCACGGCCTCCACGATCGTCGCGTTCTGGACGTTCCAGGCGAATGCGCCCGCGAATCACCCCGCGCGGCTTCGCGTGCGCCGAGCCTTGTTCGGGATCCTGCTGCTGCTTCCCGTCTTCATGGCGGGATCGGCCGAGTACAAGACGCGCTTCTACCCGAACGCCGCGAGCACGCTCGAATCCATCGCGCTCGACGAGAGGCCCCTCATCTGGAGGATCGCGGCGGGCAAGATCGTGGAGCGGCCCGTGCTGGGGCACGGCTACGGCCGCGAGATCGTCCGCGGTGATTTCCGCGCCGCGCTCGCCGCGGCGGGCCAGCCGACGCCGTATTTCCACGGGCACAACGTGTTCATCGACGCGATGATCCAGCTCGGCGTTGTCGGGCTCGCGGCTTTCCTCGCGTTCCTCGCATCGCTTGCCATGGGTTTCGCGGCGGCGCGCCACAAGGAAGATGGTTTGCCGCTTGCGATCACCGGGCTCGCGATCCTCGCGGGGTATCTCGTGAAGGACCTGACGGACGATTTCTTCTTCCGCCCCAACTCGCTCGTGTTCTGGGCGATCGCCGGGATGCTGCTGGGCCTCGCGGCCCGCTTGCCGAAGCGCTCCTAGCCCGCCTTCTGCTGCGGAACCGCGACCAGGCGCGGGCGCACCTGTGACTGGAACTCCGGCACCCAGCGCTTGAGGTCTCGGCGGACCTCGGAGTCCCCGGGGATGCGGTCCTCGCTGAGCCAGCGGAGCACCTCGTCGATCCAGCTGAGCTCGACTTCGCGCGCCTTGGCGATGCGCAGCTTCGGGTGCGGCGTGGGGCGCGTGTGCTCGTCGTCCGCAAGGAGCTCCTCGAAGAGCTTCTCGCCGGGGCGAAGGCCCGTGTAGACGATGCGGATCTCGTTCTCGGAGAGCTCCGAGAGGCGGATCATGTCCCGCGCGAGATCCACGATCTTCACGGGCTCGCCCATGTCCATCACGAAGATCTCGCCGCCCAGGCCCATGCAGCCGGCCTGCAACACGAGCTGCGCGGCCTCGGGAATCGACATGAAGTAGCGGACCATCTCCGGATGCGTGACCGTGACAGGGCCGCCCTTGTCAATCTGCTCCTGGAACTTGGGAATCACGCTGCCGGCGCTTCCGAGCACGTTTCCGAATCGCACCATCTCGAAGCGCGTGTTGCTGGAGGCCTGGAGCGACTGGCAAACCATCTCCGCGAGGCGCTTGGTGGCGCCCATCACGTTCGTGGGATTCACCGCCTTGTCGGTCGAGACGAAGACGAACTTCTTCACGCCGTAGTCGATCGCGGCGCGCGCGACGACGTACGTGCCGAGCACGTTGTTGCGCACCGCTTCCCACGCATTGGCCTCTTCCATGAGGGGCACGTGCTTGTAGGCGGCCGCGTGGAACACGAGCGAGGGCGAGTACTGGTGCATCACCTGGTTCACGCGCAGCGTGCTCTTGATGTCGCCCACGATGCTCGCCACCGGGATCTCGGGGAAGAGCTCGCGCAACTGCTCGTCCACCTTGTACATCGCGTACTCGTTCATCTCGTAGAGCACGAGCATCGACGGCTGGAACGCGGCGATCTGCCGGCAGAGCTCGCTGCCGATGGAACCGCCGGCGCCCGTCACCATCACAACCTGCCCGGTGAGCAGTGTGTGCAGGCCTGCATCGTCGAGTGTCACCGGCTCGCGCTTCATCAGGTCTTCCACCGCGACCTTGCGGATGCGCTGCTGCGGCTGGTTCTTCGGGCCCACGAGGTTGTTCAACGTCGGGACCGTCATCACCGCCACGCGCGCGCGCTTGCAAATCTCCACCACGCGGCGGCGCACCTGGTAGGGGACCGACGGCATCGCGATGATGGCGTGGCGCAGCTTCAGTCGCTGCGCGAAGCGCGGGAGGTCGTCGAGCGGCCCGAGTACGCGCACGCCATGCAGGAGGCGGCCCTGCTTCTTCTCGTCGTCGTCGAGGAATCCCACCACGCGCCACTCGTGGCTGCGCGAAAGCTCCTTCACGAGGCCCACTGCGGCATCGCCCGCGCCCATGACCACAACCGGCGTTCCCTGCTCGCCGCCGCGGCCGTAGAGCGCCCACTCCTTGAAAGAGCGGAAGGCCATTCGGCTCGTCGACATGATGGCGATGAAGATGAGCGGATAGAGCAGGTACTCGCGGTAGCCGAAGCGCTGGTCGAGCCCGAAGGTGTACAGGGCCATCGACGTGACCACCGTGCCGCAGAGCACCGCGAACACGATGCGCTGGATGTCGGGAAGGCTCGTGTAGCGCCACGTCCCCTGGTACACGCCGAAGAGGAGGTTCACCGCGAGCTGGATGGGCACCGCGACGGCGCTCGCGCTCATGATGAGGTGGGCATCGTCGCTGTCGAGGCCCGACGAATCGATCAGCAGCCTCGCGCCGAAGAGGGCGATGCAGAGCGCCGCGGAATCATGGAGTGCCGCGCCGATCGCGCGGGCGTCGAATTGGATGGCTCTCATCGAAGCTCCCAGCCCGGAATTCCTTTGCGCCGTTACGTTCTTGTTGTTGATCATGCTCGCGCCCTCTGGATCACTGCGCGCGCACGCGAACTTCGATCGCGGTGAAAAGCACCAGGTATATCGCCGCGCAACCCACGATTATACCCAACCGCGCTGTTTCCCCGACCGTGAGCGCCGCGAACGCGGCGGCCACCGACGCGAGCATCAGCCCATAGGCGCGAAGCGCCAGCTGGCGGCGCGTCCATCCGGCGAGGATGAGCCTCTGGTAGGCGTGCGTGCGATGCGCCCTCCAGAACGGCTCTGAACGAACGATGCGCCGCGCCAACGTGATGCTGGCGTCGGCGATGAACGGCGCGAACACCGCTACAGGGAAGAACAGCGGCCAAGCGCCATCCATCCACCCCGCGAACCCCAGCGCGCCGGCGAGGAAGCCCAGCGGCACCGAACCGGCATCTCCCATGAACACCCGGGCCGGCGGAAAGTTGTGCGCAAGGAAACCCGCGGAAGCCGAAACGAATATCGCCGAAATGGCGGCAAGGCTCGCATGCCCCGACGCGGCGGCCGCGAGCGAGAGGGCCGCGAACCCGATCGCCGCCATTCCTCCGGCGAGGCCATCGGATCCATCCATGAAATTGAAGAGGTTCGTCATCCACACGATCGCGAGAACCACCACCAGACTCTCGACAAGTCCCGGCCGCATAGGTTCGCCGCCCTGCAACGCGAGAACCACGATCGCGGCCGCGGTGAAGTGCCCGGCGAGCCGCACCTGCACCGGAAGGCTGCGCAGGTCGTCGGCGAACGACAGCGCGCAGAGGAAAACGGCCGCGCCCAGAATCGTGGCGAGCTGGGGCGTCGCGAAGGCCCATGCGATGGGCAGCGCTCCCACCATCAGGCCGAGGCCACCGATGCGCGGGGTCGGAACCTGGTGCAGCGATCGCTCGTTGGGAACGTCGGCGAGTCGCCCCGCGAAACGCGACCGCGCGAGCGCGAAGATCACGATCCACGCGATCGCCCCCGGAATCACGCCGATCGCGATCCATTGCGCCGCGCTCACGCCTGCGCCTCGCGATAGACACGAACCATGTCCTCGACGGCTGGCCCCAACGCGATCTGCGCGCTCCAGCCCAGCAGGTGATGGACCGCATCGCAATCGACCTCGAGGGAGCGCGTCATGCGTCGCATCTTCGCACCGGCGCCCGATAGCGTCGCGGCAGCTTCGAGCATTCCCGGCGGAATGCTGAAGAGACGCGCCGGCCGCCCGAAGCATCGGCGCATCGCAGTCACGAGCTCCGGGGTCGAAAACGTATCGCGATGGGCCGCAAGAATCGTCTGCCCCGCGGCTTGGGGGTGCGTGGCGCACTCGACCAGCAGCCGTGCGAGATCGTCCACGTGGATGAAGCTGCGGCGATTGCGGATGCCGGCGAGCGGCAAGGGCCACGAGGTGTCGGCGAGGCGCAGGAGCGAACGAAGGTTCGCTTTCGCCTCGGGCCCGTACACCAGCGGGCTTCGCACGATCACGCTCTCCAGCCCCTCGAGAGCGGCGAGCGCCTGTTCCGCCTGCAATTTCGATCGGCCATAAGCGTCTTCCGGATGCGGCGTGTCGGTCGAAGCAAAGGGACGAGCACCCGTCTCCTCGCCGTTCACCTTGATCGTGCTGAGGAAGATGAAACGCCTCGCGCCGCCGGCGCGCGCCGCGTTCGCGAGCACGCGAGTCTTCTCGACGTTGTCGCGGACGAACGCATCGGCCGCAGATGCATCGTCGTGCACCCGCGCGGCGAGATGGAAGACTGTCGCGTCGCGGAAGTTCGCGCGGCCAACCGCCTCCGCCCAGTCATCCCTGCCGAAATGCAGCGCGTCGAATCGCCCGCCAAGATGCACCGCGAGCGAGCGCCCCACGAAACCGCTCGAGCCCGTGACGTAGATCATGAGGGCCCAAAAGAAAACGGGCACCCCCTGGGGGATGCCCGCTGCAAGGAACTCCGTGGAGCTTTACGGACAGGTCGTCGGCACGGTGGCCGTCACGCTCGCGTTGGTCGTACCGTCCGTGATGTTGATGATCTGCGACGCAGCGATGGGCGGCGCGCCGAGGTCGTCGGCCCTGCGAGTGACGGTAACCGTGCCGCCGGAAACCGCGATGCCGAGGTATCCGGGTGCGGTCGACGTCGCGGAGTAAGTACCCGAGCCACCGACCACCGTGATCGGCGCGCTTGCGCCGCACGATGCAAGCGTGATCGTCGTCGGAGATGCCTGGACTGCCGATGCGCCGCCACCTGCCGCGCCCGCTGTCGACGTGACGGTGACCTGGGCCGGTGTAGAGCCCGCGCTGTCGGTCACGATGATCACCGATCCCGTCGCGCATGGCGGATTCGGGTTCGAGTAGGTCAGGGTGAACGTGGTCGGATCCTTCTGGACCACCGCGATGTTCGGATCGCTGCTCTGTGCCTTGTACGGCGGCGTTCCGCCCGTCACGATGAAGTCACCGGAGCCGTTTCCGCAGCTCGATCCGGAGCCCGTGAACGTGAAGCTGGAAGGAATCGCCGTGAGCGGCGAGGCCGCGCCCGGAATGATCAGGAACGAGTAGAGCGTATTCACGCCCGAGGCCGTCGCCGTCACGCGGATCATTCCGATCTGCGCGGGAGTCCCCGCAGGAACGCGAACTACCGCGGTGGCCGTGCCCTGGTGGTCGGTCTGCGTGGTGTACGACTGGGTCACCGTGTTGGAGCCCAGCGGATTCACGAAGCCCATGGTGCCGCTCACCACGTCGAACCGGAACTCCATGAGGCCCTGGAGGTTTCCGTTGACGGTCGCCTGCACTTGCGCGAGCGTGTCGCCGCCCGCGCAGGGGGAGATCGTCGTGATGGTTGTCGGCAGCGTGCAAGTCGTCGTCGGGAACGAAAGCGTGTAGCTCGTGAGGAAGTTCTGCGCGACCTTGATCGCCGCGGTGATCGGGCCCTGGCCCGTGGAGTCGCGTGCCGTGATGTTCACGGTCCTCACCGGCAGCGCGCCGGGCGGCAGGCCCGTGTCGATCACGCCGGGGTTGTTCGCGACGACCTGGAACGTGTTCCCGTTCACGATCGCCGGGACCGGGAGGACGTCCGCTTCATCCGAGGAGAGCGAATAGGGACCGTGTCCGCCGGAGAGCGTCATGGTGTAAGCCACGCCCGCGTAGAACGTTCCGCCCGAAGGCAGGAGCGCGAGGGTGCCGCCCTGGTTCGGGTTGTTCTTCGCGCCGCCTCCGCCGCACGAGACGAGAAGGACCGCCGCAATCATTGCGAGGGCGTACTTGAACCGAGGATTGAATTTCACGATGAAGTCCCCTTTTGTGGGCCCCCGCCAACACTTTTCCCAGAAAGTCAGCGGGTTATCGAGGTTTATTAAAGCGCAACTTGCAGTTTAGCGCAAGCACCCTGTTTCGGCCCATCCCGGCCGATGTTGCGGCGCAGCATAAGCGTCGACTATTGCCTCCTAGGGACAGCTTCCATTGCCATCGTTAGGTTGGCCCGTTCCAGTCGCATTGACGTTGACCACCGTCGATGCCGTTCCATTTCGCACTGTGACGTGCGCCGGCGGGGTGAACGGCCCCGAAGGTCCGAATCCAGCCGCCGTGCTGGTCCTCACGATTGTCAGCGTCGAGGCCGACACGCTGGCTTGAACGCTCGCGTTGTCCGAAGCCGCAGTGTAGGTACCTGTGCCGCCCGAGAGAGTCACCGTCTCTGGAGTGGTGCAATTCGTGAGCGTCACACTCGAGGGTGTCGCCACGAGCGCCGGGCACGCTCCCGCGCCTTCGCCGCTCAGGTTCACCGTGAGCGTCGTGCTCGTCGACCCGTCGGATACACCGACACTGAGCGGGCCGGCCACGGCCGCGGAAGGATTGCGCCTCGAGACCGTCACCGTATTGCCGTTGATGACCACGGTGAGCGCGTCGCTGCCGCCGCTCGCGAAATAGTTGTTGGTCACGCCGCCCGCCACCGTGGCGTTGGCCTGGCCGGAGCAGCTCGTGAGCGTGATGCTCGAAGGCGTCACGGTGAGCGCGGGCGCGGCGCCGGTGCCGGGCAGGTTCTCCACCGTCGCGGTCGCCGTGTGTCCGGTCGCGTCGGTCGCGACGATTGACAGTCCCGGAGCCGGGATGCACGTTCCATTGACCTTCACGTCGAACGTTCCACCCTGCTGCGTCACGACGTCGGGAAGGATGAAGATCGCCGAGCCGCCTCCCGTGATCGTGTAGGGCGGAGTGCCCCCGATGATCGTGAACCCACCGAAGATGTCTCCGGTGACGCCGGCGCATTGGTTGGTCAGCACGCCCTGGAAGACGATCGACGAGGGAAGCAGCGAGAACCCGGGGCTGGAACCCGTCGATTGCGCGATGGCGAAACTCGTCCGCTGGAAGGTCCCAGTGCCGATGTCCGTGACCTGGAGCAACGCCGTCTGGTTCTGCGCGCCGGCGGGGATGCGAATGCGCGCGATCGCCTTGCCCGTCTCGTCGGTGGTGACCTGGATCGTGTTGACCAGCGTGACCGCGCCGCTCACGGGATCGGTGGACACGAAGCTGAAGCTTCCCGAGAGCACGTCGAAGCGCACGCCGCGCGCGGCGAGGGGGACGCCGCCTTGCGAGATCGTGACGGACACGAGCGCGTCGCCGCCCGAGCAGATCGCGGGCGTGCACGCCGCCGCCAACGACGACGTCGGAGTGATCGTGATGTTGTTGTTCACCGTGCCGGGCTGCACCGTGACGATGCTGGTGGCGACGGGCGCAGTCCCCGTGTCGCGGACGGTGAGGGTGACGGTCGTCGTCACGAGAACGGGACTGGGAACGACAGTGAACGACGTGCCGCTCACCGCGCCCGACACGTTGATGACCGCCTGGTTGTCCGAGCTCACGAAGTACGCGCCGGTGCCGCCTGCGATCGTGAACGTCGTGGGAAGCCCCGAATAGGCCGTGACCGGTGCGCTGGTCGTGCCGGCCGGAAGGATCGTGATGCGCGTCGGATCGTTCACCGGCGGAGACCCGCCGACCGCGCCGCTGCAGGCGCTCAGGCCGGCGATGACGACGAGTGCGATGGAGGTGAAGAGGCTCGCGAATACGGTCGTGTTTCGGGTCATAAGCCGGGATTCTACGCATGAACGACAGACGCGCACCTACCGCCTATCCATTTGCGCGAAAAGCGGTGGTTTTATTGCGGTGCAGCGAACCCTGCGCTACGATGGAGGGTCCGCCGCCACAAGCGGCACCCCGTGCCGGCGCCAAAAGCCCGCAGATTGCCGTATCGCATCCCCAAATTTCCAAGGGGACGCCTACCATTCGTGTGTGAGGAGCTTTTGATGCAACCGCAAGCCGGCCTTCCCCCGGGGAAACAGGGACTCTACGACCCGAGACACGAGCACGATGCGTGCGGCGTGGGCTTCGTCGCGCACATCAAGGGGAAGAAGTCCCACGACATCGTCGCGAACGGACTCACGATCCTCAACAACCTCCGGCATCGCGGCGCCACGGGAGCCGATCCGCTCCACGGCGACGGCGCGGGCCTGCTGGTGCAGATTCCCGACGCGTTCTTCCGCGAGGAGATGGCGAAGAAGGACGTGAGGCTTCCGAAGGCCGGCTCCTATGGAGTCGGGATGGTGTTCCTGCCGAGGGATCCAGCAGCCCGTGCGGCCTGCAAGCGCGAGATCGAGCGCGCCATCGCGAACGAGGGCCAGGTGCTCCTCGGCTGGCGCGACGTGCCGGTGGACGATTCCTCCCTCGGCGAGACGGCGCGCAGCACGATGCCCGTGATCCGCCAGGTCTTCGTGGGCGCCGGCCGCGGCTCGCTCGACCGCGACGCCTTCGAGCGCAAGCTCTACATCATCCGCAAGAGCCTCGGCCACGCGATCCGCGCGCTGGGACTTTCGAACGCGCACGACTTCTACGTGCCGTCGTTCTCGCATCGCACGATCGTGTACAAGGGCATGCTCCTCGCCGAGCAGGTCGGAAAATTCTTCACGGACCTTTCCGACAAGCGCTTCGTGTCGGCCCTTTGCCTCGCGCACCAGCGCTTCTCGACCAACACGTTCCCGACGTGGGATCTCGCGCATCCGTTCCGCTTCATCGCGCACAACGGCGAGATCAACACGCTGCGGGGAAACCTCAACTGGATCCGCTCGCGCCAGGCGACGATCCACTCGAAGCTGCTGGGCGAGGACCTCGACAAGATCTGGCCGCTCATCTACGACGGGCAATCGGACTCGGCGTCGTTCGACAACGCGCTCGAGCTCCTCGTGATGGGCGGATATCCGATCGCCCACGCGATGATGCTGATGATCCCCGAGGCGTGGGCGGGAAATCCGCTGATGGATGCGAAGCGCCGCGCCTTCTACGAATACCATGCCGCGCTGATGGAGCCCTGGGACGGCCCTGCGGCCGTGGCCTTCACCGACGGCAAGTTCATCGGCGCCACGCTGGATCGCAATGGGCTGCGCCCCGCGCGGTACTTCATCACCGACGACGATCTCATCGTGATGTC
>DATGGI010000240.1:0-46731 GCA_035308545.1 Usitatibacter sp.
CGCAGCCGCACTGGCCGCATTCGCCACATCCGCCCGCGCGGATCTCAACATCTTCGCCACCGTCCCCGAGTGGGGCGCGCTCGCCACGGAGCTCGGCGGCGACAAGGTGAAGGTCTATACCGCCACCAACGCGCTGCAGGACCCGCACCACGTGGAAGCGCGCCCGAGCCTCATCGCGAAGATGCGCGGCGCCGACCTCGTTGTCGCGACCGGCGCCGAGCTCGAGGTGGGATGGCTTCCGCTCATCATCCAGCAGGCCGGCAACTCGAAGGTGCAGCCCGGCAAGCCCGGCTACTTCGAAGCGGCCCAGTACGTCGCGCTGCTCGGCAAGCCCACGCGCCTCGATCGCGCCGAAGGCGACGTGCACCCGCAGGGCGATCCCCACATCCAGACGGATGCCCGCAACATCGCGCGGATCGCCACGCCGCTCAGCGCGAGGCTCGCCGAGCTCGATCCGAAGAACGCCGCGTTCTACCAGGCGCGATTGAAGGCCTTCAGCGATCGCTGGACCGCCGCAATCGCCAAGTGGGAGCAGGAAGCCGCTCCGTTGAAGGGAGCGCCTGTGGTGGTCCAGCACAAGGCGTTCACGTACCTCATCGACTGGCTCGGCATGAAGGAGATCGCGGCGCTCGAGCCCAAGCCGGGCGTGGAGCCCACGACCTCGCATCTCGCCGAGGTGCTCGAGACGCTGCAGAAACAGCCGGCGAAGATGGTGCTGCGCGCCGCTTACCAGAGCGACCGCGCATCGCAGTGGATCGCCGACCGCGCGAAGATCAAGGCTGTCGCGCTTCCTTTCACGGTGGGTGGCGACGACGCCGCCAAGGACCTCTTCGGGCTCTACGACGACACCATCGCGCGATTGCTCAAGGGGAATTCGTGAACTTCACCGCGCTCGACCTCTCGATCCTGCTGCCTGCATTGGCCGCCGGCCTGCTCGTCACCGCGACGCACGTCCCGCTCGGCACGCAGGTGCTCGCGCGCGGCATCGTGTTCATCGATCTCGCGATCGCGCAGATCGCGGGCTGCGGCGTGCTGCTCGCCGACCGGCTGGGTTTCGAGGCCGAGGGCATCGCGGTGCAGGTGGCCGCGCTCGCCGCGGCGCTGGCAGGCGCGCTCCTGCTCACGTGGACCGAGAAGCTCTGGCCCGACGTGCAGGAAGCCGTGATCGGCGTGACATTCGTCCTCGGCGCCACGGGAGGCATCCTGCTGCTCGCATCGAACCCGCACGGCAGCGAGCACCTGCAGGATCTCCTCGTGGGGCAGATCCTGTGGGTGCAGCCTTCGCGCCTCGCGTGGGCGGCGGGCCTCTATGGCGCGATCCTCGCGATCTGGTTCGGGCTCGGGCAGCGCATCGGCCGCGTCGGCTTCTACGTGCTCTTCGCGTTCGCGGTGACGGTGTCGGTGCAGCTCGTGGGCGTGTACCTCGTGTTCGCGACGCTCATCGTGCCGCCGCTCGCCACGCGGCGCCTGGAGCGCGGAAGGCTCGCTGTCGCATGGACGCTCGGTGCCGTCGCCTATGCGGCGGGCCTCGTGATTTCCACGGCGACCGACCTCCCCAGCGGGCCCGTGATCGTCTGGACGCTCGTCGTCCTCGCGCTCGGGGTCCACACGGTCATCGTCAAGCGCGCCGAGTCGAAGGCATAATTAGGGTCCTGGAGAACTCGTTGGGGCGGACCATCGGCCGCTCAACTCGATCCGTGACTGTCATCACCGAAAAGAAGGCCTTCGCGAAGGCCATCCCCATCCTCGCGACCGACGTGAAGCAGCTTCCGAAGCTGCTGAAGTCGCTTTCGTCGGCGGAGCGCGCGTGGCTCGTGTCCGCGGATTTCGATGCGTCGCCGGGTTCCACCGCGCTCATTCCCGATGCGAAGGGCGCCGTCGGGAAGGTCGCGATCGGCGTGCGTGACGGCAGCGACCCCTGGTCGCTCGCGGGCCTGCCGCTCAAGCTCCCGAGGGGCCGTTATTCGCTCGGCAAGGGTCCGGTCGCGATCGCGCCGGAACACGCGGCATTCGGCTGGGATCTCGGCAGCTACCAGTTCACGCGCTACAAGAAGGCCAAGCGCAAAGCCTCGGATCTCCAGCTCGAATCGTCGGGCAAGGTCCGCGAGGCGCTGGAGATGGCCGCGGCCGTGCGCCTCGTGCGCGATCTCGTGAATACGCCTGCCGAGGACATGGGCCCCGCGGAGCTCTCGGACATCGCGCGCGAGCAGGCCGAGCTCTTCGGCGGCGAGTTCGACGAATGGGTGGGCGACGAATTGCTCGCGCAGAATTTCCCCGCGGTGCATGCGGTGGGGCGAGCCGCGGCGCGGCCTCCCCGGTTGCTCGAGATCCACTGGGGCAACGCGAAGCATCCGCGCCTTGCGATCGTCGGCAAGGGCGTGTGCTTCGATTCGGGCGGCCTCGACATCAAGACCGCCGACGGCATGCGCCTCATGAAGAAGGACATGGGTGGGGCCGCGCATGCGCTCGCGCTCGCGCGCCTGGTCATGCAGCGCAAGCTCCCGGTGCGTCTCCACGTCGTGATTCCCGCGGTGGAGAACGCCATCAGCGGCAACGCGTTCCGCCCGGGCGACGTGGTCCGCACGCGCAAGGGACTCAATTTCGAAGTGGGCAACACCGATGCCGAGGGACGCGTGATCCTCTGCGATGCGCTCGCCTACGCCGCCGAGGGCAAGCCGCGCACGATGATCGATTTCGCGACGCTCACCGGCGCGGCACGCGTGGCGTTGGGGCCGGAGCTGCCGGCACTCTTCTGCAACGACGAGAAGCTCGCCATGAAACTCCTGTCGCGGGCAAGCGAGCTCGAGGATCCCATGTGGCGGCTTCCGCTCTGGCGCAGTTACAGGCGCCTTTTCTCGAGCGACATCGCCGACTTCAGCAATTCGGGCCGCGCGGGATTCGCAGGGTCCATCGTCGCGGCGCTCTTCCTCGACTACTTCGTCCCCGCGGACATCGCGTGGGCGCATTTCGACGTGTACTCGTGGAACGACATCTCGCGCGCGGGACGCCCCGCGGGCGGCGAGGCCCAGGGACTGCGCGCGGTGCTCGCCGCGCTTTCGTAGGTGCTGAAGAAAGCCGTCATCCTCCTGGCGATCCTCGCCGCGATCGCCTGCGGCGCGCTGTGGTGGGCCTACGAGAACCCGGGCGTGGTCGTGAAGTTCGCGCTCGAGTACTACGGGCCGAAGGTGATGGGCGTCGACGTGAAGGTCGGGGAGGCACGCATCTCGCCCGGCGACGGCAAGGGCACCGTGCGAGGTGTCGAGATCGGCAATCCGCCCGGATTTTCCTCGGCGCGGGCGGTGCGTCTGGGTGAAGCCTCGGTGTGGGTCGAGCCGGCGACGATCCGCTCCCCGATCGTGCTGATCCACGAGATCGCCGTGACCGGGCCCGCGATCACCTACGAACGCGCCGGAGGATCCAACAACCTCGATGCGATCCAGAAGCGGATCGCGCAATCGGCGAGCGCGGCGCAATCGGCGCCCACGGGCACGTCGACGCTTTCGGGAGAAAAGCGCCGCTACATCATCGAACGCATCGTGATCCGCGGCGCCAGGGTCACCATGACCAACAGCGCCCTCAAGGGCCAGGGTGTCACCTTCGACCTGCCCGACATCGAGATGAAGAACATCGGCAAGGATTCGGGCGTCACGGCCGACGAGGCGGCCGCGATCGTCGCCGCGACCGTGAGCTCCCGCATCGCGCAGAAGGTCCTTACCAACATCGACCTGCTGCGCAAGGGCGGCGTCGAGGGCGCCCTCGACGCATTGAAGGGTTTGGTTCACTAGAGGAGGGTCCGTGGCGGATTTTTTTTGTGGCGGCAATGTCTACGCATCGCATGACGATTCGCAACGCGACTTCCTGACAGAGGGTTCCTACATGATCACTTCATTTGCACGCCGTCTCGCGGCGCTCCTGGCGTTCCTCGGCGCGGCGTTCTCCGCCTCCGCGACCAGCACCGGCGCCGACTACACGGATATCTGGTGGGCCGGCCAGTCCGAAAGCGGCTGGGGCGTGAACATGATCGAGCAGGGCACCACGATCTTCGCCACGTTCTTCGTCTACGGCGCGGACCAGAGCGCGCGCTGGTTCACGGCGACGATCGATTCGGGCGGGGGCACGAGCTTCACGGGGCCGCTCTACCAGACCACGGGCCCCTACTACGGCGGGGCGTTCAACTCGAACGCCGTCACGGTGACCCAGGTGGGCACGATGACGGTGAATTTCGCGAGCGCCTATGCGGGTTCCCTCTCCTATACGGTCAATGGCGTCACGGTGAACAAGTCCATCGTTCGCCAGAGCTTCAAGAACAACAACCTGGCCGGAACGTACATGGGCGGCATGGCGGCCTCGGGCAGCAACTGCCACAACGGCGTGACCAACGGGCCTTCCTTCATGAACGGCGCGGTCGTGGTGACCCAGAACGGCCAGAGTGTTTCCATGGTGGTGACGTTCTACAGCGACGCGGGCAATCTCACGCAGTGCACGTTCAACGGCAGCCTCGCGGCGCAAGGGGTGCTGGGGCAGATCGCGAACGGCTCGTTCAGCTGCGTGGCCAACGTGAACGGCGTCAACACGGCAAGCAACGCGGGCTCGTTCAACCTCGACAACATGACCATGACGCAGAGCGGATTCCACGGAATCTTCACCGGCAGCGACCAGTACTGCTCGTACAACGGCTGGTTCGGGGGCGTCAAGGCACCCTCCTAGGCGTCAAGGCCGCTCCTTAGACTGTAGAATGGCGGGAAAACCGTCATGCGCACGATACCTCTCGAGGTGAACGATGCGGAGTCCAGGGAGTTGGGTAGTTGCGGTGGTCCTCGGTGCGGCAGCCTTCGTGCCCATGGCGGTGCGGGCTGCGGCGCAGGAGGAGACGTTCGACGCGTGCGACGTGTTCACCTCGGACGATGCGGAGAAGGCGCTGGGGGTCGCGGCCGCGGCTGAGCCCGTGAACCCGAAGGTCAAGAAGCCCAAGATCACCCTCAAATGCACCTATACCGGCTTCAAGGACAGCAAGCCGGTCGCGGCGGCGGTGCAGTTCCGCTTCGGCAAGACTCCCGACGAAGCGCAGCGCGCCTTCGATGACGCGCGCCTCCAGTTCCAGACCAAGCCCCTTCTCATCTCCGGCGCCGAATCCTTCTGGAGCTCGAAGACCGGGGAGCTCAACCTGCGCAAGGGCCGCACCTGGATCACCCTTTCGGTCGGCTCGCCCAAGGTGAACGAGCGCGACATGGCGGATGCGAAGAAGCTTGCGGAGATCCTGGTTAAGAAAATGTAGCGGTTGCCGTAGAATCGGGCGTTTCTCCGCAGAAGGGAACCGCCCAGCATGACCGCCATCGTCGAAGTCGTCGCCCGCGAGATCCTAGATTCGCGCGGCAATCCCACCGTAGAAGCCGACGTGCTCGTGGAGTCGGGCGCCATGGGGCGCGCCGCCGTGCCGTCGGGCGCGTCCACGGGGTCGCGCGAGGCCATCGAGCTGCGCGACGGCGACCCGCAGCGCTTCTTCGGCAAGGGCGTGCGCAAGGCGGTCGACCACGTGAATACCGAGATCTGCGAGGCGGTGCTCGGCCTGGATGTCTCGGAGCAATCGCACATCGACAAGGTCCTGATCGATCTGGACGGCACCGAGAACAAGTCGCGCCTCGGGGCCAACGCCATCCTCGCGGTGTCCGTGGCATGCGCCAAGGCCGCGGCCGAGGAATCGGGCCTGTCGCTCTATCGCTACTTCGGCGGCAGCGCGCCGCGCAAGATGCCCGTGCCGATGATGAACGTGATCAACGGCGGCGCGCACGCGAACAACAACCTCGATTTCCAGGAGTTCATGGTCCTGCCCGTGGGCTTCTCGTCGTTCCGCGACGCGCTGCGCTGCGGCTCGGAGATCTTCCATACGCTCAAGAAGATGATCGACAAGGAAGGCATGTCGACCGCGGTGGGCGACGAGGGCGGCTTCGCGCCCAGCCTTCCCACCAACGAGGCCGGCTTGCAGTACATGATGAAGGCCATCGAGGCGGCCGGCTACCTCCCGGGCGAGCAGGTGATGCTCGGCATGGACTGCGCGGCGAGCGAGTTCTACAAGGACGGCAAGTATCGCTTCGACGCGGAGAAGCTCTCGTACACTTCGGCGCAGCTCGTGGACCTCTTCGCCGCGTGGTGCGACAAGTACCCGATCATCTCCATCGAGGACGGCATGGCCGAGCAGGACTGGGAAGGCTGGGAGCTCCTCACGAAGCGCCTGGGCAAGGACGTGCAGCTCGTGGGCGACGACGTGTTCGTCACCAATACGCGCATCCTCGCCGAAGGCATCTCGCGCGGCGTCGCCAATTCCATCCTCATCAAGATCAACCAGATCGGCACGCTTTCGGAAACGTTCGAGGCGATCGAGATGGCGAAGCAGGCGGGCTACACCTCGGTGATCTCGCACCGCTCGGGCGAGACCGAGGATTCGACGATCGCCGACATCGCCGTGGGAACGAACGCGATGCAGATCAAGACCGGGTCGCTGTCCCGCTCGGACCGCGTGGCCAAGTACAACCAGCTGCTCCGCATCGAGGAGGAGCTGGGCGAGGGCGCCGCGTACGCCGGGCGAAGCGCCTACTACCAGATCAAGGGATAGGTGAAGACGCTCGCCCTCGTCCTCGCGGGGCTCCTCCTGGGGCTGCAGTACCCGCTGTGGATCGGCAAGGGCAGCTGGACGAAAGTCTGGGAGCTCGAGCGCGTGCTCGCGCAAAGCCGCGAGGCCAACGCGAAGCTCAAGGCGCGCAACGACGCGCTCGATGCGGACGTGCGCGACCTCAAGGAGGGCATGGAAGCGGTCGAGGAACGCGCGCGCTTCGAGCTCGGGATGATTCGCAAGGACGAGGTTTTCTACCAGGTCGTCCCGGCCCAGACGCATTGACGTGGACGCTCCGCGCGGCTCGATCCTCATCCCGGCGTACAACGAGCGCTTCTTCGGCGAGGCCTTCGACAGCGCCCTCGCCCAAGCGGGTGCTGACATCGAGATCGTGGTGTGCGACGACTCGCCGGGAGACGCGATCGGGAAACGCGTGAAGTCGGCGAACGATCCGCGCGTGCGCTACGTGAGGAACGATCCGGCGCGCGGCTTCGAAGGCAACTTCACCTTCGCGCTCGCCCAGGCCCGCGGCGAGCTCGTGAAATTCCTGAACGACGACGATCGCCTGCGTCCCGGATGCGTGGCACAGCTTTCGGCCGTCTTCGACGATCCGGGCATTCGCCTCGCCACGAGCCGGCGGATCGTGATCGACGACGCCGGCGCGCAGCAACCCGACATGCCGGCGACCACGCCCGTGTCGCACGCGAGCTGCGTGATCGAAGGCATCGAGATGGGCGATCTCGTGCTCGTGAACGGACTGAACCTCGTCGGCGAGCCCACGACGGCGATGTTCCGCCGCGGCGACATCGAACCGGAGGCGGCCGGCCTCTTCACGTGGAACGGCAAGTCGTATCACTGCCTTGCGGACCTCGCGCTCTGGCTGCGGCTCATGGCGAAGGGCGCGGTGTTCTATTGCGCGACGGCGCTGAGCGAGTACCGGGTGCATCGGGGACAGGAGCAGCGTCGCGGCCTGGGTCTCGATTGCATCACCGAGCGCATCGACATCGTGCATGCCGCGCGCGGCGCGGGCTATCTCGCCAGGGCCGGACAGCCCGAGGCGGCGCTCATGCGCATCGATGCGCTCGCAAGGATGTGGCGGCAGAATCCCCGCGTCTCAGCCGCCCAGGCCGTGGAGCTGGACGGCGTCCTGTCGACTGTCGCCTCGGAGCTCGCGCGCCTCGGCTAGTACGGCGCGAACGCCCGACGGTTCGTGAACGCGGCGCCGAAGACCAGCAGGATCAGCAGCACCAGGGCCCACTGCGACAGCGTGGGAATCGATCCGGGCGGGAAGAGCACCATGCCGCGCACCGAGGTAAGCGTCGCCGGCTGGAGGTTGCTGCGGACGCCGCCCGTGGTCCACGAGTCCATTTGCGCGTTGATGCTGTGCACGAGGAAGACGCTCTGCGTGGGATCCCACACCGCGCCGAATACCTCGTTGTTGGACGGTCCCGTGATCGGAATCGGCGTGATCGTGAAGGGCGCCGAGGCCTGCACGCTCGCGAAGATCTCGGCTCCGTTTCCCGACCAGAAATAGAAACGACCGTTCGGGTTGTACGCGATGATCGAGCCGTCGGCCCCGAGGGCGGAGAGGTCCTGCACCTGCACAGTCGCGGCCGTGGCCTTGTTGATGGTCCAGAGCCGCTTGGGCACGCCGGCACCTTGTCCCGTCATGCCGAAGAGCTGGCCATCGGGGCGGAAGGCGAGCGACGAAAAATCGTCGCCCAGGTTCCCGATCTCTGCGCCTGCTCCGGTCGCGAGGTTCAGCGTGATGAGGAGGCGGTTTGCCACTGCGGCCGCCTTCGCCACGGCATAGATCGTCCCCGTCGTGGGATCCCGGGTGAGCGCGGTGATGCCGGTGATCGTGCGTGCGGGCACCGTGACCACGGTGCCGATCTGGATGGCGCCCGTCCTCGGATCCAGCTGGAAGAGGCCTGCGGAGGCGGGCAGGGCGGTCGCGTTGTTGGACTGGGAGTTGCCTCCGTAGAGCTGCGCCTGCGCGAAGGTCGAGAACGCGAACAACAACCCGGCTGCTGCGGCCTTCCAAAGGCTGCGAAACTTCATGTCCGAACCTCCCCAATTTTTCTGCGGCGTCCCTTGTGTCCGGGACTATGCACGTCGGATCATATCGTAGTCACGCGGGGCTCGCTCGCTTCGCGAGCCAGATGCCCGCCAGCACGACGGCTCCTCCCACGAACTGGACCGCCCCCACCGGCTCGTCGAACAGCCACCACGCGAAGAGCGTCGCCATCACCGGCTGGATGAGGAGCGACACCGACGAGAGCGATGCCGGCAGGTGCGCGAACGCGTACGCGATGAGCCCTTGCCCGAGGACCTGCGTGACGAGCGCGAGTCCCACGAGCACGAGCCAGCCCTGCGCGTGGGTTGGCACGAAAGGTTGGGGCGAGAGCAGCGCCACGGGCAGCAGCGCGATCGCGGTGATCGTCGTGCTCCACGCCATGAGCCGGGCCGTGGAAGCGCCCGCGTCGCGAGCGACCTTGATCGTGAGGAAGTAGCCCGCGTAGAACACGGCCGTGAGCGCGCCCAGCGCGTCGCCCAGCAGCGGCTTGCCTCCGGAGCCGAACTCGGGCCCCACCAGCACGAACATCCCCGCGATCGCGACGAACATGCCGACGAGGAAGGCGCGCGTCACTTTCCGGCGCCAGAGGATCCAAGCCGCCAGGGTCACGAAGATCGGCGCGAGGTTCGCGAGCAGCGTCGAGTTCGCGACCGACGTCCAGATGATCGACCAGTGCCAAACGCCGAGGTCCGCGGCGAAGAAGAGGCCCGCGAGGAGCATCGGTGTCGTCACGCCAAGCAAGCCGCGCTCGCGTTTTGCTTGGGCCCCGGCCTGCGCCGGGGTGACAAGGATCCACAGCACCGGCACGGCGAGCGCGCAGCGCCAGAACGCGCTCGCGACCGGGCCCGTGTCCGCGAGGCGCACGAAAATCGGCGCGAAGGCGATCGCGCAGCCACCGGCGAGGAGGCAGAGGAAGGCTACCCGGCTCATGGAGGCGGCTATCATAACGTCCCATGAAGGGTGAATTCCTCTCGGCGATCGTGCTGCTGCTGCTCGTGACCGACCCGTTCGGCAACGTGCCGCTCGTGAACGCCATGCTGGCGGGCATCCCGGCGCCGCGGCGCCGCGCGGTGATCATCCGCGAGTGCGCCATCGCCACCGCCATCCTCGCGGTCTTCATGATGGGCGGCCAGGCGATCCTCGACCTCATGCACTTGTCGGAGACTTCGCTGTCCATCGCGGGTGGAGTCATCCTCTTCATGATCGCGATCCGCATGGTCTTCGGCGACACCGGCAGCGCCTTCGGCCCCATGGGCTCGGGCGAGCCCCTCATCGTGCCGCTCGCGATCCCGCTCATCGCCGGCCCCTCGGCGCTCGCGACGATCATGCTCATGGCCACGCGCGAGCCGCAGAGCATGGGCATGTGGGCCGGGGCGCTCGCGATCACCATGGCGGTGGTGACGGTGGTGCTGCTTTCGGGCGAGCGCCTGCAGCGCTGGCTCGGCGACAAGGCCATGCAGGCGATCGAGCGCCTCATGGGGCTCATCCTCACCGCGATCGCCGTGGAGATGCTGCTGGGCGGCATCCGCGAGTTCATCAACGGTCTCGGATGAGCAAGGCCTTCACCCGCGAGAACGACGCAGCGCCGGACGACGATCGCGACGACGACGACGCGAATCCGATTCCGGCGGGCGCCAAGAACTACCTCACGCCCGCGGGATGGCGTCGCATGCGCGACGAGGTCGCGTGGCTGGTGAAGACCGAGCGGCCGAACGTGACCTCCGTCGTGTCGTGGGCCGCGAAGCTCGGCGACCGCTCGGAGAACGCCGATTACCAGTACGGCAAGAAGCGACTTCGCGAGATCGACCGGCGCATCCGCTACCTCACCAAGCGCCTCGAGGCCGCGGAGGTCGTCGACCCGGCCACGCGCGAGGAAACCGACCAGGTGTTCTTCGGCGCGACGGTGACCTACGCCCTGTCGTCGGGCGAGGAGCTCACGGTGCGGATCGTCGGCATCGACGAGACCGATCCCTCGAAGCACTACGTGAGCTGGATCTCGCCCATCGCGAGGGCCCTCATCAAGGCGCGCGAGGGCGACAGCGTGAACTTGAGGACGCCGGGCGGTGCCGAAGAGCTGGAGATCCTCGAGGTGCGCTACGAGGAGATCCCCATGGCGCCCTTCGTTCCAATCGAAAGCAACTGGAGTCCGAACACGAAATGAATACGATCCGCAGGATCCTGGCCGCGGTCTTCGCCGCGGCGATGTCGCTTGCCGCGGTGCCCGCCTCCGCGAAGCAATACCTCTGGGAAGTCTCTTCCGTCGGCAACAAGATCTACCTCTACGGCACGGTGCACGCAGGCATGGCCTCGTGGTTCCCGCTGCCCCCGGAAGTCGAGGACGCGTTCGAGGGATCGCCGATCCTCGCCGTCGAAGCCGACGTGACCGACGAAAAGGCGATGGAGAAGAGCCAGGCCGCGACGATCTACCTGCCGCCCGCGAGCCTCAAGACGCACGTCCCCGCCGCGGACTACGCGCGCTTCCGCAAGCTGCTGCCGCGCTACAGGATCGCCGAGGACCAGATCATCCGCGTGAAGCCCTTCATGGCCTCGACGATGCTCGTGTTCAGCGAATGGGCGCGCATGGGGTATACGCCGAACTTCGGCGTGGACCTCTACCTCATCACGCGCGCCAAGGACGAGAAGAAGACGATCGTCGAGCTCGAAGGCGCAGACGAGCAGATCAAGCTCATGGACTCCATGTCGGACCAGGAGACGCTCGAGCTCTTCCGGGGGACGCTGGACGCCATCGAGAGCGGCCTCACCGGCGAGCAGGTGACCGACCTCGTGAAGGCGTGGAAGGCGGGCGATCCCGACGCGGTCCTCGAAGTCGCGCGCCGCTACAACGAGAAGATCACGGGCGCCTCGTCCTTCGAGGACCGGTTCATCTGGTCGCGCCACGAGGCCATGCTCAAGAAGATCGTCGGGTATCTCGAGACGAAGGACCGCTACTTCGTCGCGGTCGGCGCATTGCACCTCGCCGGCCCGCGCGGATTGCTCGAGCTCCTGCGCAAGCGCGGCTACGTGGTGAAGCAGCTGTGAGCACGCGCCACGGCGGCAAGCTCCTCGTCGACCAGCTCGCCCTTCACGGCGCCGACCTCGCGTTCACGGTCCCGGGCGAAAGCTTCCTCGCGGTGCTGGACGGTTTCTACGACGTGCGCGACAAGGTGAAGCTCGTCGTGTGCCGCCACGAATCGGGCGCGGCCAACATGGCGGAAGCCTACGGCAAGCTCACCAACCGTCCCGGCATCTGCCTCGTGACGCGCGGGCCCGGCGCGACGCAGGCCTCGGTGGGCGTGCACACGGCGTTCCAGGATTCCACGCCGATGATCCTCTTCATCGGCGACGTGGGCAGCGATTTCCGCGACCGCGAGGCCTTCCAGGAGGTCGACTTCACGGCGATGTTCCGTCCGCTCGCCAAATGGGTCGAGCGAATCGACGACGTGGATCGCATTCCCGAGTACGTGGCGCGCGCGTTCCAGATCGCGACTTCGGGGCGCCGCGGGCCCGTGGTGCTGGCGCTGCCCGAAGACATGCTCGCGCGCGAGTCGAAGGCGGCCGACGCGAAGCCGTATGTGCCGTCGGAGCCGCACCCGGGCCGCGAGGCGATGGAGAAATTCTCGCACCTGCTCGCCGCGGCCAAGAGCCCGCTCGTGATCCTGGGCGGCGCGCCGTGGACGCGCGAGTCCTGCAATGACATGCAGCGCTTCGTCGAGGCGAACGCGCTGCCGTGCGCGTGCGCATTCCGCTACCAGGACCTCCTCGACAATCGCCATCCGAACTACGTGGGCGACGTGGGCATCGGCATCAACCCCGTGCTCGCATCGCGCGTGCGAAACGCCGATCTCCTCGTGGTTGTGGGTGCGCGCCTGGGCGAGATGACAACGAGCGGATACACGCTGCTCGAATCTCCCGTGCCGCGGCAGAAGCTCGTGCACGTGCATCCGGGAGCCGAAGAGATCGGACGCGTATTCCAGCCGGAGCTCGGGATTCTCTCGTCGCCTTCGCATTTCGCGCGCGCCTGCGCCGCGATGGCGCCCGTCGAGAATCCGCCCTGGAAGGGATCGGCCGAAGAGGCGCACGCGGACTTCGTCGCGTGGGGCGCGCGGCGCGAGACTCCGGGGCGCGTGCAGATGTGGGACGTGATCGACGCGGTGAATCGCCTCTGCCCCGAGGACACGATCTTCACCAACGGCGCCGGCAATTTCTCCCAATGGCTGCACCGGTTCCATCGCTACAGCGGCTGGCGCACGCAGCTCGCGCCCACGTCGGGAGCGATGGGTTACGGCGTGCCCGCCGCGATCGCCGCGAAGATCGCGCGGCCCGAGCGCACGGTGGTGTGCCTCGCGGGCGATGGCGACTTCCTCATGACGGGCCAGGAGCTCGCCACCGCCGTGCAATACGACGCGCCGATCGTGGTGATCGTCGTGAACAACGGCATCTACGGCACCATCCGCATGCACCAGGAAAAGCACTACCCCGGGCGCGTGATCGGGACCGACATCGGCAATCCCCACTTCGCGGCGTTCGCCCGATCCTTCGGCGCCGTGGGCGAGATCGTCGAGGAGACGGCGCAGTTCGCACCCGCACTGGAGCGCTGCCTCGCTTCCGGAAAGCCCGCCGTCATCGACGTGCGCACCGATCCCCAGGCGATCACGCCCAATACCACGCTCGATGCCATCCGTTCGGCCGCAACGAAGAAGTAAAGAACCCCGTCGATGAGTCGGTAACGGAACTGTCATACTGCGGACGTAACCTGTGCGGGAGACCGCCATGACAGAACACATATCCAAGCAGTACGACCAGGACCTCGAAGCCATCCGCTCCCGCACCCTGCAGATGGGCGGCCTGGTCGAAGCGCAGATCCGCTCCGCGATCGTCGGTTACCTGGACCAGGACACCGATCGCATCGAGCAGGTGATCGCCGACGACGCCAAGGTGAACGAGCTCGAGGTCGCCATCGACGACGACCTGCGCCACGTGATCGTGCGCCGCCAGCCGGCCGCATCCGACCTGCGCCTCATCATGGCCGTGAGCAAGACGGTCACGGACCTGGAGCGCATCGGCGACGAGGCCGCGAAGATCGCGCGCATGGCGCGCGAGATCGGCACTCCCGCGCGCGGCACGCGCTCGCGGCTCGCCGCCGTGAACCACGTCTCCGAGATCGCGATCGGCATGCTGCGCAAGTCCCTCGACGCGTTCGCGCGGCTCGATGCGGTCGCCGCCGCGCGCATCATCGGCGAGGACGCGGCCATCGACGAGGAATTCCACGCGATCCTTCGCCAGCTCATCACGTTCATGATGGAAGACCCGCGCACCATCTCGACCTCCATCAACATCGTCTGGGTGGCGAAAGCCATCGAGCGCATCGGCGATCACGCCAAGAACATCGCCGAGCAGGTGATCTACATCGTGAAGGGACGGGACGTGCGCCACACACCGCTCGCCGAAGTCGAGCGCGAGGCCCTGGGCTGATGGCCGCCTCGATCCTCGTCGTCGAAGACGAACCCGCGATCCAGGAGCTCATCTCCATCACGCTGGCGCGCAACGGCCACACAGTCCGCCGCACCGCCAACGCGAAGGAAGCCTACGAGGCCGTGACCGTCGCGCTTCCGGACGTGATCCTGCTCGACTGGATGCTGCCCGACGGCTCGGGCCCGTCGCTCGCGCGGCGCCTGCGCACCGAGCAACGCACGCGCGAAGTGCCGATCATCATGCTCACGGCGCGCGCCGCCGAGGACGACAAGGTCGCGGGCCTCGATAGCGGCGTCGACGACTACGTCACCAAGCCTTTCTCGCCGCGCGAGCTCGAAGCGCGCATCCAGGCGGTGCTCCGCAGGCGCCTTCCGCAGCTTTCGAAGGAGGCCGTGGAGATCGAGGGCCTCGTGCTCAATCCCGCCACGCGCGTCGTGAGCGGCAAGAGCCGGACGCTCAAGATGGGCCCGACGGAGTTCGAGCTCCTGCACTTCTTCATGACCCACACCGACCGCGTGTACACTCGCGCCCAGATTCTCGACCAGGTCTGGGGCGACCACGTGTTCCTCGAAGACCGCACGGTGGACGTGCACATCCGGCGACTGCGCGAAGCGCTCTCGCCCAGCGGCCACGACCGGCTCGTCGAGACGGTGCGGGGCGCGGGATACCGCTTCCGCTCGAGCGACTGATGCTTGCGATTGCCGCGTGCGCCCTGATCGCCGCAGCGGTCGGCTGGTTCGCGGGCGTCGACGTGGGGCTCGCGACCTTCTCCATCCTCGCCTTGATCCTGCTCGCCGCCGAGTCGAGGCGATTGCGGCAGCTTTCCTATTGGCTCGAGCACGGCGAGGCGCCGGAGCCGCCGCGCGCGCGGGGCGCGTGGGATCGCCTTCACGCGCTGCTGCATCGCTCGCGGCGCGAGGCCGCGCGGCGCGAAGCGGAACTGGTGGACATGCTCAAGCGCTGGCGCGAAGCCGCACGCGCGCTTCCCGATGGCGTGGTGATCCTCGACGCGGACCGCATCGCGTGGTGCAACGACACCGCGCGGTTGCACCTGGAGATCGATCCGGTGCGCGATGCGGGGATGCCGATCACGCACCTCGTGCGCATCCCGGAATTTCTCGAGTATCTGGAAGGCCGCGACTACGCCAGGCCGCTCCAGGTGATCGCGCCGCACTCGGTCGACCGGGTCTTGTCGATGCAGGTGGTGACCTACGGCGAAGACCAGCGGCTGGTGCTCTCGCGGGACGTGACGCAGTTGCGGCAGCTCGAGCGCGTGCGCCGCGAGTTCGTGGCGAACGTCTCGCACGAGCTGCGCACGCCGCTCACCGTCGTGGCGGGCTTCCTCGAGACGCTGCGCGACGAGCCCGATCCGCAGGCAGGCCAGCGCTATATCGACCTCATGAGCGAGCAGGCCCAGCGGATGCTGCGCCTGGTCGAGGACCTGCTCACGCTCTCGGCGCTCGAGTCGTCGCCGCCGCCGCCGATGGAAGAGCCCATCGAGATGCGCAAGCTACTCGAGCGCCTCGGCGCCGAGGCGCGGGCGCTGTCCAACGGGCGGCACAGGATCGAGATCGAGGGCGAGGAGGGCATCGACCTCCTCGGCAGCGAGAAGGAGCTCTCCAGCGCGTTCGGCAACCTGGTCTCGAACGCGATCCGCTACACGCCGGACACCGGCACGGTTCGCCTGCGGTGGCACCGGACGGACGACGGCGCGACGTTCGACGTCGAGGACACGGGCATCGGCATCGCGCCCGAGCATATCCCGCGCCTCACGGAGCGCTTCTATCGCGTCGATCGCGGCCGCTCGCGCGAAAGTGGAGGCACGGGACTCGGCCTCGCGATCGTGAAGCATGCGCTCTCGCGGCACGGCGCGGCCCTCGACATCGCGAGCAGTCCCGGCGAGGGCAGCCGTTTCAGCGCGAGGTTCGCCGGCCCGCGCGTGCGCGCGAGGGCCTGACCTGAAACGGTCACACGCTTCGTCGAGGATGGGTGTCGCGATCCTTAAGCGGAATTAGCTGCTGTTTTTCCCCCCGAGGTTGCTCCTCCCCTTCGTCCGCCGGTGCCGCCAAGCCCGGCGGATTTTTCTTTGCACGGAGCCTCACGCCATGAGACTTGCCCGTTTCGTCCTCCTTCTCGCGCTCGCGTTCGCCGCGACGCAGGCCGCCGCGCGCGACCTGGTGATCGGGCAGGTCGTGGAATACGGCGGCGAGCTGGGCGAGGCCGCGCGCGACTACGTGGCCGGCGCGAAGATCTATTTCGATTCGATCAATTCGAAGGGCGGGCTCAACGGCATGCACATTCGCCACGAGGTGCTCGACGCGAAGTCGGGCGACGTGCGCGAACGCACCCATGAGCTGGTCGACGAGCGCAAGGCGGACGTGCTCTTCGGTTATCTCGGAGACCCGGCGCTCGCCGCCGCGGCCCAGGAGCCCACGCTGCAGGGCCGCATCGCGATCGTGGCGCCGCTTGCCGGCGGCTCGCCCCCCGCGAGCATCGCGGGCAACGTCTTCTACGTGCGCCCCACGTACGACGCCGAGATGCGCCAGATCGAGAATCATTTCCGCTCGCTCCAGGTGACGCGCTTCGCGGTGCTGCGCGACGACCAGCTCGAGGATCTCGCGGCCGTCGCCCGGCAGAATGCGCAGGCCCTCATCGTGCTCGCGGGGACCGTGCGGACGGCCGAGTTCGTGAAGCGCTACCGGCCGCGCGACCCGGGCGTGATGATCGTCGCCCTCTCGACGGTGAACCACCGGACGCTGTTCGAGGTGCTGGGCCCGAAACTCGCGCACGGAGTCATGGTCACGCAGGTCGTCCCGAATCCGGGGCTTGCCGAATCCACGCTGCAGAAAGAGCACCTCGATGCCATCCGCAAGTTCCGCGACGAGCCGCCCTCGCACCTCACGCTGGAGGGCTTCATGGCGGCGAAGGTGCTCGTCGAGGCCGTGCGCCGCGCGGGCGCCTCGCCCACGCGCGAATCGATCCTCGCGTCGATGCAGCGCATGGGACGCGTCGACCTCGGCGGATTCACTGTGGATCTCTCGCGCAACGGCCGCGACCACGGCGCCTTCGTGGACATCGCGATGATCCGGCGCGATGGAGGCTTGCTGCAATAGGCAGATTGTCATGGTGCGTCGCTAGGCTTCACGCATGAGGATTCACGACCTTCCACCCGGCTTCGACGATCCCGTAGACGCGTTGCTGGGCTTCCACCGGCGCATCGAGCGACAGCTCGCGGCGCTCTGCGGCCTGCCGGGAAACATCGAGTCGCGCGGCATGGACGCTGAAGTGAGCGCCGCCGCGGGCACGGCGATCGGCTTCTTCTCCAACCTGCTCAACGTGCACCACGCGGACGAAGAGGACCTGATGCCGCTCCTCGAGATGCGCCTCGTCGCCGAAGAGCGCGACGCCGTGCGAAGCCTCGGCAGCCGCCTTCAGTCGGAGCATCGCGAGATGGATCGCGTCTGGCGCGCCTTGCGCCGCCCGCTCGACAGCCTCGCCGAAGGCATCAATCGCGGGCTGCCCCGGGACCTGCTGCAGTACTACCGCGCGCTGCTCGCGACCCACATCTCGATCGAGGAAGGCGGCATCCACCTGCGCGCCGTCCGGTGCCTCACGCCCGCCGACCGCGCCGCGCTCGGACGCGGCATGGTGGCGCGCCGCACGCGCAAGCTGCGCTTCGCCTAGTTCGGGGTCAGACCCCGAGAGGCTCCGCGCCTCGGGGTCTGACCCCGAATCGTCACGAAATCGTCACGGTGGTGACTTGCGCAACCGGGACAATCGGTTGCGAATGGATACTGCGATTTCACATGAGGACGACGCGGCTCCCACTCTTCGCTTCCGGTCGATCTTCATCTCCGACATCCACCTGGGCACTCCGGGCTGCCAGGCGGCACACCTCCTCGATTTCCTGAGGCATACCGACAGCAAATACCTGTACCTCGTCGGAGACATCATCGACGGCTGGCAGTTGAAGCGCGGCTGGTTCTGGCATCAGTCCCACAACGACGTGATCCAGAAGGTGCTTCGCAAGGCGCGCAAGGGCACGCAGGTCACCTACATC
Source organism: Usitatibacter sp. (assembly GCA_035308545.1). Classification (GTDB taxonomy): domain Bacteria; phylum Pseudomonadota; class Gammaproteobacteria; order Burkholderiales; family Usitatibacteraceae; genus Usitatibacter. The sequence goes on from DATGGI010000240.1 coordinate 18,217, forward strand.
GCTGGAAACCACGACGAGGCCGCCCGCCAATTCATCGGGCTCGCGTTCGGCGGGATCGACATCCGCGACGAAGCCGAGCATCGGACCGTGGATGGCCGCCGGCTCCTCGTGATCCACGGCGACCTCTTCGATGCGGTCGTGCAGGGCGCGAAGTGGCTCGCCTACCTCGGCGACTACGCCTACATGGTGACGCTCAAGCTGAACCGCTGGTTCAACCACTTCCGCGCGACGCTGGGCCTTTCCTACTGGTCGCTCGCGCAGTTCCTCAAGCATCGCGTGAAGAACGCGGTGAGCTACATCAACCACTTCGAGGACGCGCTCGCCGCGGAGGCGCGCAAGCGCGGTTTCGACGGCGTCGTGTGCGGCCACATCCACAAGGCGGAGATCCGCGACATCGGCGGGATCCTCTACTGCAACGACGGCGACTGGGTGGAGAGCCTCACCGCGCTGGTGGAGCTCGAGACCGGCGAGCTGAAGATCATCGACTGGAAGGCCATCGAGGCGCTGCGAAGCGGCGTCGACGTGGCGATCCGGCATGGAGAGGAAATTGCGCATACTTCTGGTGACTGACGCCTGGGCGCCCCAGGTGAACGGCGTGGTCGTGACGCTTTCCAACACGGTCCGCTGGCTCGAGCGCTGGGGCCACCAGGTGCACGTGCTCTCGCCGCAGGGCTTCAGGACCTTCCCGATGCCGACGTACCCGGAGATCCCGCTCGCGATCCTGCCGGGAGCGAAGGTCGCGCAGCGCATCCGCGAGTTCTCTCCCGACGCGATCCACATCGCGACCGAAGGCCCGCTGGGCGGCGCCGCGCGCTCCTACTGCGTGAAGAACAACCTCAACTTCACCACCGCCTACCACACGTGCTTTCCCGAATACGTGAAGCCGCGCTTCGGGATCCCGCTCGGGATCACGTACGCGTGGCTGCGACGTTTCCACGGAGCTTCGTCGGCGATCCTCGTGTCGACGCCCGCGATCCGCCAGCTGCTCGAGGGGCGGGGCTTTCGCAACATCACGGAATGGTCGCGGGGCGTGGATACCGACATCTTCATGCCGGGGGCCGAGCGATTCGTCGAGCTGCCGCGGCCCGTGTTCCTCTTCGTGGGACGGGTCGCGGTGGAGAAGAACCTGCCGGGATTCCTCGGGCTCGACCTGCCGGGCACCAAGCTCGTCGTGGGTGACGGCCCCGCGCGCGCGGCCCTCGAGCAACGCTACCCCGACGCGGTCTTCGTGGGCTCGAAGCGCGGCGCGGAGCTCGCGTCGTACTACCGCCGCGCCGATGTGTTCGTGTTCCCGAGCCGCACCGACACATTCGGCCTCGTGCTGATCGAAGCGATGGCGAGCGGTGTGCCGGTGGCGGCTTTCCCGGTGCGCGGCCCGATCGACGTCGTGAAGGATCCCACGGCCGGGGTGCTCGACGAGGACCTGGGCGCCGCGGCGCTCGCCGCGCTTCGCCTCGATCGCGAGAAGGTCGCGAAGTACGCACGGCAATACTCCTGGGAATACTGCACGCGCCAATTCCTGTCGAGCCTCGTTCCCGCGCGCGCCATGGAGGGATCCTTTGCTCAAGCCGCCTGAGACGCCGGCGCAAGGCGTGGGAGGTTCCTCCCTCGAGGAAAGCCCCTTCAAGGGCAAGACCGGGCTCATCCGCATCGTCCATGCGTTCTTCAACTCCGTCGCGGGATTGCGGGACGCGTGGACGCACGAAAGCGCCTTCCGCCAGGAGATCCTGCTCGCGGCCGTCCTCGTTCCCGCCGCCTGCATCGTCCACGTGAGCCCTGCCGAGCGGGCGTTGCTCATCGGCTCCGTGCTGCTCGTGATGATCGTCGAGCTCCTCAACACGGGCGTGGAGGCCGCGATCGATCGCATCTCCTTCGACCAGCACTCGCTGTCCAAGCGCGCCAAGGACATCGGCAGCGCCGCGGTGTTCGTGGCGCTCGTGCTCCTCGCGGTGGTCTGGGCGCTGATCCTGCCGCCGGCGCTGTCGGCGGGCTAGCGAGCCGTTACACAAAGTCGTTTGACCGGCGGCGCGGCCCCCACCAGAATGGGGGGCCCGGACCTCGCGCGCCCGAATGCCGGCAATGAGCTACCACTTCACGATCGAGGAGCATCCGAAGTACCTGCACGCCTCCGCGTCGGGCAACAACACGGCGGAGAACGTCCTGCGCTTCCTGCGCGAGTCCTACGAGGCGTGCATGAGCAAGCAGATGACCGCGATCCTGCTCGAGATGAAGTTCGAGGGCCCGGCGCTCGACACCGGCAGCATCTACAGCGTGATCGCGCAGCGCAGCGAGAGCGGCAAGCAGCTGGGCAAGATCGCCTACGTGGCGCACCCCGAGCGCGAGGTCTCCAAGTCGAAGTTCGCCGAGACTGTCGCCATCAAGCGCGGCGTGAACGTGCGGCTCTTCGCGGACGTGCCCGCGGCGAAGAAATGGCTGGAAGAATGATCGGCCCCCGGCCTGCGCCGGGGTGACAATCAGCCGAAACGGCCCGTGATGTAATCCTCCGTCTGCTGCTTGCCGGGCTTCAGGAAGATCTGGTTGGTCTCGCCGAACTCGATCAGCTCGCCCAGGTACATGTAGGCCGTGAAGTCGGACACGCGCGCGGCCTGCTGCATGTTGTGGGTGACGATCACAACCGTGTAGTCGGCCTTGAGCTCGTGGATCAGCTCTTCCACCTTCGCCGTCGAGATCGGGTCGAGCGCCGAGCACGGCTCGTCGAGGAGGAGCACCTCGGGCTTCACCGCGATGCCGCGCGCGATGCACAGGCGCTGCTGCTGGCCGCCCGACAGGCTGTGCCCGCTCTGCTTGAGCTTGTCCTTCACTTCCTTCCACAGCGCGGCCTTCGTGAGCGCCCACTCGACGCGCTCGTCCATGCGCGCGCGGGAGAGGTCCTCGAAGAGGCGCACGCCGAACGCGATGTTGTCGTAGATCGACATGGGGAAGGGCGTGGGCTTCTGGAACACCATGCCGATGTTGGCGCGGATGAGGGACACGTCACGGCGCGATTGGAGGATGTTCTCGCCGCCCACGATCACCTCGCCCTCCGCGCGCTGCTCGGGATAGAGCTCGAACATGCGGTTGAAGGTGCGCAGCAGCGTGGACTTCCCGCAGCCCGAGGGGCCGATGAACGCGGTCACGCGCTTTTCCGGGATCTCCATGTTCACGCGCTTGATGGCGTGGAAGGAGCCGTAGTAGAAGTTCAGGTCGCGCACCCGCAGCTTCGGCGCCAGCGGAGGTTGCATCGCCTTGTCGGCAACTGCGGCTTGCATCACGGAGGCCATCGCTATTTCCTCGAGAACAGGGAGCGCGCGGCGATGTTGATGCCGAGCACGAGCAGGGTGATGAGCGTGGCGCCGCCCCAGGCGAGGCGGTGCCAGTCTTCGTACGGGCTCATCGCGAACTGGAAGATCACCACGGGCAGGTTGGCCATCGGCTTGTTCATGTCCGAGGACCAGAACTGGTTGTTGAGCGCGGTGAAGAGGAGCGGCGCGGTCTCGCCCGCCACGCGTGCGATCGCGAGCAGGACGCCGGTCACGATGCCCGCGCGCGCGGCGCGATAGCAGACCATCGTGACCACCTTCCACGCGGGCGCGCCCAGCGCCGCCGCCGCTTCGCGCAGGCTGTTAGGCACGAGCTTCAGCATGTCGTCCGTCGTGCGCACCACCACGGGGATCACGATGATCGCGAGGGCGATGGCGCCGGCCCACCCGGAGAAGTGCCTCACCTGGGCGACGTAGAACGAGTAGACGAAGAGTCCGATCACGATCGACGGCGCCGAGAGCAGCACGTCGTTGATGAAGCGCGTGGCGGGCGCGAGCCAGCCGCGCTGGCCGTACTCGGCGAGGTAGGTGCCCGCGAGGATTCCGATCGGAGTGCCGATGAGCGTGCCCGCGCCGGCCATCATGACGCTGCCGAAGATCGCGTTGGCGAGGCCGCCGTCGCTGCCGGGCGGCGGAGTCATCTCCATGAAGAGCGACGGCCGCAGCGCATTGGCGCCTTCGTAGAGCAGCACCCCGAGGATCCAGAGCAGCCAGAAGAGGCCGAAGAGCAGCGCGCCCGTGGAGACCGTCATCATCACCGCGTTCAGGCGGCGGCGGCGGCGGAAGAGGGGGTTGGTTTCCGAGAGGTTCACGTGCGCTCGCCCTCGCCCTTGGCGAGCTGCATGAGGAGGAGCTTCGAGAGCGCGAGGACGATCGTGGTGATCACGAAGAGGATGAGGCCCAACTCGATGAGCGCCGACGTGTACAGGTCGCCCACGGCCTCGGTGAATTCGTTGGCGAGCGCCGAGGCGATGGAGTTGCCCGGCGCGAAGAGCGATGCCGAGAGCTGGTGCGCGTTGCCGATCACGAAGGTGACCGCCATCGTCTCGCCGAGCGCGCGGCCCAGCCCCAGCATGATTCCGCCGATCACGCCGACCTTCGTATACGGCAGCACGACGCGCCAGACGACTTCCCAGGTGGTCGAGCCCAGGCCGTAGGCCGATTCCTTGAGCATCGGCGGCACGAGCTCGAACACGTCGCGCATCACGGCGGTGATGAACGGGATCACCATCACGGCGAGGATGATGCCCGCGGTCAGCATGCCGATGCCCATCGGCGGCCCGGAGAAGAGCTCCTTCACCAGCGGGATGTTGCCCAGCGTCTTCAGGATGAGCGGTTGCGCGTACTGCTGGAAGAGCGGCGCGAAGACGAAGAGTCCCCACATGCCGTAGATGATGCTGGGCACGGCGGCGAGCATCTCGATCGCGGTTCCGAGGGGGCGGCGCAGCCACGCGGGCGACAGCTCCGTGAGGAATAGGGAGATGCCGAAGCTCACGGGGATCGCGATGCCCAGCGCGATTCCCGAGGTCACCAGCGTGCCGTAGATCGGAACCAGGGCTCCGAAATCTTCCTGGACCGGGTCCCACTTGTCGTTGAACAGGAAATGGAAGCCGTACTTCTGGAGCGAAGCGGAGCTTCCGATCACCAGCGATACGAGGATCGCGGCGAGCAGGCTGAAGACCAGGAACGCGAAGAACCTCGTGAGGTTCTTGAAGATCGCGTCCATGAGCGCGTTGTTGCGTAGCATGGGCGGCCGCTGGTTGTTTGCGACATCGACCGCCGGGGCCCCCGCGATCGGAAGGCCCCTATTATCCAACGCGAAGCTCATTCGGGAAAATCCGTCAGTAAATCGCTTTTCCCGAGGCGTCCTTGATGTTCGCCTTCCACGACGACTCGATCTGGTGCACCACGGCGTCCGGCAGCGGGACGTAGTCGAGGCTCATGGCCAGCTTGTCGCCGTCCTTGTAGGCCCAGTTGAAGAACTTGAGCACTTCCTTGGCGACGTCGGGCTTGTCCTGCTTCTTGTGCATCAGGATGAACGTGGCGCCGCTGATGGGCCACGCGTCCTTGCCGGGCTGGTCCGTGAGGATGAGGTAGAAGCCGGGAGCCTTGGTCCAGTCCGCGCCGGCGGCCGCCGCCTTGAAGGTCTCGGCCTTGGCGTCGACGAAATTGCCGTCCTTGTTCTGCAGCGCGACCGCGGTCATCTTGTTCTGCAGCGCGTACGCGTACTCGACGTAGCCGATCGCGCCGTTGATCTTCTGCGCATAGGAGGCGACACCCTCGTTACCCTTGCCACCCACGCCCGTCGGCCAGTTGACCGACGTGCCCTCGCCCACTTTTTCCTTCCACTCGCCGTTCACCTTGGACAGGTAGTTCGACCAGATGAACGTCGTTCCCGATCCGTCGGAGCGGTGCACGACCGTGATCGCCTCGTCCGGAAGCTTCACGCCCTTGTTGAGCGCGGCGATCGCGGGGTCGTTCCACTTGGTCACCTTGCCGAGGTAGATGTCGCCGAGCACCTTGCCCGTGAGCTTGATCTCGCCGGACTTGATCCCGGCGAGGTTCACGACCGGCACGGCGCCGCCGATCACGGTCGGGAATTGCACGAGGCCGTCCTTTTCGAGGTCCTCGGGCTTCAACGGCATGTCGGACGCGCCGAAATCGACTGTCTTCGCCGTGATCTGCTTGATGCCGCCGCCCGAGCCGATCGACTGGTAGTTCAGGCCCGTGCCGGTCTTGGTCCTGTACGCATCGGCCCACTTCGCATAGATCGGATATGGGAACGTGGCGCCCGCCCCTGTGATGTCGGTGGCGAACGCTGAAATTGTGGCGAGCGCGGATACCGCAAGCGCGGCAATGGAGACGCGGGGAATGCGCATGGATTGACCCTCCTCTTTGAATCCAAACGACTATACGGAGGGCGTATGACAGTCCCGTGACAACTGTCAGGCGCTATGTGACGGCCGCGCCGCAAGCGTGAAGCAAGCCAGGCCGGCGGCCACGACGAAACCAAGCGATGCCATCGCGATGGACTGCGTGAGTCCCAGCGCCAATATCAAGGAATAGGTCCCCGGGGCGAGCGCGCGGGCGAAGAGCGAGGCGCGCGCGAGGTGGCCGAGAAGCTCGCCCAGGCCCCGGCCGCCGAATAGTTCCGCGGGCGCGGCGCCGCGCACGATCGTGAAGATGCCGTTGCCGCATCCGAAGAGGGCCACGAAGGCGATCGCGAGCGGCGTGATCCCCGGGGCTGCCGCGAGCGCGAAGAGCGACAACATGATCAGCCCGAAGGAGATCGCGCCGACGGTCGACGATCGCCAACGGGCGAGGAACGCCATCTCGAGGATGCGCCCGGCGACTTGCATGGGACCGAGCAGCATCGCCGCCGCGACGGCCTGCGCGGTCGTGAGCCCGGTCGTGGTGAGAAGCCCCACCATGTGGACGGCGACAAGCCCCACGGCAAAGCTCGCGATGGCGAAGCCCGCGTTCAGCCACTTGAGGCGCGCATCGCCGAAGGCCGGCGATCGCGTGCCGGATTCCGCACCGTGTCCCGCATGCGGGCGGCTCGCGAATCGCGGGATCAGCGCGGCGTGCACCGGAAGGCAGATCGTGAGGTGGAGGGCGGCATACACCACGAGCGACGCGCGCCAGCCCCAGGCTTCGTCGAGCACGTGCGAGATCGGCCAGAAGACCGTGGACGCGAAGCCGCCGAGCAGCGTGAGCACCGTGACCATCCGGCGGTAACGATCGCCGGAGTGCTGCGAGAGCGTGGCGAAGGCCGGGTCGTAGAGCGTCATCGACATCGCCACGCCCGCGAGCAGCCATCCCGCGACGAACACCTCGCGATTCGGCGCCGCCGCGAGAACGATCATCGAGGTCGCCGCGACGATCGATCCCGAGGACATCACGGCGCGTCCGCCCCTCGAATCGATGAGGCGCCCCGCGAGTGGGCCGAGGGCGCCCGAGACCAGCAGGCCCGCGGTGAACGCTCCGAAGAGCAGGGACTCCGAGATGCCGAGCTCCGCGCGCATGGCCGGGCCCAGCACGCTGATCGAGTAGTAGAGCGTTCCCCAGGAGATGACCTGCGCGACGCCGAGCGCGGCGACGAGGCCCGTGAGTCCCGGCATCAGCGCGCGCTGCGCGTCACGATCCGCCCGCGAGCGCGTTGGTGAGGTCTCCGGCGTTGCGGCGAACGCCCGCGAGGGGCTCGAGGCCGAAGCGCTTCGTGATGAATTTGAGGATCGACGTCGTGTCGTAGGACGTGTGGTCCACGAACCCGCGCTTCGCGTACGGCGAGATGACGATCGCGGGGATGCGCGTGGCCGGACCCCACCGGTCGCCCCAGCCGTCGCCCGAAGGCGGCGCCACGTGATCCCAGTAGCCGCCGTTCTCGTCGTAGGTGACGATCACGAGCATGTGCGGCCACTGCGGGCTCTTCTCGAGCTTCGCGAGCAATCCGTCGATGTGGATGTCGCCGCTCTTGATGTCGGTGTAGCTCGGATGCTGCGTGAGGCGCCCCGGAGGCTTGTAGAACGACACGTGCGGCAGCGTCCCGTTGTCGATCGCGGCGACGAAATCGTCGCCGTCCTTCAAATGCTCGGCGCGGTCGGGCGTGCCCGGGGCGAAGCGCGCGAAGTAGTTGAACGGCTGGTGGTGCGGCTGGAAGTTGGGACTGCCCGCGGAACGGTTGTAGATCACCGAACGCTTTTCGCTCGCCTCGCGGCGTCCGTCGGCGAGCGCCTGGTTCCATGCGCCGCCGTACCACGCCCACGAGATGCCCTTCGCGGAGAGCGTGTCGCCGATCGTCTTCTGCGTCTGGGGCGGCATCGCGTCCTTCGCGGGGTCCGCGTAGTCGAGTCGGTCCGCCGATGCCGGGGGCGCGCCACTCGGCTGGTAGGGCGGCTGCGACGTGTTCACGGCGAAACCGTCGGGCGTGACCTGGCCGTCGTAGAGCTGCGCGGGACCGCTCATCGCGGAAGTCGGCGATCCGGGTTTGCGCTTGAGGCGCCCGTTGCCGTCGACCTGCGCGCGAAGGCGCTCCGGCGCGTCGGTCCACACCGGCGTGCATGCGCAGATGAGCCATTGGTGGTTGAGGAACGAGCCGCCGAACGCGCCCATGAAGAAGTTGTCCGCGAGCGTGTACTTCCTGGCCCATTGCCACACGAGCTGCGACGAGCCGTCGTAGTAGCCCATCACCCAGCCGCCGACGTTCGTCATCGCGACGAACTTGTCGTTCCTCCCGCCGTCGATCTGCTCGATGCTCTGGTAGTAGAGATGGATCGGGCCGGGCGTGAGCTGGTCGATGCGATGGTTGACCGGGGGCGCGTCGATGCGGAAGGGGCCATTCGGAAGGCCCGCCGGGTAGTCGGGATCGGGCTTGTCGCCCTTGAAAACGGGCGGGAGCATCGGGAAAACGCTGCCGTCGTGGTCCCGTTGTTGCGTGGCGACGGCCGGCGCATTCGCGACCCCGTTCGCGCCGGGAAACAGGCCGTACATGTTGTCGAAGCTGTGGTTCTCGGCGTAGATCACGACGACCGTATCGATGCCGTCCAGCTCGGGCTTCGGCGGCTGCGCGGCGCATCCGCACAGGGCCAATGCGAGTAACAGGGCCTTCGCTCTCACGTCTTCGCTCCCCCGACCTGGCACCAGCGAGTAAGGGTACCCTATTCATCCATGGACTCTTCCATTCCCCGCGCCGTCGGCGACCCCCATGACCCGGACACCGATCCGGTCGAGACGCGCGAGTGGATCGACGCGCTCGATGCCCTGATCGAGACCGAAGGCCCCGAGCGCGCGACGTTCCTCCTTCGCAGGATGCTGCAGCACGCGCGCACGCGGCGCGTGCCGCTGCCGCAGGTGCTCGCCACGCCCTACGTGAACACGATCCCGCTCGGCGAGCAGCCGCCCTACCAGGGAAACCTCGAGATCGAGGCGCGCATCTCGGCGCTGGTGCGATGGAACGCGCTCGCGATGGTCGTGCGCGCCAACCGCGCAAGCGGAGAGCTCGGCGGCCATATCGCGAGCTACGCGTCGGCGGCGGATCTCTTCGAGGTGGGATTCAATCACTTCTTCCGCGCGGGCGCCGACGGCGACCTCGTGTACTTCCAGCCCCACTCGGCTCCCGGCGTCTACGCGCGCGCGTTCCTCGAAGGCCGGCTCACGGAAGAGCAGCTCGACAACTATCGCCGCGAGACCGGCGGCCATGGTCTCTCCTCCTATCCGCATCCGTGGCTCATGCCGAATTTCTGGCAGTTTCCCACGGGATCCATGGGATTGGGGCCGCTCTTCGCCATCTACCAGGCGCGTTTCATGCGGTATCTCCAGCATCGAGGCATCGCGGGGCCGGCGCAGGCGGCGAATGGGACATCCCGCAAGGTCTGGTGCTTCGTCGGTGATGGCGAGATGGACGAACCCGAGGCGCTCGCGGGCCTGTCCGTTGCCGCGCGCGAAAAGCTCGACAACCTCGTCCTCGTCGTGAACTGCAACCTCCAGCGGCTTGATGGACCGGTCCGTGGGAACGGATCGATCGTGCAGGAACTCGAAGGATCCTTCGCCGGCGCCGGATGGAACGTGATCAAGCTCCTCTGGAGCGGCGATTGGGATCCGCTCTTCCTGCGCGATGTCCACCAGTGGCTGGAGAAGCGCTTCCTCGAAACGGTCGACGGCGAGTTCCAGACCTACGCGGCGACCGATGGCGCCTTCAATCGCGAGCACTTCTTCAACAAGTATCCGGAGTTGCAGCAGCTCGTCGCGCACCTTTCCGACGACGACATCGACCGGCTGCGCCGCGGCGGCCACGATCCGGTGAAGATCTTCTCGGCGTACTGGCATGCGGCGCGCCACACGGGCCAGCCCACGGTGATCCTCGCGAAGACCAAGAAGGGCTACGGCATGGGAACGGCCGGGCAGGGCCGCATGACCACGCACCAGCAGAAGAAGCTCGACACGGAGCAGCTCCTCGCGTTCCGCGACCGCTTCGCGCTGCCGCTCGCCGACGCCCAGTGCGACGCGTGCGAGTTCGTGAGGCCGCCGCGCGAAGCGCCGGAGATGGCGTACCTGCATTCGCGGCGCGAGAAGCTCGGGGGATATTTGCCGGCGCGCTCGGCGAAATCGCGATCGATCGCCACGCCCGGAGCGGCGGCGTTCGCGAAATTCGCCCTCGAGGCCAACGGCAAGGAGATGTCCACGACAGTCGCGTACGTGCGCATGGTGGGCCAGCTCCTCAAGGACGCGAACCTCGGCAAGCGAATCGTGCCGATCATCGCGGACGAGGCTCGCACCTTCGGGATGGCGGACCTCTTCCGGCAGATCGGGATCTACTCGCCCATCGGGCAGTTGTACCAGCCCGAGGATCGCGAGCAGCTCTCGTACTACAAGGAAGCCATCGACGGGCAGATCCTCGAGGAAGGAATCAACGAGGCGGCGGCGCTCGCATCCTGGGTCGCGGCCGCGACGAGCTATTCCGCGCACGGCGAGCCGATGCTGCCGATGTACATCTACTACTCGATGTTCGGTTTCCAGCGCGTGGGCGACGAAATCTGGGCCGCCGCCGACTCGCGCTCGCGGGGATTCCTGCTCGGCGCCACCGCGGGGCGCACGACGCTTTCGGGGGAAGGCCTCCAGCACGAGGACGGAACGAGCCACCTCATCGCATCCACCATCCCGAACTGCCGCGCCTACGATCCGTGTTTCGCATACGAGCTGGCGGTGATCCTCGAAGACGGGATGCGCCGCATGCTGTCCGAACAGGAGGACGTCTTCTACTACGTCACGTTGATGAACGAGAACTACGCGATGCCGGGCATGCCCGAGGACTCGCGCGAGGGCATCCTGCGCGGGATGCATCGCGTTCGCGAAGCAGGCTCGGCGAAGGTGCGGCTGCTCGGTGCCGGAACGATCCTGAACGAGGTGATCGCGGCCGCCGAATTGCTGGAGAAGGATTGGGGCATCGGCGCCGACGTGCACTCGGTGACGAGCTTCACGGAGCTGCGGCGCGATGGAATGGAAGTCTCGCGGGCCGCCCGTCATTCCCGTGGCGACGGAAACCCAGCCTGGGTGCAGAAGCAACTCCCGCGAAATGGAATCCCGATCGTCGCCGCCAGCGACTACGTCTCCGCGCTTCCGGATCTCATCCGTCCGTGGATCGCGGATCCGTACACGACACTCGGCACCGATGGATTCGGCCGCAGCGACACGCGCGCGAGCCTGCGCCGGTTCTTCGAGGTGGATCGCCACTCCGTGGTGGTCGCGGCCCTCGCGTCGCTCGGCGACTCGCGCGCCGCGGAAGCCACGAAGCGCTACGGCATCGATCCCACCGTCGCTGCGCCCTGGACGCGCTAGGCGCTCACGCCAGATCGCGGGCGAGCTGGGCGAACGCGTCGTCCCACGAGCCGTCCACGGCCTGGCGGTGCACGCGCATCCGCGGAAACCAGCGCGAGGGACCTGAGGCCATCCAGCGCCATTCGTAGGGGAATGGGACCAGCACGTGGCCGCCGCCTCCGCAGCCCGCGCGGAAATGCACGTTGGTGTTGCTCACGCCGGCGAAGTCGTCGATCGCCGCCATGAATGCGAGGCAATCCTCGAGGTCCGCGTTCACGGTGGAGAAGTCGTGCACCGGGGCGCCGAGATGCGACGCGAGCAGTTCCCTCTCGCCCGCGCGGGGCTCGCGTTGCAAGGAGATCCAGGTGGCCCGCACCGCCTTCAGCGCGGAGCCGAAACCGGGAAGCGGCAACTCCTTGAGCAGCGCATCCTCCGGGCCCGTCTTCGCCCTGCCGGCGCGCCACGCAAGCCCGATGTAAGGCGGCGGACCCGCGGCCGCGAGTCGCGAGCGCGCGATCGCGAGGCGTTCCGGATCCGGCGTGAGCGCGAGCGGCGGCGGCGCATCCCCTCGCTCGTTCCCGTCGAGGAGCAAGGGAAGGTCGCCCGCGAGCACGCGGGCGACTTGCGGGTCGCGCCCATCGTCCGCGACCGCCGACACGCGATCGAAGATTCCCGTGCGGGCGAGCATGCCTTCGAGGCGCCGGTCGCCGCGAAACTCGAGCAGCACGCCGCGATCGCGAAGGCGCGGCGCGAAGCGAAGGAAGAAGAGCACGTCACCCAGTCCCTGCTCGGCGAGGATCGTGAGGCGCGATCCGGGTGACGGAATGGCGCCTGGCGGCTCGTAGGGAGTGCGCGCCTCGACCTGCAGGCGGGGAGGCCGCCAGCGGTATTCATTCCACGCCGCGGCGAAATCGCCCACGAGGAAGAGCGCGCTCGCGAGGTTGTGATGCGCGATCGCGTAGCCGGGCCGCATCGCGATCGCCTCACGGTAGCCCGCGATTGCCGCCGCGATGTCTCCCGTCACGGTGTGGGCGAGGTTTCCGCGGTTGTAGGGCACTTCGGCGAGGCGCGGGTCGAGCGACTGCGCCCTGGCGTAGGCCGCGAGCGCGGCATCGACGCGACCCTGCGACTGCTCCAGGTTGCCGAGGGCGAGTTGCGCGCTCGCGAGGGCCGGATCGAGCTCGATCGCCCGCGCGAAGCTCGATCGAGCCTCCTCGAGCGAGCCCGCGTCCTGTTGCACGAGCCCCATCGCGATCCATGCGTTCGCAAGGCGCGGGCCCACGGCGATCGCCGTTCGCGCCGCGTATCCCGCTTCCTTGCTCCGGCCGAGCTCTCGCTGTCCGAGCGCGAGGTTGCACCACGCGGCCGCATCGCGCGGATCGGCAGCCACTGCGACGTGCGCATGCGCCACGCCCATTTCCCACCGGCCCAGGTGCAGGCTCGACATTCCCGCGAGCAGGTGCGCCGCCGGATGGCCGGGCTCCATCGCCAATCCTTCGAGGAAGGCATCGAGCGCTTCCGCGTGGCGGCCCATGCGTTGCAGCTCGACGCCGCGCGCGAGCAGAGGCTCGAGCGGATCGGGAGTGCCGGAAGTGGAATGCAAGCGGATTGGCCAGCGTGTAAGCTTCGGGCCATTCTAGTCGAAGACCCATGAGCGCTGACCACATCGAACGGGCGCGAAGGCACGTCGCGGCACGCCGGTGGCCCGACGCGCTCGAAGCGATCGCGCGCGCCGTCGAGGAATCGCCCGGCGATGCCGACGCCTGGTATCTCAAGGGAACGGTCGAGATGGGAGCGGGGCGCTTTCGCGACGCGATCGAGAGCGCCGCGCGCGCCACGACGCTCGCGCCGGCGGATGCGAAGGGCTGGATCCTCGCCGGCAGCGCCGCGGAGGAGACCGGGGATCGCGCCGCGGCACGCGAGGCCTATGAGCGCGCGGCGAACGCTTCGCCCCGATGGAGCCTTCCCTGGAGCCGCATCGGAACCCTTGCGTACGATGCGGGCGATCTCGAGAACGCCGAGAGCGCTTTCGCGAAGGCCGCCGACTGCGATCCTCGCCAGGCACGCTCCTGGAACAACCTTGCGCTCGCGCGCATCGGCCGCGGCAATCTCGATGCCGCCGAGGATGCGCTGAAACGCGCGCTCGGCGCGATTCCCGACTACTCGATGGCGTATCGCAATCTCGCGCGCATCTTCGGCGCGCGCGGCGACGCGCGAAGGCGCGACGCCTACGAGGGACTCGCGGCGCGGATCGACCAGGTGAAGGCGCAAGAGGCGGCGGGCGACATTCGATGAACAGGGGAGGTTTCCGTGAAGGCATTTCGTGCCGCGTTACTCGCGGCGTTGGTTTCCTGCGCGGGCGCTGACATGGCGAGCGCCGCCGCGAAGGCGAAGTTCGACGTCACCGAGAAATCCATCGCCCAGCTGCAGAAGGCGATGGCCACGGGGCGCGCCACGTCCGTGGAGATCACGAAGCAATATCTCGCGCGCATCAAGGCCATCGACAAGGCGGGGCCGAAGCTGAACTCCGTGATCGAGGTGAATCCCGATGCGTTGAAGATCGCGGAGGCGCTCGACAAGGAGCGCGAGGCCACGGGGCCGCGCGGCCCGCTCCACGGCATCCCAATCCTCATCAAGGACAACATCGCCACGGATGACAAGATGCAGACGACGGCCGGATCGCTGGCCCTCGTCGGCGCCAAGCCTCCGCGCGACGCGTTCCTCGTGGCGAAGCTGCGCGACGCGGGCGCCGTGATCCTCGGCAAGACCAATCTTTCGGAGTGGGCCAACATCCGCTCGACGCGGTCGACCTCGGGATGGAGCTCCCGTGGCGGCCTCACGAAGAATCCCTACGCGCTCGATCGCAACACGAGCGGCTCGAGCTCCGGCTCCGGAGCCGCCATCGCGGCGAGCCTCGCAGCCATCGCCGTGGGGACCGAGACCGACGGCTCCATCACGTCGCCCTCGTCGGTGAACGGCCTCGTGGGCATCAAGCCCACGCTCGGGCTCGTGAGCCGCGCGGGCATCATCCCCATCGCCTTCTCCCAGGACACGGCCGGCCCCATGGCGCGCAGCGTCGCGGATGCGGCGGCGCTCCTCACCGCGATGGCCGGCAGCGATCCCCGCGACGCGGTCACGGCGGATGCGAGCGTGAAGAGCTCCGACTACACCGCGGCGCTCGACAAGGGCGCGCTCAGGGGCGCGCGCATCGGCGTGGTGAAGAAGCAGTTCGGCGGCCGCAACGATCTCGCTTCGGCCGAGGTGCTGAAGGCCGTCGAGGCGATGAAGGCCGAGGGCGCCGTGATCGTCGAGGTGGAAGAGGTGCCCAACACCGACAAGTATTCGAAGAGCGAGCTCACCGTCCTCTACTACGAGCTCAAGGCCGCGATGGCCGCATACCTGTCTGAATACGCGCCGACCGCGCAGGTGAAATCCCTCGAGGACATCGTCGCGTGGAACGAGAAGAACAAGGCGAAGGTGATGCCGTACTTCGGCCAGGAGCATTTCATCGAGGCGGCGAAGAAGGGCGGCCTCGACACGCCCGAATACGTCGAGGCGCTCGCGACCGACCGCAAGTATTCGCGCGAAGAGGGGATCGACAAGGTGTTGCGCGAGAACAATCTCGATGCGCTCGTGGCGCCGACCGGGTCGCCCGCATGGATGACGGATTTCATCCGTGGCGATGCGGCCGGCGGAAGCTTCACCTCACCGGCTGCGGTGGCGGGCTACCCGCACGTGACCGTGCCGGCAGGCTTCGTGCACGGATTGCCGTGCGGGATTTCATTCGTGGGGACGGCGTGGAGCGAGCCGAAGCTGATCGCGCTGGCCTACTCCTTCGAGCAGGCGACGAAGTATCGCCGCCCGCCCACCTACGCGAAGACTGTGAACGACTGGTAGGGAGTCAGGCGGTCGCCGGCTGCTTGAGGAGCGAGACCGGGATCGCAGGCTCGCTCGACACGTGCGCCGGTTCCGGGCCATCCAGGATGAAGACGCCCTGGAAGAACTGGAGTGCCGGTTCGGTGTGCAATTCCCTGAGCATTCGATCGATTCGGGCGTTCGCCATGTCGATTCCTTGTTCGTTGGGTTCGGTCCGGTGAGCCGTGCGTCGAAACCAGTGTCCGCCGGGCGCTTTCCGGGGTCTGTGCAAAACTTCACAAAGGGCCGCCCGGGCGGATTTCACGCGTAACATCGGCCTTCCACAGGAGGACAAGTGAGCGATTCGAAGACATGAGCGATCAGACACCCGCGAAGAAGGACGAGGCCGAGAAGGACAAGCCCGAAGACCGCATCTCGGTCACCCGCCACAAGGCGAGGATCGGCCGCAAGGAAATCGCGTACACGGTGACCTGCGGAACGATGGTGCTTCGCGAGGAGGCCGAGAAGGAAGGCAAGAGCGAGGGCGAGAAGGCGCGTGCCAAGGTGTTCTTCGTCGCGTACACGCTGGACGACCCCGTGTCGAAGGACGCGCGCCCGGTGACTTTCTCCTTCAACGGCGGACCCGGCTCGAGCTCCGTCTGGCTGCACCTGGGCCTGCTCGGCCCGAAGCGCGTCGAGCTCGAGGGCGAGGGCGCGGCGCCGCGGCCGCCCGGGAAGATGATCCCGAACGAGTTCTCGCTGCTCGATGCTTCCGACCTCGTGTTCGTCGATCCCGTCGGCACCGGCTTCAGCCGCATGGTCGAAGGCGAGAAGGTGAAGGAGTACCACGACTACAAGCGCGACCTCGAGTCCGTCGGCGAATTCATCCGCATGTGGGTGTCGCGCTACGGCCGCTGGTCGAGCCCCAAGTACCTGATCGGCGAGTCCTACGGCACCACGCGCGCCTCGGGCCTCGCGGGGCACCTGCTCGAGCGCTACGGGATGTACCTGAACGGGCTCATGCTCGTGTCGTGCGCGCTGGATTTCCAGACGTTCCGCTTCGAGCTTTCGAACGACTTGCCGCCCGTGCTCTACCTGCCGACCTATGCGGCCACGGCGTGGTACCACAAGCGGCTCGCGAAGGACCTGCAGAAGAAGCCGCTTCGCAAGCTCCTCGACGAGGTGGAAGAGTTCGCGGCCACGGAGTATGCCGCCGCGCTCTTCATGGGTTCGACGCTGCCCGCGCCGCGCCGCAAGGCGCTCGTCGCGAAGCTGTCGCGCTATACGGGCCTCACGGCCGCCTACATCGAGCAGACGGACCTTCGCGTCGAGATCTTCCGCTTCTGCAAGGAGCTGTTGCGCGACGAGGGCCGCACGGTGGGGCGCCTCGACAGCCGCTTCACGGGCTTCGATCGCGATGCGGCGGGCGAGCGATTCGAGTTCGATCCGGGATTCACGCAGGTGTTCGGCGCCTACGCCGCTGCGATGAACCACTACGTGCGCGGCGACCTGCGTTTCGACGCGGACGTGCCGTACGAAGTGCTGAAGCCCCTGTACATGACCTGGGGCTGGAGCGAGTTCCACAACCGCTACGCGACGGTCGGCGACACGCTGCGCAAGGCGATGACGATGAACCCGCACATGCGCGTGCTGGTGGCAAGCGGCTACTTCGATTTCGCCACGCCGCACTTCGCGGCGGACTACTCGATCCATCACCTGGGCCTCGCGCCGGAGCTTCGCGCCAACATCGACGTGAGCTACTACGAGGCCGGGCACATGATGTACGCCCACAAGCCCTCGCTCGCCAGGCTCGCGGGCGAGATCCGCCGCTTCGTGGCGGGCTAGGCTTCCTCGCGTTCCTGCCGGGCGAGCGCCCAGGCCACGTGCTCGCGCACGAGGGCCGACGGGTGCTCGCGGCGTTTCGCGAGCGCGTCGCGGATCCTCGCGGAGCGCGGCGCGTTTCCCAGCGCGACGGCGATATTGCGAAGCCAGCGCTCGTGGCCGATGCGCCGGATCGCGGAGCCTTCGAACCGCCGGGCGAAATCCTCCTCGGTCCACTCGAATAGATCGACCAGGTCCGCGGCGTCGAGGCCATTGCGCACGGCGAAGTCGGGATCGTCCGCGGCCCTGGCGTATTTGTTCCACGGGCACACGAGCTGGCAATCGTCGCAGCCGTAGATTCGATTGCCCATCGCCTCGCGTAGCGACTCCGGAATGGCCCCGTGGTGCTCGATCGTGAGGTACGAGATGCAGCGGCGCGCGTCGAGCTGGTGGGGCGCGACGATCGCGCGGGTGGGGCAGATGTCGATGCAGCGTTCGCAGGTGCCGCAGTGCTCGCTCACGGGCGCGTCGCGTGCGAGATCGAGGCTCACGAAGAGCTCGCCGAGGAAGAAGAGCGAGCCCGCATCGCGCGAGAGCAGGAGCGTGTGCTTGCCGCGCCAGCCCAGCCCGCTGCGCGCGGCCAGCGCCACTTCCATGACGGGCGCGCTGTCGGTGAAGACGCGGTAGTGGAAGGGTCCGAGCTCCGCCGTCATGCGGTCTGCGAGCGCCTGGAGCTTGGCGCGCAGGACCTTGTGGTAGTCGCGGCCGAGCGCGTAGCGCGAGACGAAGGCGCGTTCCGGATCGTCGAGCACCTCGATGCTGTCCCGGGCGTCCGCCGGTGTGTAGTTCAGGCGCGCGCTGATCACCGAAAGCGTTCCCGGCACGAGCTCCGCGGGACGCGCGCGGCGCACGCCGTGGCGCGCCATATAATCCATCTCGCCGTGCCAGCCGCGGCCGAGCCATTCGAGGAGGCGCGCTTCCTCCGTGGCGAGGTCCGTGCCCGCGATCGAGATCGCATCGAATCCCAACTCGCGTCCCCAGCGCTTCACGCGCGCTTCGACGCCCGCCTCTTCAACCGCCGAGTTCATTGCGCGATGGTAGCCCTGAAAACGATCCTGCCCGACGAGGCGGCGACGCTCGAATTGGGCGCCGCGCTTGCCAACGGATTCGAGCCCGGGATCGTTATATACCTGAGCGGCGAGCTGGGCGCGGGCAAGACCACGCTCGTGCGAGGCGCGCTGCGAAGCCTCGGCCACGAGGGGCCGGTGAAGAGCCCCACGTACGCCTTGGTTGAAGTTTATGAGGTTTCGAGGTTACACTTCCATCACTTTGATTTTTATAGGTTCCACGACCCCCGAGAATGGATCGACGCGGGATTCCGGGAGACCTTCAACGGGCTCAATGTGAGCCTGGTGGAATGGCCGGAAAAGGCCGGTGGCATGTTGCCCCCCGCGGACCTGGAAATCGTCCTGGCATTGCATGGCACGGGACGCAGTGCCGCGCTCACCTCGAAGTCGATCCTGGGGCAGAAATGCCTCGCTCGCGTCGAAGCGTCATATCCCTTCTCCTGAAGTTCCTGCTGCTCGCCGCGGCGCTCGCGGTCGCCGGCGTTTCGCTCGCGGGCGAGAAAGTCGCCTCGTCGCGCGTGTGGCCCGCGCAGGAGTACACGCGCGTCACGCTCGAATCGCCGAACGCGATCAAGTTCCAGTTCTTCTTCGTCTCAAGTCCCGAGCGCCTCGTGGTGGACCTCGAGGGCGTGGATCTCAACGACGAGCTGAGGAACCTGCCTTCGAAAGTGGGCGCCGACGATCCCTACATCCAGGCGGTGCGTGTCGGCTTGAACCGTCCGAACGTCGTGCGCATCGTGTTCGACCTGAAGACGGAGGTGAAACCCTCGGTGTTTCCGCTGGCGCCCGCCGGCGAGTACAAGCATCGCCTCGTGCTCGACATCTATCCGGCCAAGCCCGCGGATCCGCTGCTCGCGCTCCTCGCGCCGCAGACGGATCCCATCGGCGAGATCGCGAATGCGCCGGTGGCGGTGCCCGACCTTCCCGTGACCAAGCTCGCGCCGGCGAAACCCGACGAGGGACCGCGCGAGCCATCGAAATCCGCGCCGAAGAAGGCCGCGAAGACCGACCGTCTCGTGATCGTCGCGGTGGATGCGGGCCACGGCGGCGAGGATTCGGGAGCGCGAGGGCGCGGGGGCACGAAGGAGAAGGACGTGACGCTCGCGATCGCGCGCAGGCTCAAGGCGCGCATCGACCAGGAGACGAACATGCGGGCGGTCCTGGTGCGCGACGGCGACTACTTCGTGCCGCTCGGGCAGCGCGTCGCGAAATCGGAGCGCATTCGCGCCGACCTCTTCGTGTCGGTGCATGCGGATGCGTTCGTCCGTCCCGACGCGCGCGGCTCGTCGGTGTTCGCGCTCTCCGAACGTGGCGCCACGTCCACGGCGGCACGAATCCTCGCGCAGCGCGAGAACGAATCGGACCTGATCGGGGGAGTGAACTTCGGAGTGAGCGACCCGATCCTCAGGAGCACCCTGCTGGATTTGTCGCTCACCGCGACGATCCGGGATTCGCTCAAGCTCGGCAAGGCGGTGCTGTCGGAGCTGGGTGACGTGAATGCGCTCCACAAGGCCTCCGTCGAGCAGGCGGGCTTCGCGGTCCTCAAGTCGCCCACGGTTCCGTCGATCCTGGTGGAGACAGCATTCATCTCCAATCCCGCGGAGGAGAAGCGGCTGAAGGACTCGGCGTACCAGGACAAGATCGCCGACGCCATCCTCGGGGGAATCAAGCGTTACCTCGCGCAGAATCCGCCGCTCGCGCGCTCGAAGGTTGCGGCGCTCGAGCCCTGACGCCCCGGGTGGCCGCGCGAAAGACATATGCGACGAAGGCTTCGGTCGCCGATTTCCTCAAGGCGATCCCGGATCCGCGCATGCGCAACGATTGCCGCGCCATCTCGCGCATCATGCAGGCGGCCACGGGAGCGCGCCCGCGGATGTGGGGACGCGACCTCGTGGGCTTCGGCATCCATCGCCACGTCGAAGGCAGCGGCCGCATCGCCGAGTGGATGCTCATCGCCTTCGCGCCGCGCAAGACCCAGATCACGCTCTACATCATGGATGGGCTCCATCGTCATGGCGCGCTCCTCGCGGAGCTCGGGCCGCACACCGTCGGCAAGGCGTGCCTGCACGTGAAGCGCCTCTCGGAGATCCGCCTGCCGGTGCTCACGAAGATCATCCATGCCTCCGCGCTCGAGCGGAAGCGCACGAGCGTGAAGCGCGCGCCGAAAACGAAACCCAGGAAGGCGAAGCCGAAGAAGGCCTAGCGCGGCTTTTCGCCCGCGAGGCGCATCGCGCGCGAGACGTCCACGTCGGCGGCCTGGGCCTTCAGCATCGCCGTCGCCTCGAGCGCCGTCACCGGCCTCGAGAAGAGGAACCCCTGGAAGGCCTCGCAGTGGTTGGCGCGCAGGAATTCCAGCTGCGCGCGATTCTCGATGCCCTCGGCGATGCAGCGCAGCTTCAGGCGCTTCGCCATCGCGATTATCGCTTCCGTGATGGAGGTGCTCGAAGGGTCGTCGGGCACGTTCATGATGAACGAGCGGTCGATCTTCATGCTCGAGGCGGGCAGGCGCTTCAACTGGCCCAGCGACGAGTAGCCCACGCCGAAATCGTCCACCGCGACCTGCATGCCCACGGAGCGAAGCTGCGACAGCGTCTCGATCGACTGCTCGACGTTGCGCATGATCATGGTCTCGGTGATCTCGAGCTCGATGTGGCGCGGATTGGCGCCCACGTCGCGCACGATCTGAAGCAGCGTCGAGACGAGCCGGCGCGACATGAACTGGCGCGGCGAGATGTTGATCGAGATCGTCACCGCCGGCAGCCCCTCGTCTTCCCAGTTCTTCAGCTGCTGGCACGCGGTTCGGAAGACCCACTCGCCGATCGGGACGATGAGTCCCAGCTCCTCGGCCACGAAGATGAAATCCTTCGGGAAGATCTCGCCCTTCTGCGGATCGTTCCAGCGGATGAGCGCCTCCATTCCCGAGATTCGCCCCGTGGCGATGTCCACCTGGGGCTGGTAGCGCAGGAAGAATTCCTCGTTCTCGATCGCCTTGCGCAGGCGCCCCTCGATCTCCAGGCGCTTGGAGAGGAGGAAATTGAGGTCGTTGGTGAAGAAGCGGATCGTGTTGCGGCCCGCGTCCTTCGCCTGGTACATCGCGTTGTCCGCGTGCTTGAGCAACTGGTGCACGTCGGTCGCGTCGTTCGGGTAGTGGCTGATGCCGATCGAGGGCGTCACGTGGATCTCGTGCCCGCCGATCTCCACGGGGCGCGCGAGCTCCTTCAGGATCTTGTCGGCCACGACGCGCGCGTGCTCGGGCCGCTCGAGGTCGGGAAGGATCATCACGAACTCGTCGCCGCCTTCGCGGGAGACGGTGTCGCCCTCGCGCACGCAGGAGACCAGGCGGCGCGCCACGTCCTTCAGGATGAAGTCGCCGGTGTCGTGGCCGAGCGTGTCGTTCACCACCTTGAACCGGTCGAGGTCGAGGAAGAGCACGCCCACGTGGCGCTGCTTGCGGCGCGCGGCCATGATCGCCTGGTTGAGGCGGTCCTGCATGAGGCGGCGGTTGGGCAGGCCCGTGAGCGCGTCGTGGTGGGCCATGTAGTGGATCGTGCGCTCGGTGTTCAGGCGCTCCGTCACGTCGTGCACGAGCGAGGCGAAGCCGGTCACGCGGCCGTCGTTGCCCACGAGCGGCGTGTTGTACCACTCGCAGTGGATCGACCGTCCGCCGCGCGTCACGTTGGCGAGCGTGGTCTTGTTGCCTTCGCCGGAATTGACGAGCTCGCGGCACATCGCCTGCACGTTCTCGCGTTCCGATTCGCTTCCGAGGAGCGAGGCCACGGTCTTGCCCATGGCGTCGGCGGCGGTGAAACCGAAGATCGCCTCGGCGGCGGGGTTCCACGCGGTGATGCGCTCCTGCCGGTCCCATTCCAGCACGGCGAGCGGCGTGCGCTCGAAATGCATGCGCAGCTTCTGCGCCGCGAGCTGCTCGCTCTGCTGCGCCTTCACCTTCTCGGTGGTCTCCTCGGCGAGCGCCTCGTTGGCCTCCTGCAGTCTCGTGCGCTCGCTCTGCAGCTCCGTCGAGAGCGACTCGCGCGCGCGCCGCGTGGTGAGCGACTCGACGAGCGCCCGGTGAACGCGCGCATGCACGTAGGGCAGGATCACCGCGAGGATCAGGATCGATCCCGAAAGGAACATCTGGTTGCGGTCGCCGGACATGCCGAGCGTCACCGCGAGCGGCACGAGGCCGAAGACCGCCATGATCTTGTAAGCGAAGCGATGGGGCGCATAGTAGGCGACGGCCCCCGTGATGAGCAGCATCACCAGCATCACCACCGAAAGGCGCTGCACCATGCGCGTGGGATCGGGAAGGAGCGCGCTCCCGATCATCGCCCAGCACACGCCTGCGAGGATCGTCCCGGCGATGAAGCGGCCCTCCCAGAGCTTGAGCTCCGAGGCAGGCGGCGTGGTCTTGATGAATGCCTTGTAGAGGAGGTAACGGCCCACCGCGACGAGTGAAGTCGCGACGAACCACATGAAGAGCGACGGGCGCGCGAGATCCTGCCAGAGGATGCCGCCCAGGATGAAGATCACCAGCAGCGTGGCGAGGTGGCCGACGACGGAAAAGCGGAACAGCAAGCGCAATTGTTCCGCTTGCAGGTTCTGGTCCGTGGCATCCGCGGCCAGGTACGCCGCGGAATCTTGCGAGGTCATGCCGCTCCTTGCGTCGACGGGGCGCAGAGGGGGAAAGCGCGCCGCTCCAGTGTAACATTCCACTGTGAGCCTGATCCGGAATCTTCCCGAGCTGCTGGTGAACCAGATCGCCGCCGGCGAGGTGGTCGACCGGCCCGCGGCGGCCCTCAAAGAGCTCATGGAGAACAGCCTCGACGCGGGCGCGCAATCGGTCGCGGTCGAGCTCGTGGAAGGCGGCGTGCGCCGCATGCGCGTCGTCGACGACGGCTCCGGAATCGAGCGCGACGACCTGCCGCTCGCCGTGGCGCGCTTCGCGACGAGCAAGATCGCGACGCTGGAAGACCTTGAGAGGGCGGCGAGCCTGGGGTTTCGCGGGGAAGCGCTCGCTTCGATCGGCGCGGTGGCGCGCCTTTCAATCTCGAGCCGCCGCGCGGGCGACCGCCACGCGTGGAAGATCGCGTGCGAGGCCGGGCAGGTTTCCGCGGTCGAGCCCGCGGCGCTCGCGGGCGGCACGACTGTCGACGTCGAGGATCTCTACTTCAACACCCCGGCGCGCCGCAAGTTCCTGAAAAGCGAATCGACGGAGTACGCGCGCTGCGACGAGGCCTTCACGCGCATCGCGCTCTCGCGCCCCGAGGTCGCGTTCTCGCTCACCCACAATGGACGCCGCATGATGCATCTCGCGCCGGAGACGCTGCGCGCGCGCGCGGCGCGCCTCGTCGGCGAGGACTTCGCGAAGGATGCGATGCAGGCCACCGGCGAGAGCGCGCGCGTGCGCCTCGCGGGCCTCGTGGCGCCCCCCGGGTTCACGCGCGCTTCGCGCGACGCGCAGTTCCTCTTCGTGAACGGGCGCTTCGTCCGCGACAAGGTCGTGGCCCATGCGTTGCGCGAGGCGTACGCGGACGTGCTGCACCACGATCGCCATCCGGCCTACGTTCTCTTCCTCGAGATGGATCCCGCGCTCGTGGACGTGAACGTGCACCCGGCCAAGAGCGAGGTGCGCTTCCGCGATTCCGGCGCGATCCACCAATTCGCCTTCCACACGGTGTCGCGTGCGTTGTCGTCCACGCTCGAGAATCGCGAGGCGCGCCCGCTCGCGCCGGGCGTCGCGGCTCCCACGATGCCGATTCCCGAATTTCGCCAATCCACGCTGCAGGTCGCGCAGCCGGCGCAGCGCTACGAGGCCTTCTTCGCCTCGGCGATCGTGGATGAGCGCCGCGACGCGCCCGCCACGGCAGCGACCGAAGCGCCCACGCTGGGATTCGCGCTCGCGCAACTGCATGGCGTGTACGTGCTCGCGCAGAACGCCGCGGGGCTCGTGCTCGTCGACATGCACGCCGCGCACGAAAGGATCGTGTACGAGGGCCTGAAGGACGCGCTCGACGCGGCCACGCTTCCGTCGCAGCCCCTGCTCGTGCCGATCCCGATGACGGCGACGGCGGAGGAAGTGGAGCAGGCGGAGCAGGGACGCGGCGCGCTCGAAAGCCTGGGCTTCGACGTGGCGGCCTCCGGGCCTCGCGGCCTCGTGATCCGCGCGGTGCCCGCCATGCTCGCGGACCTCGATTCCCAGGGGATGCTGCGTTCGGTGCTCGCGGAGATGCGCGAGTTCGGCGCGAGCCGCGTGCTCGTCGAGCGGCGCAACGAGCTCCTTTCCACGATGGCCTGCCACGCCGCGGTTCGCGCAAACCGCAACCTCACGATCCCGGAGATGAACGCGCTCCTGCGCCAGATGGAGCAGACCGAGCGCGCCGGCAGCTGCAACCACGGGCGGCCCACTTGGGTCCAGTTCGGCATGGACGACCTCGACCGCCTCTTCATGCGGGGGCGGTGAAGGCGGTCTTCATCCTCGGCCCCACCGCGAGCGGAAAATCCGCGGTGGCGCTCGCGCTCTCCCGGCGATTTCCGGTGGAGATCGTGAGCGTCGATTCGGCGCAGGTCTATCGCGACATGGACATCGGCACCGCGAAGCCCAGCGCGGCGGAGCGCGCCACCGTGCCGCACCACCTCATCGATGTGGTCGTTCCCACCGAGGCCTATTCGGCGGGGCGCTTTCGCGAAGACGCGTTACGCCTCGCGTCTCAGATCCACGGCCGCGGAAAGGTGCCGCTCTTCGCGGGCGGCACGATGCTCTACTTTCGCGCGCTTTCCCGGGGACTCGCGAGCCTTCCGCCCGCGCAGCCAGAGTTGCGCCGCGAGATCGAAGCGGAGGCCGCCCGCGAGGGCTGGCCCGCGATGCACCGCGAGCTCGCGCGCGTCGATCCCGCCGCCGCCGCGCGCATCGAACCCGGCGATGCCCAGCGCATCCAGCGCGCGCTCGAGGTCCATCGCCACTCGGGACGCACGCTCACGGAATGGCACGCGGATGGAACGGAGGGGCCACCACCCTTCGATGCGTTGAAGATCGCCCTCGAACCCTCGGATCGCTTGGCGCTGCACCGGCGCATCGAGGAGCGTTTCCGCGGGATGCTCGACCGCGGGCTCGTCGCGGAGCTCGAAAGCCTGCGGCGCCGCTACACGCTCACGGCCGAGACGCCGTCGATGCGATCGGTGGGGTACCGGCAGGCGTGGGAAGTGCTGGAAGGCTCACGGCCCATGGATACGCTTGCCGCGCGCGGGACGGCGGCCACGCGGCAACTGGCGAAGCGCCAGCTCACGTGGCAACGCGCGATGGACGACGTGGAACGGCTCGACTGCCTGCGCGAGGACGTCGCGGGCGAGGCAGCCGAGCGGGTGGAGCGCTTCCTGCGGCGTTAATCCTCGCCGTGGAACTTGAAGCTCACCTTGAGCTTCGCGCGGTAGGTGATCTTGCCGTTGTCGATCTTCATGTCGAGCTGCTCGACCTCGGCGACGCGCAGGTCGCGAAGGGAACGCGACGCGGTCTTCACGGCGTTGGCGCCGGCGTCGGCCCACGATTGGGTGCTGGTGCCGACGATCTCGATCAACTTGTAGACGGCGTGTCCCTTGGTGCCTTTCTTGGCCATGTCTCCTCCTGGGGATGGTGAACCGGAAAACGCTCTGCTGGCACTAGTCTAGCGCGGTCGAGGCTCGCGCACCGTGGCGGCCGCTCCGCCCTCGGAAAACGTGATGTCGAGCGCATCGCCCGCCTCGAGCCCGGCGCTCGTCGCGCGGACGTGGCCGCTCGCGTCGCGGACGATGCTGTAGCCGCGGCCCAGCACCTGGTTGGGATCGAGGTGGGAGAGCGCGTCCCCAAGGGCGACGACATGGCGCGCATGCTCGCGAAGGCGCCGCTGCAGGCAGGCCGAGAGTTGCTCGCGAAAGCGCGCGTTCACGCGTCGTTGCGCGGCGACGTCCGGGAGCGCGCGGCGAATTGCACGGAAAAGCTGGGCCAGCCGCTCGCGGGATCGCTCGATGCGCTCGGCCGGAGTGAGCAGGCGCCGCGACGCGAGGTCGAGCCGTTGCGCCCGGACCTCGAACACGCGGCGCATGTCGCGAAGGAGGCGCCGCTCGAATACCGAGACGCGCTCCACGAGGTCCGCGCGGTCCGGGCTCGCCAGGGCCGCCGCCGCCGTGGGCGTCGGCGCCCGGACATCCGCGACGAAATCCGCGATCGTGAAGTCCGTCTCGTGGCCCACGCCCGAGACCACGGGGATGCGCGAGGCGGCGATCGATCGCGCCACGACTTCCTCGTTGAAGGCCCAGAGATCCTCGAGGCTTCCCCCGCCGCGGCAGACGAGGATCACGTCGACTTCCGAGCGGGCGTTCGCCACGCGGACCGCACCCGCGATCTGCGCCGCCGCGCCTTCGCCCTGCACCTGCGCGGGATAGATCACCAGCGGAACCATGGGCGCGCGCCTTGCGAGCGTCGTCAGCACATCGCGAAGCGCCGCGGCCGCAGGGGAGGTCACGATGCCGATCGCGCGCGGGAACGCGGGAACAGGTTTCTTTCGCGCCGGATCGAAGAGGCCTTCCTTTTCGAGGCGAGCCTTCAGCCTCTCGAAAGCCTCGTACAAGGCGCCGAGGCCGGCCTTGCGCATCTCGTCCACGCTCAACTGGAACGCGCCGCGCGCTTCGTAAAGCGTCACGCGTGCGCGAACCTCGACTTGCTGGCCGTTCTCGGGCCGGAAATCGAGGAACCGGGCGCGCGACTGGTACATGGCGCAGTCGACCGATGCCGCGGCATCCTTCAGCGCGAAATACCAGTGTCCCGACGGGGCTTTCTTCACGTTCGAGATCTCGCCGGCGACCCACTGCATCTCGAAGTGGTTCTCCAGGAGGTTGCGGGCGCGTCGGTTCAGCTCCGTCACGCTGATGACGGGGGGCGCGTCGGGGAAGAGCGAGGCTGTCATGGGCGGTTGGTAGCGGCGTCCGGGCGCCCGAGGCTATCCACTGGGGGCCCGGCTACGCCTCGCGGCGCGCCGCTTTCCCTCTGGAGAAGACTATTGACAGGAGAGAAAATACCGTAAGTCATTGATAAGAAGAAAGAAACACGCTTCGCTCAAAATTTGAGCGCCGCAAGAAAAAGCCTTTGCGATACGTCACTTGCGACAGGTGCAAGATTACAACCCACAGGCTTATCCACAGGCTCTGTGGATGATTCGCCACATTTCTGACGCATTTCGCGAACGAACCCGCGCGCGATCGCGCGATTCTAATCGGGGGCGTCGCGAGCCGATGCGTTTGTGCCGTGCGTTGCAGTGTTGTACAAGGCCTTGTGGAATCATAATCGTCGGGCTACAGTCCCCACGGCTTTCCAACAGGAGCAACTCGCAAGTGCTGTCGATCATCGAAGCGGCCGGCTGGCCGATCTGGTTCATCGTCATAACGTCGATCATCGCGCTCGCAATCATCGGCGAGCGTTTCTGGTCCCTCCGCAATTCAATCGTCGCGCCGCGCGACGTCCTTCCCGCCACGATCCGCGAGTACCAGGCCAAGGGCGTGACCCAGGACCTCGTGAACCGGCTGCAGCGCGGCCCGCTGATCGGCCGCATCTTCGCCGCCGCGCTGGTGAACGAGCGAAGCTCGCGCGAAGTGCTGAAGGACTCGGTCGAGGACGCCGGGCGCGCCGTGGGCCTGGAGCTCGAGCGCTTCCTCAACACGCTGGGCACGATCGCGACGGTGTCCACGCTGATGGGCCTCTTCGGCACCATCGTCGGCATGATCGAGATCTTCGGCTCGCAGAATCCCATGACGGGCGGCAATCCCGCCCAGCTCGCCCACGGCATTTCAGTGGCCCTCTACAACACGCTCTTCGGCATCGGCGTGGCCATTCCCTCGGTGATCTTCTACCGGCACTTCCGCAACAAGGTGGACGTGATGGTGGTCGACATGGAAAGCCAGGCCATCAAGCTGATCGAGATCATCCACGGCGAGCGCCGCGCATGAACTTCGGTCGCGCGCGACCGCGGGATGAGCCCGACATCAACCTCATCCCGCTGATCGACATCCTGATCGTCGTCCTCATCTTCCTGTTCCTCACGACGACCTACAGC
>DATGGI010000241.1:0-3109 GCA_035308545.1 Usitatibacter sp.
ACGGAAAGCGGATGTTCTTTGGTGGCTTCAAGACGCTGATCACATCTGCTTGAAGAGGTGCAGGTAGCTTCGGCTCACCGGCACCACGTCTTCGCGCCCCCTCAGGTGCAGTTGGCCGGTCTCGTTCTCCAGCCGCACGAAGTGGCTGATGACGTTGCGGTTCACGACGACCGATCGATGCACCTGCAGGAAGATCTCGCCGTCGAGTTGCTCCACCAGTTCCTTCAACGGCGTGCGAATGAGTCCTTCCGCGGGCCGGCCGTCGTCGCGCCAGGCGACGAGCGTGTATTTCTCGTCGGAGCGCAGGAACGCGATGTCCTCCACCGGGATCATGCGCACCGTGTTGCCCACGGTCGCGTGGATCCAACGCAGCGCGGGCGGGCCGGACTTCTTGCCGAGGCGCTCGGCGATCTGCTGGAGGAGCGCCTCGGTCTCCGCTGAAATGTCGCCCCGGCGCAGGCCGGGGGCCAAGCTCATCCTTTCCTTGAGCCGCGCGACGGTCTCCGCCAATCTCGCCGCATCCAATGGCTTCACGAGATAGTCGATCGCACGTTGCTCGAAGGCCTGCACGGCGTACTGGTCGAACGCAGTCACGAACACGAGGTGCGCGCCGCCGCCGATCTTGCGCGCGGCCTCCACGCCCGTGAGACCCGGCATGTGAACGTCGAGGAAACAGATGTCGGGCCGGTGGGATTCGAAGAGCGTCACGGCTTCGCGGCCGTTGCGTGCCTCGGCCACGATGTCGAGCTCGGGCCACGCATCGGCGAGCATGCGCGCGAGTGACGAGCGCAGGATCGGCTCGTCGTCGGCGACGATCGCCGTGGGGCGCCTGGCGTTCACGCTTTTGCCACCCGCGCGGGAAAGTCGATCTCGCCACGCGTTCCGTGGGGCATGATCGGAACCAGCCGAAGTTGTGCGTCGCTTCCGAAGATCATCTGGAGGCGCTCGCGAAGCGCGTCCAACCCGGTGCCAAGGCCTTCGCCACCATCCCGCATGCCCACGCCGGTATCGGTCACCTCCGCGCGGCAGCGATCGCCATGCACGGTCACGCTCACATCGATGCGGCCGCCTTCCTCGCTGGGATCGATCCCGTGGCGGATCGCGTTTTCCACGAGCGTGAGCAGCGTGGCCGGCGGACAGCTCACGCCGGGAGCCGCAGCATCCGCCTGCACGGAGAACTGCAATCGATCGGGCATGCGCATGTGCATGAGCTCCAGGTAGGCGCGAACGAGCTGCAGTTCCTGGTCCATCGTGGTGACGGGCTCGTTCAACCGCGGCACGGCATTGCGAAGATACGCGATAAGGCTGTCGAGCAGCGAAGAAGCCTGCGGTGATCCGGAGACGACCAGCTCGCGAACGTTGGCAAGCGTGTTGAAGAGGAAATGCGGCTCGACCTGTGCCTGCACGAGGCGCAGGCGCGCATCGAGCGCCTTGCGTTCGAGCTCGCTTCGCTCGAGCGCGAAGGCCTGCGCCTGGTCCTGGAGCTGCAGCTCGCGTTGGTGAAAGAGCGCGACCACCGCGGTCCACGGAGCCACGAAAAGGCCCGTCGCGATCATTATCGCGAAGCCGTTCAGGCGGAACTGGCTCTTCCAGAAGGGCACGGACTCTCCGCTGGTGATCACGAGGTAGATCGCCAGCGCCGTGGGAGGAATGACGAGAGCGACCGCACACAGTTGCAGGAACCAGCGCGCGACCCACGCCGGCAACTTCCGCGGCCATTGTTCGAAGATCCCGAAGGCGACGAGACAGGCGAGCGCGACTGTCATCTCCCGCGTCATCACCTGCCAGACCGGGGTGCCGCCCACGAAAGTGGGGAAGAGGATGAGGCCCACGAGCGCGCCGAGGGCGAGAGCGATCAGAACGCGGCGCCAACCGAACATGAGGGCGAGGCCGCGGGCCTTGGAGGCTGGGGCGAAGGTGGACATGCCCGCATTGTGCCGCGTGTCCAGGCCGCTCCTGAAGCCTCGTGTGATGGGCGGCGTCCTGGGCTTCCCGAGCTACGTTTCCGGGCGACGGACTCCGTCCGAGACGATGTGGGCATCCAGCAAGTCGAATTCGCGCCGGAAGTCGTCGACGTTCGCGGCGACGTCGGGCCAATTCCTCGCCCGGCCGGCGTGCTCGAGCCGCTCGCTCGCCACGGCGAGGCGCTCCGCGCCTATCGATCGGCTCGCGCCCTTGATCCGGTGCGAAGCGCGGACGACCGCGTCGAGGTCCTGCTTTTCGAGCGCGGCCATGAGGGCTTGCCGGTCTTCCAGGTTGTAGCGGCGGAAGTCCCGCAGGATGTCGCGCTCGGCGGCAGCGTCGCCGTTCGAGATCTCGGCGAGCGCCTTGCGGTCCAGCGGGACGGCCTCTTCGGGCGCATCGGGAATCGGAAGCCAGTGATCGAGCTTGGCCTGCAATTTCGCGAGCTCGATGGGCTTCGAGAGGTAGTCGTCCATGCCGGCGGAAAAGCAATTCGCCGCCTCGCCGGCCAGCGCGTTCGCGGTGCACGCGATGATCGGAACGCGCTTGGCGCCGCGGGCTGATTCAAGGCTGCGGATGCTGCGCGCGAGCTCGTAGCCGTCCATCTCCGGCATCTGGCAGTCGGTGATCACGATTCCCACGCTCAGGCGATTCCACTTCTCTAGCGCCTCGCGCCCATTCTCGGCGCGCTCCACGGCGTAGCCGAGCACGTCGAGCTGGCGCGCGAGGATGAGACGGTTGATCGGATGGTCCTCCACGAGCAACACCAGCGTCCCCTCGCGTTCGGCTTGCGCGATGCTCGGGGCCTCGCGGCGCGCGAGCTTCGGTACCTCGGAGCGGGTTCGGACATCTTCCAGGGATTCCTCTGCGAGATCCGCCGGGTTCGCGATCGGCAGGGGCAGCGTGAGGATCATCTCCGTGCCCCGGCCCTGCGCGCTCACCATCTCGATGGTTCCGCCCATCGCGCCGGCGAGGCGCCGGCAAATCGTGAGGCCCAGGCCGGTGCCGGCGTGACGCCGCGTGTTTCCCTCGACCTGGTGGAAAGGCTGGAAGAGCCGCTGCTGCTGCTCCGGCGACACGCCGATGCCGCTATCCCTGACCGAGAAGCGCACGCGGTCCTTTCCCTCGCCGCGGTCGATCCACTCCG
>DATGGI010000242.1:0-10309 GCA_035308545.1 Usitatibacter sp.
AGGACGGATTGCTCTCCACGGAAAACCTCCTCGACGACATGCTCGCGAGCCTCAATGCCGCGGAGCTCTCCAAGCGCCAGTTCCGCGAGGTCGCGCGCGTGGCGGGGCTCGTCTTCCAGGGCTATCCGGGTCAGCCCAAGACCAATCGCCAGGTGCAGGCGACGAGCGGCCTCATCTACGAAGTGTTCGCGCGATGGGATCCTTCAAATCCGCTGCTCGGGCAATCGGAGCGCGAGGTGCTGGAGCGCGAGCTCGAGTTCTCGCGGCTCGCCGCCGCGCTTCGCCGCATGAACGAGTCGCCGCTCGTGCTTCGCCAGACGCACAAGCCCACGCCCTTCGCCTTCCCGATCATGGTGAGCCGTTTCCGCGAGAAGCTCACGAGCGAGAAGCTGGCCGACCGTGTGCGCCGCATGCAGCTCGAGTTCGACAGGGCGTCCGCTGAAGATGTCACCCCGTTGCAGAACGGGGCCCAATTGGACCTCCTATGATCGAATGCATCGTCGCCGGCGAGAACCTGGTGCTGCTGGCCGAGCGCGCGCTCTTCTGGCCCGCGAAAAAAACGCTCTTCGTCGCCGACTTCCACCTGGGCAAGGCGGCGAGCTTCCGCCGCGCGGGCATCCCGCTTCCTTCGGGAACGACGAGCGACAACGTGGAGCGCCTGGGCGCGGCGATCGACAAGACGGGCGCGAGTGAAATCGTCTTCCTCGGCGATTTCCTCCACAGCGAATCGGGGCGCACGCAGGCGACGCTTTCCCGCTTCGGCGCGTGGCGTGAAGCCCGCAGGTCCGTGTCGCTCACGCTGGTGCGCGGCAATCACGACAGGAACGCGGGCGACCCGCCGGAGTCGTGGAGCGTGCGCTGCATCGAGGAAGGCGAGCGGCTCGGGACGTTCGTGCTGAACCACGAGCCGGGCGCGGCGCGGGGAGGCTATGCGCTGGCGGGCCACATCCATCCGGCGGTGCGCCTTTCCGCGAGTGGAGAAAAATCGGTGCGATTGCCTTGCTTCTGGTTCGGCGCGCGTTGTGGCGTGCTGCCGGCGTTCGGCGCGTTCACCGGGAGCGCGGAGGTCCTGCCGCGCCGGGGCGACCAGGTGTTCGTGATCGCTGAAGAAGAGGTGCTGCAAGTTGCATGATCGGCGGCGGGTAGTCCGTTCGGACTAGCGTTGCGGCGGGCGGATATCGCCGAAGCGGGGAACGAAGATCCCGCTCTTGCGATCTTCGAGGTAGTGCTCGAGGGTGCGCTTCACCATCGCGAACGCAAGCTCGCTCCAGGGAATCTGGTCCGCGGTCACGAGCTTCACCTCGAGGCTCTCGATACCCGGCGAGACATCGAGGTCGAGGAGCTTCGCGCGGAACATCATGTAGACCTGGCTGATGTGCGGGATCGAGTACACCGTGTAGAGGTCCTCGATCTCGACGCGCGCATTGGCTTCCTCGAGTGCTTCGCGCGCCGCGCCCTCGGAGGCCGATTCGTTGTTCTCCATGAATCCCGCAGGCAAAGTCCACAATCCGTAGCGGGGCTCGATGGCACGCTTGCAAATGAGGATGCGATCGCCATGTGAGGGCAGGCACCCCACGACGATCTTCGGATTTTCGTACTGGATATGCCCGCATGCGTCGCACACCGCGCGAAGAAGCGCGTCGCCTTCGGGGATGCGGTGCACGACCGAGGCACCACATGCGTTGCAGTATTTGATCACGTTCCTATGCTAACATAACCCCATGA
The DNA here is from genome assembly GCA_035308545.1 of Usitatibacter sp. Classification (GTDB taxonomy): domain Bacteria; phylum Pseudomonadota; class Gammaproteobacteria; order Burkholderiales; family Usitatibacteraceae; genus Usitatibacter. The sequence goes on from DATGGI010000242.1 coordinate 1,726, forward strand.
AATATCAGGAAATTCCATGAAATTCCAAAGGCTTATCGCGGCCATCGCCCTGGTGGCTCCGCTCGTCGCGTCGGCGGCGAATCCTCCGGCAATCCAGCGGGTCCTCGACACCGCGAACGGCGCGCGATCGATGCCTTCGCGGAGCTTTCCGAGCGCGCCTCCCGCGGTCGCCGCGTGGCGCGCGCCGTCGCTCGAGCCCGACGATATCGTGTCGATGCCGCCGCTCGCCGCGCAGAAATCCGTGTTGCCGAAATCTTCAGCTGCAGGCCGACCGCTGAAGATCGGCGAGAACCGGCCGCTCGAGAAATCCGCGGCGATCGCGCAGTGGCACGCGGTTCCCGGAGGATACGTCGCGAAGATTCGCGCGACCTCCGAGGGCGCGGTGGGCATTCGCCTGCACCTCGAGCTGGGCACCGTGCCCGGCGCGTTCGAGCTCGTCGCCGCAGGCTCCGATTCGGGACGCCTCGAATCGATGACGATCGATCCCACGCTCGGCAACACGCACTGGACTCCGTGGACCGAAGGCTCGTCGCAGGTGATCGAGCTCTTCAGCCCCGTGCTTCCGTCGCCTGGCGCGGTGACGCTCTCCGAGGTTGGGCATTTCTTCGATTCGCCGGTTCAGCTGAAAGCGTCCGCGGGGACTTGCACGGTGCCGGCGTCCTGCAGCACCGGCAACGCGACGCTCGACGCCGCGATCGCCGAGCGGGTGAAGTCGAACGTGAAGATCATGTTCGCCAACAGCGGCAGCTTCTTTCTCTGTTCGGCCGAGCTGATCAACACGCCGCTCGCGCCGGCGCCCTTCCTCGTGACGGCGAACCACTGCATCAACACGTCCGCCGAGGCGGCGACGATCACGACGCTCTGGTTCTACGAAGCCAATTCCTGCACGGACACGAGCGTGGCCGGCGGACAGGTCCAGGTGGCGGGCGGCACGCAGCTCGTCTTCACGAACTTCAACGCCGACTCCACACTCATTCGGATGAACCAGTCCGTGCCCCCGGGAGCGGTGTTTTCCGGATGGAGCGCGGCGCACGTCGCCGACGGAACCTCGATCGTCAGCGTGAGCCACCCGAGCGGCGACACGAGCCGCGTCGCGCTGGGCTCGGTGTCGCAGGAATTCCGCGTCGGCGACTGGCCCTTCGACATGTACGCCATCAAGTTCACGAGCGGGATCATCGAGGGCGGCTCGAGCGGCTCGGGCCTGTACACGCTGAACAGCAGCGGCTCGCTCGACCTGCGCGGCGTGCTCACCGGGACGACGACGGACAACAACGCCGACGGCATGTCGTGCACGGACCTGAACGAATACGCTCTCTATGACCGCTTCGAGGTCTTCGAGCCGGAGATCGACCAGTACATTTCGGGACAGACGCGCACGGACGACGCGCCCAACCGCGTGCAGGATGTCGTTTCCACGGTGAGCGCCCAGCCGCTCGACCTGCTCGGCTCGGCGATCTTCCTGCCGAACATGAAGATCGACTATCCGGGCGACATCGACATCTGGCGATTCACGCTGGCCAATCCGTCGACTGTGCACGTGTATTCGACGGGCACGCTCGACACGGTGGGCACCCTGATGGACACCAACGGCACCGAGATCGCGGCCGATGACGACGAGAGCAGCGCGAGCTTCAACTTCGGCATCACGAAGGCGCTCGGCTCGGGCGTGTACTACGTGGCGGTGGGCGCGTGGGATCCGCAGGCCACGGGAAGCTACGGAATGAACCTCGCGACCGAGTCGGCGACGTCGACGGGCGTGAACTACACGGACCTCTGGTGGAACGCGCCGGCGAACTCCGAGTCCGGCTGGGGCATGAACCTGAACCACCAGGGCGACATCATCTTCGCGACGCTCTTCACGTACGACTCCACCGGCGCGCCCCTCTGGCTCGTGATGCCCGACGGCGCCAAGCAGGTCGACGGCTCCTTCACGGGCGATCTCTTCCATACGTCGGGGGCACCGTTCAACGCGAGCCCGTGGAATCCGGCCCTCACGGTCGCCACGAAGGTCGGCACGATGACGCTCGTGTTCACCGGTACGAGCACAGCCACGCTCACCTACGTGTACAACGGCACGACGGTCACGAAGAACATCATGCGCGAATCGTTCTCGACCTCCACCACGGTCTGCACGCCGACTTCCGCCGACCGCACGAGCGCGAGCAACTTCCAGGATCTCTGGTGGAATCCGAACGAATCGGGATGGGGCCTCAACGTGACGCAGCAAGGCTCGACCACCTTCGCGACACTCTTCGACTACGACAGCACGGGGCATGCGACGTGGTACGTGATGTCCAATGGCGCGCAGACGACCCCCGGCAACTTCACGGGCACGCTCTACACGACGACCGGTCCGGTGTTCAATGCGAGCCCCTGGACGGCGATCACGCCCACGGCCGTTGGCACGATGTCGCTGCACTTCTCGACCGGCACCACGGGCCAGCTCACCTATACGGTGAACGGCACCACGGTGCAGAAAGCCATCCAGCGCCAGACGTTCTCGTCGCCGCTTCCGTTGTGCCAGTAGCGGGAGCGAAGCCGGGGAGCGCCGGCGAGGCGCTGATCGAGTCCATCGACCACGAAGGGGTCGGGGTCGCGCACGTCGACGGCAAGGTGATCTTCATCGACGGCGGCGTGACGGGCGAGCGCGTCGCGTTCACGCGCCGCAGGAGCCGCGGAAACTTCGACCTGGGTACCGTCACGCAGGTGCTGCGCGCGAGCGCGCAGCGCACGGATCCGCGCTGCGTCTACTTCGGCACCTGCGGCGGCTGCGCGATGCAGCACGTGGAAGCACGGGCACAGGTCGCGGCCAAGCAGCGCGTGCTCGAGGACAACCTCGCGCGGCTGGGCAAGGTGCAGCCGGAGCAGGTCCTGCCTCCGGTGCTGGGCGCGTCCTGGCGTTATCGCAACCGCGCGCGGCTTTCGGTGCACTACGTCGCGAAGAAGGGCGGCGTCCTCGTGGGATTCCACGAGCGGCGCTCGAGCTACGTCGCCGACACTCTGTCCTGCGAGGTGATGCCGGCGCACGTGTCGGAGATGATCCCCGCCCTTCGCGAGATGTTCACGTCGATGGTGCTTCGCGATCGCATTCCGCAGCTCGAGGTCGCGGTGGGCGACGCGGTCACGGTGTTCGTGTTGCGCCATTTGGAGCCGATTCCCGAGGGCGACGCGGCCACGCTCCGCGCGTTCGCCGACCGGCACGGCATCCAGTGGTGGCTCCAGCCCAAGGGGCCCGACACCGCGCATCCGTGGTATCCGCTGGAAGCGCCGGCGCTCGACTACAAGCTGCCGGAGTTCGGGCTGTCGCTGCGCTACCGTCCGACGGAATTCACGCAGGTGAACGCGGGCGTGAACGCGGTGCTGGTGCGCCGCGCGGTCGACATGCTCGATGCGAAGCCGGGCGAGCGCGTGGGAGACCTTTTCTGCGGCCTGGGCAACTTCACGCTCGCGATCGCCTCGCGCGGCGTGGATGTGATCGGGATGGAAGGCGCGCCGTCGCTCGTGGAGCGCGCGCGGGAGAACGCGAAGCTGAACGGGCTCGAGTCGCGGGCCTCATTCATCGCCTACGATCTTTACGCCGATGCGCCGGGAGCGCTCGCGAAGCTGGGACGCGTCGACAAGCTCCTCATCGATCCGCCGCGCGACGGAGCCGTGGAGATCTGCAAGGGCATCGGCGACGATGGCCCTTCGCGCATCGTCTACGTCTCGTGCAGCCCGTCGACGCTCGCGCGCGACGCGGGCGTGCTCGTGAACGTGAAGGGCTACCGGCTTGCGGCCGCGGGCGTGGTCAACATGTTCCCGCACACGGGGCATGTGGAATCGATCGCGCTCTTCGAGCGTACTTCGGGGTCAGACCCCTGACGCCCGCGGCCTTCGGGGTCTGACCCCGAAGTCGTCCTCAGTCGCTGCTGCCGCCCGTGATGCCCAGGAGCGCGAGCAGGTTCGTGAACACGTTGTAGACGTCGATGTAGAGCGCGAGTGTCGCGGTGATGTAGTTCGTCTCGCCGCCCGTGACGATGCGGTTCACGTCATAGAGCATGTAGGCGGAGAAGATGCCGATCGCGATGAGCGAGATCGCGATCATCAGCCCCGGAAGCTGCAGGAAGATGTTCGCGAAGGCCGCGACAAGCAGCATGATCACGCCGACGAACAGGAACTTGCCCATGCCCGACAGATCGCGCTTGGTCGTCGAGGCGATCGTCGCCATCGTCGCGAAGACGACCGCCGTTCCGCCGAAGGCGAGGGCGATGAGGCTCCAGCCGTTCGCGAAGCCGAGCACCGCGCCCAGCAGGGGCGTGAGCATGAGCCCCATGAAGAACGTGAACGCGAGCAGCAGCGCCACGCCCACGCCGCTGTTCTTGTTCTTCTCGATGCCGTAGAAGAATCCGAACGCGATCGCCATGAACAGCACGAAGCCGATCGCCGGATGGACGACCTTGAAGATGTTGAAGTGCACCTGCAGGCCGAGCCACGCGCCGGCGATCGTCGGCACCATGGACAGCGCGAGCAGCGCGTACGTGTTGCGCAGCACCCGGTTCTGGGTGGGCGCAAGCGTCGTCGATACCGTTTGTACGGGTTGCATATTTTTTCCCATGCACGTTGGCGGCCTGGAGCAGCCGCCTTGTTAGAGTATGGGACGCACGGGCCCGTTTCAAGACTTCATGACGGGCATCAAAAAACGCTTTAAAATCAGTGCCTAGCAGCGCGTTTTTTTCGGAGGAAGGTTGGCCGAGCGGTTTAAGGCACCGGTCTTGCCGCTCGCCGCTTCATGGCGAGCGTGGGGCGCACTAACCTTCAGGTTATGGGCGCACCAAAACCGGCAGTCGAACCGGGGTAGTTAGTCACCAGTTGTTCGGAGGAAGGTTGGCCGAGCGGTTTAAGGCACCGGTCTTGAAAACCGGCAGGGGTGAAAACCTCTCGTGAGTTCGAATCTCACACCTTCCGCCAACACCCGCTCGAACTAGAACTCCGTCCACTCCTCGTCGCCCGCGTTGCCCGCGAGCGCCATGCGCATCGGCGACGCGACCGGCTTCGCGGCGGCAGCGGGCGCCGCGGAAATCGTGGGCTCGACACGCGCAGCGCCAACGACGGGTTCGCCGGCAGCTTGTTCCTCGCGAAGCTTGAACACCGCGACCGCCTGGATCATTTCCTCGGCGAGGATGCGAAGCTGCTCGGAAGCCGCCGTCGATTCCTCCACGAGCGCGGCGTTCTGCTGCGTGACCTTGTCGAGCTGGCTCACCGTGGTGTGCGTCTGCACGATGCCGGAGTTCTGCTCCGTCGTCGCCGTCGCGATCTCGCCGATCAGCTGCGAGACGCGGTTCACGCTCGCCACGATCTCGATCATCGTCTCGCCCGCGCCGCCCGCGAGCTTGGCGCCCGCGTTCGCGCGCTGCACCGATTCCGCGATGAGCGACTTGATCTCGCGCGCCGCTTCCGCGGAACGCTGCGCGAGGCTGCGCACTTCGGCGGCCACGACCGCGAAGCCGCGGCCCTGCTCGCCGGCGCGCGCCGCTTCCACGGCCGCGTTCAGCGCGAGGATGTTCGTCTGGAACGCGATGGAGTCGATGAGGCCCGTGATGTCCCCGATCTTGCGCGAGCTCGCCTGGATGCCTTCCATCGTCTTCACGACTTCGTCCACCGCTTCGCCGCCGCGCTGCGCGACTTTCACTGCGGAGCCTGCGACTTCGTTCGCCTTGCCGGCGTTCTGCGCATTCTGTCCGACCGTCGCGGTCATCTCCTCGATGGAGGCGGCGGTTTCCTCGAGGCTCGAAGCCTGTTCTTCCGTGCGCGAGGAAAGGTCCGAATTGCCCGCGGCGATCTGCGTGGCGGCCGTGCTCACCGCTTCGGCGGTGCCGCGAACCTTGCCCGCGATCCGCTGGAGGCTTTCCTGCATGTCGCGGAGGGCGACCATCATCTCGGCCACCTCGTCGCGGCCCGTGACATGAAGGTGCTCGGTGAGGTCGCCCGAGGCGATGCGCACGCAGCTCGCGCTCGCGTGGCGGATGCGGCGGGAGATGGATCCGGCGGCGGAGGCGGCGGCGAGGAGCGACGCGCCGAAGCCCACGACGAGCAGGATGATCATCATGAGGCGGGCGTTGCGCACTTCCTCGTCGGCCGAGACGCGCGCGGAAGCGAGCTCGCGCTGCTCGATGTCGACGAACTGGTGGACGGATTCGAGATAGGACTTCACGAGCGGCTGGAGGCCCCGCGTGAGGTCGCTGCGCACGTCGTCGCCGGCTTCCTTGCCCTCGATGAGGAGCTGGCGGCTGTCGCGGTACTTCGCGCGATGCTCGGCGATCGATTGCAGGGCGCTCTTGTCCTCGTCGGTCGAGGCGAGCGCCTCGATCTGCGCCTGGTCGGAGGTGATCTGTTTCGAGGTGGCCTCGATGTCGTGCTTGAGCGTGGCGACGAGCTGCGGATCGTCGACCAGCAGCAGGTCGTTGGTGCGCGCCGCGTTGAGCGAGATTCCCGCTTCCCAGCGTTGCGCGATGGACAGGCGCGCCGCATGGAGGCTCACGAGCTGGTCGATCGTGTTGCGCAGGCCGTCGATCTTCCAGATGCCCGCGACGGTGCCCACGGCGGTGAGGCCGAACACCAGCAGGAATCCCATCGTGAGACGGGTGCGGATCTTCATTTGCTCGAGCAGCGTTGCGACCGACATGAGCCTCTCCCCTGGACCAGCCTCGCACGATACCGGATGGATCCTGCATAGGCCATCGACTGGACGACCCAGTACTTTCGTCTGGGGTCTAGAATGGGATCGCCATGCCGCCGGTGAAGAAAGCTTCGGGCAAGCTCTGCCGCGACGACCGCGTGACCGTGGGACGCGGCTGCAGGAAGGACGTTCCACGCGCGGCGCACGCCGAGTGGAAGCCCCCAAAGAACCGCCGCGACCCCATCTCGATCCTCGCGGAATCGAACAAGGGGCGCCTCCAAAATCTCATCCCGATCCGCTATGGGCGCATGGCGAAGAGTCCCTTCACGTTCCTGCGCGGCTCGGCGGCGGTGATGGCGAGCGACCTCGCCAACACGCCCACCACGGGGATCGAGGCGCAACTCTGCGGCGATTGCCACCTCTCCAACTTCGGGCTCTTCGCCACGCCCGAGCGGCACCTCGTCTTCGACGTGAACGATTTCGACGAGACGCATCCGGGGCCCTGGGAGTGGGACCTGAAGCGCCTCGCCACGAGCTTCGTCGTGGCCGCGCGCGACAACAAATTCTCCGAGGCGGAGGCGCGCAACCTCGCGCTGCAGGTGGCGCACGCCTACCGCGAGCACGTCCGCGAGTGCGCCGCGATGGCGCCCATGGACGTGTGGTACCAGCGCATGGAATGGCAGACCGTCATCGACGAGCTGCAAAGCCCGAAGGACCGCAAGCTCGCCGAGGCGATCGCCGCCGCCGCGCGCAAGCACGTGATCGAGCACCTGTATCCGAAGATCGCGCGCTCCGAGGGGGGGCACACGAAGCTCGTCGACCAGCCGCCGATGCTCTACCACGTGGACGTCGACGACATGGGCCAGCGCGTGCGCGAGGCCCTCGCGCAGTATCGCCAGACGCTCCCGGACGACAGGCGCGTGCTCTTCGACCGCTATCACCTCGTGGACTTCGCGGTGAAAGTGGTCGGGATCGGGAGCGTGGGAACGCGCTGCTACATCCTGCTCATGATGTCCGTGGACAACGATCCGCTGATCCTGCAGGTGAAGCAGGCGCGCCGCTCGGTGATCGAGCCGTACACGCGCAAGAGCCGCTACGAGAACCAGGGCGAACGCGTGGTCGTGGGCCAGCGGCTCATGCAGTCCTCGAGCGACATCTTCCTCGGATGGATGCACACCAGGCGCGGCCGCGATTACTACGTCCGGCAACTTCGCGACATGAAGTTCTCCGCGCCGCTCGATCGCGGCACGCCGCCGCTATTCAGGCACTATGCGAACCTCTGTGGCTGGACGCTCGCCCGCGCCCATGCGAGATCGGGCGATGCCGCGGCGATCAGTGGATACCTCGGCAAGAGCGAGCGGTTCGACGAAGCGATCGCGAAATTCGCGGCGGCCTATGCCGACCAGACCGAGCGTGACCACGCGGAGCTCGTGAAGGCGATCCGCTCCGGGCGCCTGGAGAGCCTCTCGGAAGAGTAGCGCGCCGCCCATGAAAGATCTCGAACGCGACGTCGCGAGGAAACTCGACCAGGTCATCGGGGGGCGCTTCGACGAGGACGCGGGGCATCCCGCGCGGCGCTGGCGCAAGGCGATCCTGAAATGGATGGTGGCAACGTGCTGCGCGATCGGCGCGGCGTCGCTGGTGTTCTACACGATCGAATCGCACCGCTTGCCCCCTGCGGCGCAGGCACCGGCCCCGAAGCCAGTGACGGTGCAAATTATCCCCGCTAAGCCGCCCTGAGGGACTTCAGGTGCGCGGTGCCGACTTCGTAGGCGGCGCGGCGGCCCTTCAGCTCCAGGCGCATGCGGTCGGCCTGCGTGGCGAGCTCCTCGGGGGCATCGACGACGTGGGAGAGATTCTCTTCCATGTCGCGAAGGGACTCCACGAGCTGAGCGATGCGGGCCCTGTGGGTCTCCACTTCGATCTCGA